>NZ_MCAP01000011.1:0-446308 GCF_001858555.1 Salinicola sp. MIT1003
CTGGCATAGAGCTTGTCGACGGCATCGACCCAGTACTGCTTGGCGTCTTCGTCGATGTCGGCCGGCATGTAGAAACCGCGCCAGTTGGCCCCTATCGCATCAATCCCTTGCTCTCTCGCTGTCGGAATGCTTGAAAACTCACCAGGCAGACGCTCCTCGGACAGCACGGCCAATACGCGGAGATCACCCGACTCGAAAAAGCCCGTGGCTTCCGTAATATCCCCTGTGAAAGCCCCTACATGACCACCGATGAGCTGAGTAATGGCTTCGCCGCCGTTGTTGTAGGAGAGATACGGAATACGTGGCAGGTCATCTACACCGGCGGCCTTGGCAGCGATCAGTACCTTGAGGTGATCCCATCCGCCATTGGCGCTACCGCCGGCGAACTTGACCGAACGCGGATCCTCCTCCAGCGCATTCATGAGTTCCGTTAAGTTTTGATAAGGCGAGTCCTTGGAAACGGCTATCACGCCATAATCGGCACCAATTGTTCCCAGCCAGTTCACCATACTGACGTCCATACCCGGGAATTGACCTTGCGCCAGGCGAGTGACGGTCGAGGTGGATGCTGCAACGAGTAGATCATTGTCTCCGCTGCGCTTACTTACCGTATGTGCAAAAGCGACTCCGCCCCCAGCGCCAGCCATGTTGATGGTTTGCATGGTCTTCGGTACGAGTTCCAATTCCTTGAAGACATTAGCTGCGTTTCTACAAGTAAAGTCCCAACCACCACCCGGGTCCGCCGGCGCAATACACTCTATTTTGTTACCCGGCTCATAAGCCAAGGCAAGCGGACTCAGAGCCAAGAGGAAAAAGGGAAAAAATATTTTTTTGATTGCATGTTTCATCGTCTAACCCCTCGATTATCTATCATTACCAATATCACCGCTACGAGATTGGAAATATTGGAGGCATCGAAAGACTAAACAAGCAAAGAAACACTGAGAATTCGCAATCAGGCAACCTAGCGTTTCCGCGACCAGAAAGCTCCATGACTACAAGGGCTTAATGATCAAGTGTTCTTTAAGTGTTCCACTAAAGACTTAACGGCAGGATCCAAAATCCGGTTCGCCTTGACGCCAATAACGAGGTCACGACTGGCCCAAGCTTCATCCAGTTCAACCGCAGCAATAGGGATGGACTTTGCATAGACCTCAATCGTTTCTCTGGGCATGATCGCCAAACCATACTGACAGGCCACCAGCTGACACATACAGTCAAAGCTACTGACTCTGACACTGACTTTTAGCTTGAATCCGCAAATTTCGGCCTCTTTGTCCAAAAGTTCGTACAGCAAACTGTCCGCATGCTGAGCGACAACCGAGTAACCGGCTAGCGCTTCATATCTGACTGAAGAACTTTTGATTAAAGGGTGGCCCAAGGGAACTGCTACCGCCAACTTATAAGTGCGATAGCGAAAAATTTCGATATCCGAAGGAATGGACTGCACGGCGAATACACCTAAATCGGCATCACCGCTCTTCAAAAGACGAAGAATAGCCCCTCCTACTCTCCCCTCGATATTCAAATTTATTTTGGGGTACTTACGTGAGAAGGAGGCAATATCGAACGGCAGAAATTGCGAAAGCGCCGAGGTCGTAGCGCAAACCTTGACGCTTCCCCTGATTTCATCGGAAAAACTGGACAGCTCCTCATCCATTTCACCGATGCTGATGAAGACGCGACGTACATGAACTAACAGCGCTTCGCCCGCCGTCGTCAGCTCAACGCCGCGCGCAAACCGCACAAAGAGAGGGGTTCCAACTCTGTCTTCGAGCTCGGCAATTCTCTTGCTGACCGCGGAAACAGCAATGTGGGCTCTCACGGAAGCCCGTGTCAGGCTCTTTTCCTCCGCCACGCAGAGGAAAATATTCAACGAAGCAAGATCGTACTTCACCGTTTCCTCTTGATGACGATACTGAGGCTAAGATTCCTGAAGCGCCCTCAGTTGTTGCGTATCATACGCCACCCCGTACTCTCTATGGTGGCGCAAAGCTCGTAGTTCTCTCTCGCCCGGGAGCTGCACTGGATTACTGACATCGATGGGCGGTGTATCATGAATGATACTAGAAAAATCGACCATTCTTTCGCCAAGCCAATCATTTTCTCCTAATCCTTTAGTATTTATCGTCAGGAAAAAATGGCCTAGATTTTGAGGCTGGTCAGGTTGCTTATCCCACGCTTTTACATGATTGAGATAAGCGGCTCCCGACAGGACGCCCGCCAGCATGTCAACAGCCAAAGCAAGGCCATAACCTTTATAGCCACCAATCGTTTGCAACATACCAGACAGCGCTTCATTAGGGTCGCTAGTCGGAATACCATTGGAATCCGTTGCCCAGTCGAGCGGAATCGATTTTTGTTGATCTCTCGCTGCTCGAACTTTCGCACGAGCTACCGTACTCAGTGCCATGTCAAGCAGGAAGTGCTCACCTTTGGGATGGGGAAAGCCAAAGCCCAGCGGATTATTTCCCAGTTTCGGCACTGTACCGCCGTAGGGGGCTATCGTTGTCGTTGCGTTACTGGCAATGAAGCTCATATACCCTTGTTCGGCTGCCATGAAAGAATATGGCATTATAGGGCCAAAATGATTGCTCCCATTGACGAATACCATCCCCATACCGAACTCAGATGCCATTTCCATCGAATGGAAAATTGCTTTACTGCCTAATAGAGGGCCAATCGCGTTATCGCCATCCATGGTCGCAACTGTGGGGTAGGACTGACGAACCTTAATATCAGGCTTAGCGTTGATCCCTCCTACTTTAATTCTTTCCCCATACGACAGGATCCTGGCAACACCGTGAGTATGGATCCCCATCATGTCAGCCATGACCAACACATCCGCCACGGCATCAGCGTCACTTCCCTTGATTTCAAGTCGTCCAAGTGACTCGATGGCGATTTTTTTCAGAGTCGCTTGGTCTACCTTTGTCTTCTTCACATCCGTCATAGCTGTTCCACCTTTAGTGAGCCATTGAGACTTGTCAGATTATCCGCACTTCTCTTTTCTGAGAATTTCTTTCTGGGAAAAGGAGGTTTCTCTCACTGAAAAAGCAAACCTGACTCGACGTTCCTACCGCCGCCATAACGGAAGATTATTTCTTCGAAGAAAAGCTATTACTCGAGAGGCAACTTACAGATATAGGCAAAAAGGGAAATCCAACTCAGTTGATCCACTATATAAAAACAAAAAAAAGCCTCGTTTCTACGAGGCTAAATTGACCGGGTACAACTGAGATCAGATTTTCTGAGGTATAAACTTTGCCTTGAGCTTGCCGGCGAACATCGGCACCACCACCACTAACGCCGCGGCGATCCATAGCCCGATGGAGAGGCCGGACTGGAACAGGATGCCGACGTCGCCTCCGCTGATCGACAGCGCCCGACGCAGGTTCTCTTCCATCAGCCCGCCGAGCACGAAGCCGAGCACCACCGGCGCCAGCGAGAAGCCGAACTTGCGAAGCAGGTAGCCGAACACACCGATGACCAGCATCAGGTAGATCGCCATCAAATCGGAATGCAGCTGATAGACGCCGACGAAGGCGAGAATCGCCACGCTCGGCACCAGCAGCCAGCGCGGTACCTGCAACACGCGGGCGAATACGCCGGCCAGCGGCAGGTTCAGCAGCAGCAGCATGACATTGCCGATATAGAGCGAGGCGATCAGACCGCCCACCACCACCGGTTGCTCGCGGAACATCATCGGGCCCGGATTGATGTTGTAGAGCATCAGCGCGCCGAGCAGGATCGCGGTGGTGCCGGAGCCGGGAATGCCCAGCGTCAGCATGGGGACGAACGAGCCGGCGGCGGAGGCGTTGTTGGCCGCTTCCGGCGCGGCCAGGCCGCGCATGTTGCCGGTGCCGAAGCTGTTGTCGTGATCGCTGATGCGCTTTTCGGTGGTATAGGCCACGGCGCTGGCGACGGAGGCGCCGGTGCCCGGCAGCACGCCGATGACGAAGCCGATCACGCTGGAGCGCAGGATCGCCCACTTGCAGTACAGCACTTCGCTCATCTTGACCATGACACGGCCGATCGGCGCCATCTCGCCTTCCTGGTCGTGACGGAAGGCGTGCTCGAGCATCAGCAGGATCTCGCTGACCGCGAACAGGCCGATGATCATCACCACGAAATCGATGCCGTCGTAGAGCTCGGGCATGTCGAAGGTGAAGCGCAGCACGCCGGTGCCGGAGTCGACGCCGACGGTAGAGATCAATACCCCGAGTACGGCGCCGATCAACGTCTTGAGCGGATCCTTGCCCATCATCGCGGACATCGAGGCGAAGGCGAAGATCATCAGTGCGAAGAATTCGGCAGGGCCGAACTTGACGGCAACGACCGCCAGCAGCGGCGCGAACAGCGTCAGACCGACGATGGCGATAGTCGCCCCGATGAACGAACTGACCGCCGACAGACCCAGGGCCGGCCCGGCGAGGCCCTTCTTGGCCAGCGGGTGGCCGTCCAGCGTGGTCATGACCGCGCCGGCGTCGCCGGGTACGTTGAGCAGAATGCTCGACATGCGCCCGCCATACTCGGAGCCGGTGTAGATGCCGGCGAGAAGAATCAGCGCGGACTCCGCTGGCAGCCCCAGCGTGTAGGCCAGCGGCATCAGGATGGCGATACCGTTGATCGGCCCGATGCCCGGCAGGGCGCCGAACAGCGTACCGAGCAGCGCGCCCAGGAAGGCCAGCCCCAGATTGAGCGGGGTCAGGGCGACACCGAAGCCCTGGATCAGAAAATCGAACATTCAGTTGCTCCCCAGCAGCGGCTCGATCCAGCTACCGGTCGGCAGCGAGATCCCCAATCCGTAGGTGAATAGCAGATAGCTGCCGAGCGCCAGCAGCAATCCGCCGATGATCGCTTTCATCGGTGTGGCGCCGAACAGCCAGGCGATGACGATGCTGACCAGAGCGGTCGTCACCAGATAACCCAGATTGATGAACAGCGCCGCATAGATGCCGAGCACTGCCATGGTGATGACCAGGCGCAACAGCAACGCGCCGCTCGGCCATTGACCGCTGGCGCCGGGACGGATGAAAAGCACGATCGCCAGAACCGCCAGAAGACCCGACAGCAGCAGCGGAAATGCTTTCGGCCCGACCGGGTCGTAGCTGAACGGCAC
Source organism: Salinicola sp. MIT1003 (assembly GCF_001858555.1). NCBI lineage: Bacteria > Pseudomonadati > Pseudomonadota > Gammaproteobacteria > Oceanospirillales > Halomonadaceae > Salinicola > Salinicola sp. MIT1003. The sequence goes on from NZ_MCAP01000011.1 coordinate 5,123, forward strand.
CTGTAGCTGCCAGGCCTGGACGGCGATGAACGCCGCCAGACCGAGCAACAGCAAACTCAGGATTCGGTCGGCGGCGAGTCTCATTTCGTCAAACCCACTTCTTTGGACAGTTGCTGGAAGTCGGCGACCTGCTGCTTCACGTACTGATGGAAGTCGTCACCGAACTTGGACATCGGGAACAGCCCGCGACCCTCGCGCAACGCCTTGAAGCTCTCGGTGTCGTTCAGCTCGCGCAGGCGATCGGCCCACTGCTGATAGGCTTCGTCGCTGACGTTCGGCCCCATGTAGTAACCGCGCCAGATCGGCCATTCGACATCGTAGCCCTGCTCCTTGGCGGTGGGGATGTCCGCGTAGGGCCCGCCCATGCGCTCTTCGGAGAGCGCCGCCAGAATGCGGATCTCGCCGCTGTCGAGCTGCGGTTTCAGCTCGGCCAGGTCGCCAGTGAACACCTGGATGTGCTCGCCCAGCAGTGCCGCCAGCGCTTCACCGCCGCCCTCGAAGGAGACGTAGCGCAGCTTGCGCGGATCGACATCGTCGGCCTTGGCCATCAGCGCCGCTTTCATCCAGTCCTGGCTGCCGACGGTGCCGCCGGCACCGATCACCACGCCGGACGGGTCCTGCTTCAGCGCTTTCATCAGCTCATCGAGGTTGTTCCACGGCGCATCCTTGCGGACCACGATCGCGCCGTAGTCGACACCCAGCGCACCCAGCCAGCGAACGTCGTCGACCTTGTGCTCGAGACCGAACTTGCCCAGCGCCAGGTTGAGCGCAGCGCCGGTGCTTGCGGCCACGATCAGGTTGGGATCGTCGTCGCGCACGCCGGTGACATGGTTATAAGCCACGGCGCCGATACCGCCCGGCATGTAGCTGACCATCATCGGCTCGTCGATCAGCTTGGCGTCCTGCAGGCCGTTGGCCGCCAGACGACAGGTCAAATCGTAACCGCCACCCGGCTTGGCTGGTGCGATACACTCGGGCGGCTTGGCCTGGGCCTGAACGGCGCCGGCCAGCAGCGCGCCGCCGGTCACGGCGGCAACCAGCCAGCGAGAAAGGAATCGAGAGTTGGGCATGCTGTGCGTCTCCTACCTGGGTTGTTATGCTCGCAAAATCTCGTGGCGGGCACCGGACTCGGGCCGGTTTTGCCTACCGACGGCGCGATGCTAGAGCGCTAACCTTTCATCAACCTGTCATCTAAGCCTTTGTCGTATAGGACATTAGTCGTACAAGACATGGCTAGCAGATGACCTCGAGAAACCGCCATGCACCTGCTCGTGATCGAAGACGATCCGCTGCTGTCACGCTCGCTGAGCCAGGCAATGACTCGCCACGGTTACACTGTCGATGCACTATCACGCGTCGACGACGCCATCCAGGCGCTACGCCAGGGCCGCTTCGACCTGGTCCTGCTCGATCTCGGCCTGCCCGATGGCAGCGGTCTCGGCGTGCTCGAATGGTTACGCGCCCACGCCGACCCCACGCCGGTAATGATTCTGACCGCGCGGGATGCGCTGGAGGATCGAGTCCGCGGGCTGGATCTCGGTGCCGACGACTATCTCGCCAAGCCGTTCTCGATCACCGAGCTGGAAGCGCGGGTTCGCGCCCTGCTGCGTCGCAGCCAGCAGCGGCTGGACAACAGCGTGCGCTTCGGCGGTTTGAAACTGGACACCCGCTCTGCCAGTGCCTGGCTGAACGAGACCTCGCTGGATCTGCCACGACGGGAATTCAGCCTGCTGGAGGCGCTGATGCTCAACGCCGGGCGAATCGTGCAGCGCGAGGCGCTGGAGAACCGGCTGTTCGGCTTCGAGGCGGTGGGCGCCAACGCGCTCGATGTCTATGTCAGCCGGCTGCGCAAGCGCCTGGCGGGCTCCGGCCTGTCGATTCGTACACTGCGCGGTCTGGGCTATCGACTGGAAGAGACAGCGGACAAACATGAGCCTGGCGCACCGAAGGAACGCCCCGAGTGATACCGCCGCAGACATCGCTCAAGCGGCGCCTGGCGCTATGGCTCATCGCCATCGTCGCGGGGTTGGGGACGCTGCTGCTGATCGAGGCCTATACCAGCGCGCGCAAGGCCGCCGATCGAGCCATGGACGGTCAACTGGAAGCCGCCAGCCTGACCATCGCCGAATCGCTGCAATGGCCGGAGGGTAAGCCAACCCTGGAAATGCCCGCCTCGGCGCTGCAGATCCTCGCCACCCGCTGGCAGGAACGGGTGTTCTACTGGCTGCAGGCGGATAACGGCCTTTCCATCACCCAGAATGCCGATCTGCCGATCACCGCCTCGATGCAGGCCGAGGCCAGGCGCCAGCCGGTCTATCTCGACGCCGTCTACGACGGCCAGCCGATTCGTCTCAGCGGTCGCGAGGTGGATTCCGCCGGCTGGGACACCCAGGAGCCGGTGCAGCTTTGGGTGGGCCATACCCGGCGCGGCCGCGACCTGCTGGCGCAGGAACTGTTCCGCAAGAGCGCCACCCGCTTTGCCGCGATGGTGCTGATCACTGCCGCACTGGTAGCGATCGCCATGCATACCATGCTGGCGCCGCTGCGTCGTCTGCGCCAGGCACTTCGCGATCGGCGGGCCGACGACATCAGCCCGCTCAGGCTCGGCGTGCCGAAGGAGATGCACGAACTCGTCGAGACCCTCAACCGGCTGTTCGCCGACCAGCGTCATCATCGCGATGCGCTGCTGCGCTTCATCGCCGACGCCTCGCATCAGCTCAAGACCCCGCTGGCCGGGCTGCAGAGCACCAGCGAACTGGCGCTCTCCAGCCGCGAGCCGGCCATCTGGCACCAGGCGCTCGAAGCCGTCCACGACAGCGCCGAACGCACCAGCCGCCTCGCCGGCCAGATGTTGAGCCTGACTCGACTTCAGCACCTGGGGCCGGGGCATGAGCGTCAACCGCTGGCGCTGGATCGGCTGATGCGCGAGGTCGCCACCGACTGGGCCGATCGCCAGGACAGCCGCGATCACGATCTCGGCCTGGTCATCGACATGCCCACCCCGGTATGGGTCGAAGGGGAAAGCTGGGCACTGCACGAACTGCTCAACAACCTGATCGACAATGCCTGCCGCTACACGCCGCCCGGCAGCGAAATCACGCTGGGACTCGCCCACGACGACGGCGACGACGAGCAGGTCACGCTCACGCTCGAAGATAACGGCCCCGGCGTCGATGCCGAGTCGCTCAGCCGGCTGACCCAGCCGTTCGAACGCGGCCGGCGCCAGGATACGTGTGGCTCCGGGCTGGGGCTCGCCATTGCCGAATCCATCGCCGTGCGCCATGGCGGCCAGCTAGCGGTCTCCAACCGGCAGCCGCGAGGATTCCGGGTCACCTTGACGCTGGCCCGCTGTCGGCCACCCGAGGAGAGCAGGACATGAAACGATGTCTGCAGGTGATGCTCGGCCTTGCTCTGTGGCTGGGTCTTGTCGGCACTGGCACCGCCCGGGCCGCCGAAAAGCTGATCATCGAAGCCGCGCTGGATCGCCAGATCGTCGATCCGGTACTCGACGCCTTCGCCGCCGAGAATCCGCAGATCGATCTCGACTATCGCGACCGCTCGACGCTGGAGGTCGACCGACGTGCCCGGGACCGTGAATCGCCGCCGGACGTGGTCATCAGTTCCGCCATGCCGTGGCAACTGGCGCTCAGCAACGAAGGCATGGCCCAGCCCCTCGACGCGCCGGAAGTCGACCAGTGGCCGGCGTGGGCGAAATGGCGAAACGAGGTGTTCGGCTTCACCTTCGAGCCGGTGGTGATGGCCTATCGCCTCGAGCTCGCCTCGCACATGCCGCCACCGGAAACCCATCGCGACCTGCTCGATCTGCTGACCCATTATCGTCACTGGCTCGATGGTCGCGTGGTGAGCTACTCGCCTCGAGAAAGCGGCGTCGGCTACACCCTGTTCCAGCAGGATGCCCGCTATACGCCCCGCGCCTGGGATCTGATCGCCGCCATGGGAGCGGCCAACATCAATCTCGAAACCACCACCCAGCGCATGCTGGCCGGGCTCAGCGAGGGCCGCTACTGGCTCGGCTACAATCTGCTGGGTTCCTATGCGATGCTCTGGGCGCAGACCCATCCCGACATCATCGTCCAGGTCCCCAACGACTACTCGCTGGTGCTGATGCGGATGGCATTCGTCCATCGCGATGCACCGCACCCGGCTGCCGCCAGACGCTTCGTCCGCTTCCTTCTGAGCCGGCGCGGCCAGCACATCCTGGCCGGCCAGACGCCGCTGTTCAGCGTGCGCGACGATGTCGTCGGCCCCTACACCGCCCAGCGGCTGCGCGATCAGGTCGGCGACCATCTCTACCCGATTCCGATCAACGCCACGCTGCTGGCATTCGTCGACCCGCTGCGCCGCCAGGCGTTCCTGCGCCGCTGGGATCGCGAGATCCAGATCCTTTCAGAATGAGGGATGTCGGAATGGGCGATACCGATATGGCGACGGCTCCCGAATTGCCCCTGTGCCCGTCGTCGCAATGCCGTAAGATACGGCGCCGCCACATCGATGCAGTGCCCGAAGCAGGCGCCTCGATGCCAAGACACCGATGACCGAGAGTTCCGGATGAGCGTAACCGCAGCGACCACCGCCCCCGCCCAGTCGACAAACCAGGCCAAACGCGCCGCCATCGGCAGCTTCGTCGGTGCCGTGGTTGACTGGTATGACTTTCTGCTCTACGGCATCGTCGCCGCGCTGGTCTTCAATTCGCAGTTCTTCCCCAACGTCAGCCCCGCCGCCGGCACGCTGGCCGCGCTGGCCACCTTTGGCGTCGGCTTTCTGTTTCGCCCGCTGGGCGGCCTGGTCTTCGGCCACTTCGGCGATCGCCTGGGACGCAAGCGCATGCTGATCCTGACCGTGATCCTGATGGGTGGCGCGACGGCGCTGATCGGCCTGCTGCCGACCTACGCCCAGATCGGCGTGTGGGCGCCGATTCTGCTGGTCACGCTGCGCGCGATCCAGGGCTTCGCCGTGGGCGGCGAATGGGGCGGTGCGGCGCTGATGGCGGTGGAAAGCGCACCACGCGGCCGTCGCGCGTTCTATTCGAGCGGGGTGCAGGTGGGCTACGGCGTGGGTCTGATCCTGGCTACCGGTAGCGTCTCGCTGCTCAGCTACGGATTGAGCGACGCCGATTTCACGGCCTGGGGCTGGCGCCTGCCGTTCCTGTTCAGCGTGGTGCTGGTGCTGGTTGCGCTGAAGATCCGCTCAAGCCTCGAAGAGTCGCCGGAATTCGTCGAAGCGGTCGAGCGCAGCGACCAGAAGCCGGCCAGACCACCGATACTCGAAGCGCTCAAACGCCACCCCGGCGCCTTCGTGACGATCATCGCCATGCGCCTGGCCGAGCTGTTCACGATGTATATCGTGACCACCTTCGCGCTGAGCTACTCCACCGGCTATCTCGATCTGTCGCGGGATCTGTTTCTGCATATCGGTCTGCTGGTCGGCGCGATCAGTTGCGTCACCATTCCGCTGTTCGCCTGGCTGGCCGACACGCTGGGGCGGCGGCGCGTCTATATCACCGGCGCTATCGTCGGCGTGCTGGCCGCCTTCCCGTTCTTCATGGCATTACAGGCCGGCTCGATCCTGTGGATCGTGATCTTCGCCGTGACACTGGCCAATCTCGCCCACGACATGGTGGTCAGCGTACAGCAACCGATCTTCGCCGAGCTGTTCGGCGCCGCCTACCGCTATAGCGGCGCCGGGGTCGGCTATCAGGTCGCCAGCGTGATCGGCGGCGGCTTTACCCCCTTCATCGCCGCAGCGCTGGTCGATCTCTACGACGGCAGCTGGACGCCGGTCGCCGTCTATCTGGCCGCCGGCTGCCTGGTTTCTGCCGTAGGCGCGGTCTGGATGCTGCGGAAGCGGTAACGGCGCAGTAACCGCCAGCTAGTGCTCAGCCCCTTTTACTCCCAAGAGATCTGCGACCAATGTCGCAGATCTTCGCCGTAGACGAAGCCCCGCTTTCCCAAACGATAATGGCCATCCGTCGCCACGGATGGCTATAGTCCCCTCGCTTGCCGCCGCTGGCGTATTCTGGCCGTCTCTTGCCTGAATTCGCATCGCCACCGCGCACGTCATCGAGGTGTTTTCATGAAGAAAAGAATCAGTGAACCGGTCAAGAAACCACTGGTCTGGATCGGCTTCGTCATTCTCTTTGCCCTGATCAATCCCTGGTATTTTCCCGATGGCTCCTGGTCGCCACTGTTCTTCGGCGTTCCCTACTGGGCGCTGATCATCCTGATCGCCTCGCTCGCCTTGTCGATCTTCATCACCTGGGTGGTGATGACGCAGTGGGAAACCGGTGCCGACGAAGACGAGGAGCTGTGACGATGGAAGTGGAACTGGCCTTCAGCGGGTGGTCCGGCATTCTGGTGCTGATGCTCTACGGCGGTCTGATGCTTGCCGTGGGCGTCTACGCCTTCCTGCGCAATCGAGGCGTTCGCGAGAGCTTAGACGAGTACTATCTCGGCGGGCGTGGCCTCGGGGTGATGGTGCTTTTCTTCACCTTTTTCGCCACCCAATACAGCGGCAATACCGTGGTTGGCTATCCGCCCACGGCCTATCGTCTCGGTTACCAATACCTGGTGTCGGTGCCGTTCTTCATCATGATCATCATGGTCTATCTGCTGTTCGCGCCCAGGCTCTATGCGCTGGGTCGACGCTTCAATCTGCTGACGCCGGTGGACTGGATCGACCTTCGATTCCGCTCGAAAAAGGTCACGATTCTGGCCGCGATCCTGATGCTTTATGGCCTGGGCAACTATCTCCTCGAGCAGTTCGTCGCCATCGGTCAGGGCGTCTCCGGTCTCACTGGCGGCACGATTCCCTATCAGGTCGGCGTGGTGTTCTTCATCGTGATCATGGTCGCCTACAGCTGGCTGGGCGGGATGCGCTCGGTGGCCTATACCGACACCATTCAGGGGCTGGCACTGCTGTTCGGCGTGTTCACGCTGCTGATCGGCTCGCTGATCTACCTGGGCGGGCTCCCCACCGCAGCCGAGACGATGATCGCCGAGGCACCGGAAAAACTGGGGGCGCCAACCGGCGGCAGCCTCACCACCTGGTTCTGCCTGCTGGTGCTGGTCGGCATCGGCGCGGCGATCTATCCCCACGCTTTCCAGCGGATTTTCGCGGCGCGCAGCGAACGTACGCTCAAGCGCTCTTTCATCCGCATGGCCTACATGCCGTTCCTGACCGCTGGCGTCGTCTTCATGGTGGGTATCATTGGCATCTCCGCCTTTCCCGACCTGACCACGGCGGAATCCGAACAGCTGGTGGGCATGATGGCCAATGCGCTCGCCAACCAGAATGCCTTTTTCTATTGGACGATGGTGCTGCTGTTCGGCGGCGTGATCGCGGCGATCGTGTCGACCGCCGACTCGGTGTTGCTGACGTTTTCATCGATCGTTTCCAACGACCTCTACGGACGTTACATCGCGCCGAACGCCGATGAATCGCGCAAGATTCTGGTGGGCAAACTGGTGGGGGTCGCTGCGGTCGTCGTGCTGGTGCTGATCGCCTGGTACCCGCCGGGCACGCTCTATCAGATCTTCGTGCTCAAGTTCGAGGTGCTGATCCAGACCGCACCGGCGCTGATCCTCGGCCTCTACTGGAGCCGGCTCAATACCCAGGCCGTCTTTATCGGCATGCTCGCCGGCACCGTTCTCGCCGCCGCCTTCACCTTCGCCGGCTATCGCCCGCTGGGGGTCTACAGCGGTCTGTGGGGGCTGTTACTCAACCTGGTGCTGTGCGTCGGCGGCAGCTTGATGAGTCAGGTGACCGAAGCGCACCGCCAGCGAGCGCTGGAGGTCATCGGCTGGCAGCGCTGAGCTTGATGGATCGTCAATCCCGGGATGGCGATCACAGCCAGAACAGCGGCTCGTGATCGGCATCCCGAAGATGCCGTTCGAGCCACTGCTGGTAGCGCCTGAGGGCAGCGGCTATCGGGTATGAGCCCTTTCGGACCATCGTCGTCACTGAGTTACGCCAAGGTTTCATGAGGTAGTCCCACATAGTTTTCGGCGATCGTCGTCAAGCCTGTCTCGGAGCTTCCGATCACGGAGGGTCGCCACAAGGTCCATCAAGAAATCATTGGCCGTTGATTGTGACTCTTGAGTCGTGCGGTATAGAAACTAATCACATCTCACGGACATGCCGCCATCGACGACAATTTCCGTTCCGGTAATGAAGCGCGCTTCATCGGAAATCAAGAACAGAGCAGCGTTGGCGGTATCGCGTCCATCTCCCATGAAACCGAGTGGGATCCTGGCAAGGCGCTGATCAAGCAGTGCTTTCACGTCACCACCGGCTCGCTGCCCGGCCAGTCTGGCCTCAACCATCGGTGTATGAAGTTGACCTGGTACGATGGTGTTCACGCGAATACCCATGGGAGCGTATTCAACAGCCGTCACTCGCGAAAACTGGATAACCGCCGCCTTGCTGGAGGCATAGGCTACCTGAGCGGCGCCTGTCCAACGCAGCCCCGAGGTCGACGAGGTATTGACGATCGCGCCATGCCCCTGCTCACGCATAAACGGTAATACGTGTTTGCATGTGAGATACACGCTATCGAGGTTGAAGGCCATCTGTTGGTGCCAAACCTCCTCACTCATCGCTTCGGCTCCTCCCCTGGCGGAGCCACCGACATTGTTGACCAGGGCATCGACTCGGCCAAAACGTTCGACACAGGCATCGACCATGCTTTTCACCCGTGCAGAGTCGGTCACGTCGCAGCAAAATCCGGTAACCGAACCATTGATCGACTCGACGCGTTCCACGGTTTCCGTCAATGCCTCCTCATTGAGGTCTACCGCAAAGACCCTGGCGCCCTCTTCCGCACAACGAACGGCCGCGGCACGACCGTTTCCCCAACCAGGCCCGACGCAGCCGGCCCCAGTGACAATGACCACTTTATCGTTTAAACGAGCTGACATGACATAACCTCTCGATCATTTTAATCAGTGATTCCAAGCCAGGACTTACGGTGATATCAGGCCTCGAAACGGTAAAAGCTCATGGGATTGTCGACGAGAAGCGCTTGTCTCAAGGCTGAAGTCGGCGCGATCTCTCCAATCAGTTCGACCAGCCGGCCATCATCCGGCGGCTCTGTGCCCAGATTGGGGTGTGGCCAGTCGGTTCCCCAAAGCACCCGGTCACTGAAACGCTCCACCAGGTTACGCGCCAATGGAACGGCATCGACCCAGGGCGGACCCTGTGTTGAGCTTCGCTCACAACCGCTAACTTTGACACGCACATGCTCGTGATCCAACAACCGCAATAATGCCTGGAAGGCTGGCTGCTGAATGCCACCGGTAGCGTCGATACGCCCCATATGGTCGATAACCACATCCACGGGTAGTTTCTTCAGCAGAGGGGTCATCTCTTCAATGAGATCGGCATGCACATGCAGCTGTAAATGCCAGCCATGTGCCTGAATACGAGTGGAAAAATCCATAAGCTCATCAGGATCAGCCCCCTTCTGGAGGTGAGGCATGAAATTGAAACGAGCCCCTCGGATACCACTCCCTGCCAGGCGAGCAATCTCTGCATGACTGATTGTCAGCGGGACCAGGGCAATTCCCAGATAGCGCCCAGGGCGTGACGCCACGACATCTTCAATCGCACGGTTATCGTAACCATGGCACCCGGACTGCACCACGACGCAGCGCTGAATACCGAGCAGATCATGCAGCGCAAAGAGTTTCTCTTTGGGAGCCTCTCCGGGCCGAAATCGGGCATCTTCCGCGTAAGGGAAAGTTCCTGTCGGCCCAAAGACGTGACAATGGCTATCACAGGCGCCAGCCGGCAATGTCAATAGAGGACGAGAGGGTTTATCATGATAAGTACGTTCCCCATTCTCCATTATGAAACTCCAGTATCGGGTCGAGAAAGTTGCAATGCATCGGGATCAAGCGGGGCGACATCGAAGGCGTTTATAGTCATGGAGATCAACCCGTAATACCCGAGAACCCCCACCAGATCGACGACAGCCATATCGCCCAGAACATCGACCGCCTCATGATAAAGCCGATCGTCTACTCGTCTTTTCAGCTGCATCTCACGGGAAAAGTGATAGACGACATATTCATCATGATGTTCAAAATCAGGTTCGATATTCACTCGAATGGCTTCGATAACCGCGTCGGGAAGTCCTGCCTCCCGTGCCTTGGGCTCATGAGCCTGCCACTCATACTCGGCGCCCCAAACTCGCGCAGTCACCAGAATAACCAATTCCGACAGGCGCGCTGACAACAGGGTCTCGTAGCGACAATAACGCCCCAGAGCCTGCGCACGATCCGCCAGTTCAGGCCGATGTAGCCAGAGCGCCAGTGGCCCTCCAACCCGCCCTCGCGGTGAAGACATGATGGCTTCGTAAATACGTCTCTGCTCCTGATCAAGGCTCGCCTGATCAGGTGGCGACAATCGGGTCATGATTCACTCCTCCGGATAAAGAATTCGGCCCAACGCTGGTGATTCATTGCAGAAAGCACTCAGCCAGGCGATCAGCGCTGGACAGGTCGCGCGCCAGTTCAGCGGCTGACGCCAGTCCAGATAGCCTAGCGCGCAAGCCAGGGAAATATTGGGCAGGTCCGGCGTCAAGCCAGGAGGATTGGCTTGAAACCATTCAAGCGCTCTTTCGATCTTTCCGTGTTGATGATTCAACCAAACGGTTGAAACCTGTTCGGCCTCACGAAAGCGCGCCTCATATACCATCAATAAGGCCGCATCGATAACACCATCAGCGAGTGCTCGTCGGGTCTGCCAGCGCCAATTGGATTCCTCGGGGTAGAGCCTTCCAGAGACGTCGCCACTATGCTCAAGCAGGTATCCGATGATCACATTACTATCGAAAACAGGCTCCCCATGATTCAGCAACAGACACGGCATTTTGCCGAGTGGATTATAATCACGAAGAGGATCATCAGCGTCTCTCGTATCGGCGGGGCGAATCGTCAGGTTGTCCATAAGACTTAACTCGGAGGCCACCATTCTCACCTTCTTCCCATAGGGAGAGGTCAGAGTAGTGACTAACACTGCATCATCGAGGACACTCGTACTGTTAATCATGGCGATAATCTCACTGCATTGTTGATGGCAAATAGAGGGCCAACTGCGGGAAGACACAGAGCAGTCCCAGCATCAGAAAAGCAGCAAGAATATAGGGCAGCAATCCCTTGAAAACGTCTTCAAGGCGCACCCGATTATCAGAAGCGGCCTGAACAACGAAACAGTTTATCCCAACCGGCGGTGTGACGGCACCGATCTCAACTAGCAACACAACGAATACACCGAACCAGATAGGGTCGAAACCCAGTTGCATCATTACGGGGTGCGTGATCGGAAGCGTTATCGCGAGTAGTCCGGGTGCATCCATCATCATGCCCAAAACCAGATAAATCCCGACGATCATCAATACAACTACCCAGCGATTGACGTCCAGCGACGTCAGATAGCTCCCCATCAGATCTGCCACGCCACTCAGAGCTAGAAATTTGGAAAAAATCAAGGCCCCAATAATCACGCCGAAGATCATGGCAGAGGTGCGCACGGTATCCAAAAGAGAGTTCCGAAGTTCCAACTGACGGAAGCTACGAAGTCGGATAATGGCAATCAACAATGTCAGAAAGGCACCAACCCCTCCTGCCTCTGTGGGCGTAAAGATGCCGGCGTAGAGCCCTGAAATGATAAATACCACCAGTATCATCATTGGCCCGGCAAGCCGTAGCGAGAAGATTTTATCGTGTAGAGACACCGTAACATGCTGACGAGGCGCTAAATCCGGCTGTCCCAGCACGCGTAGATAGGTCGCCAGGCAAAGCAGTATTGCAAAGATAATACCTGGAATGATACCTGCTACCAGTAGTCGGCTAATACTGGAATCCGTCAAAATGCCATATACGACGACCAACGCACTTGGAGGAATCATCACGGCCAACGTGCCAGCGATAGCGATCGATGCAGAAGCCAATTTTTTATCGTAACCACGGTCAAGCATTTCCGGTAGAGCCAGTTTGGTGAAGACCGTGGCCGTCCCCACACTGGAGCCGGATGCGGCACCAAAAGCTGCGGCACCCAGAGTACTGGAGATCGCCAACCCACCTCGAAGATTGCCAAACCATGTCGTCATTGCTTCGAACATATCCTTGCCAAGCCCTGCACGCATGGCAAAAAACCCCATCAACAGGAACATGGGGATGACGCTAAAATGAAACGCGTGGGTCGTTTCGAAAAAGACAGCGCCAATCACTGTACTGGCACCATGTAAACCAACCATGGCCAAAATTCCTAGGGCACCCGTTAATCCCAGGGCAACAAAGACATTTAACCCGCCCAGGATAAAAACAAATAGCGCCACGACGCCCATGAATCCAATAGTAATATCAGACATATTAGCCTTCCCTCCTGGAATCGGGCGATGCATCGCTGGCCGGAGTCATGACGGCCAGTAGCGTGTCGAAAAAAAACTGAATGGCAAGGAGGAAAAGCCCAACAAAAACGATGAATTTAACAGGATAAAGCGGGTAACGAATACTCCCCCACTCCTGCTCACCGATTCTCCATGATTGAAAGAAAAACTCCCAGGCCGCTGTCGAACACCAGACCAGGAACATAAACCCAATAGCGTATGTCAGCACCCTGAAGCCTTTCCTGGTTCGAAGACCAAAACGATCGAACAGCAACGTCACTTGAATATGTTTCTTTTCCTGCTGCGTTAATCCAATTGCCAGAAAAATCAACAGTGTCAACAGAGACTCCGTGATTTCCAGAGTACCGGCGATTGGAGAGTTGAACAGGAAGCGAGCCAAAATATTCACGACGATTAAAACCATCATCAGAAAGACGACGGCTCCGGCAGCCAGTCCCGAAAAATACAGAAAGCGCGCGTATAGAGCGCTGAACCTTTCAATTCGATGCATAATTCACCCCGGATCAGGAAAACGGCAAAATCGATACTGGATTGTTCAAGGGCGCAGTTGCTCTGCGATAGATTCTGCTGGCACGCCCAACTCATCGGCATGTTCAATCCATTCCTGGCGAATTCCCCTGACCTGCGGGCTCTGTACCAGTTGCTCCATGTCAAAATCAGGAATTTTTATGATCTCGACACCCGATTCCTTCCACTCTTTTCGAACGTCACGAATATCGTCCTGCAACATTCCAGCGTACTGATAAACGTACTCATGCCCAAGCTCATCGACAACCGCGCGAGTGGCGTCATCCATGGCGCGGTAGGTATCCAGATTAATCACCAACAAGTGGCCAAAAGAGGCACCGAAAGGAATTTCAATATAATATTTTGCGACTTCATCATATTTCCACCCACGCGCTAGAGCGGGGCCTACCGGCGTGCAGTCGATAATGTTCTTCTCAAGGGCCTCATAAGTTTCAGCCGTGGAAATGGAAATTGGCGTTGCCCCCATGGCCTCGATCAAGCGTGGATAAGCAAATCCATAACTCCGAATCCTGAGCCCCTCAAAGTCACTCATGGTTCTTATTGGATGCGTACAAAAAAGCCCATATTTCTCAAGCGGTCTATATCCAATCACTTTCAGGTTATTTTTTTCCATCTCTTCGCCAAAAGCAGGGTATTTCTCATGCCACTTCTCCATCGACTCGGCTATTTCGGTGACTGACAGCGGCTGGGGGATAAAAAAACCCACAGCATTGTTGAGATAAAATCGATCGGGAAAATAGGGCGTGATGATATCGCCTAAATCCCCTACCCCTCCGCCTACGTAATCGGGAACTTCTTCTGTACTGGCAACGCTACTTCCCCAATAGGGTTTGATACTGGTGTCATCCGGCGTCCGTTCATTGAACTGCTGAATCAACCATTTGGTGGAGCGAGATTGCGCGTCGTTCGCCCCCTCGGGCTTGAACGTTAACCATCGATAAGTATCAGCACTGGCGGAAGAGATACCTCCCAGAAGCAACGCCACGCCGAATAGTGCTGCGCAGGATTTTTGAAAAACAGGATGTTTCATATGGCTCCACCGAGCTAATGGATGGATGGCGAGAAAGCCCAAGAGCGCTCTTTCATCGCGCGTCAGGCTCGCTCGATCACAGTGGCGATTCCCTGTCCAGCACCAATGCACATGGTGCAGAGCGCAAAGCGTTTATGGCTGCGTACCAGTTCGTTGGCGGCAAAACCGATAATGCGCGCGCCGGACATACCCAACGGATGTCCCAATGCAATGGCACCACCGTTCGGATTAACTCGGGGATCGTCGTCGTCAACGCCAAGCTCGCGCAGACACGCCAGCGCCTGGGCGGCAAAGGCCTCGTTGAGCTCGAGCACGTCCATCTGGTCGAGGCTCATGCCCAGCTTGTCGAGCAGCTTGCGCGTCGCCGGAACGGGGCCGATGCCCATGATCCGTGGCTCGACACCCGCCGTGGCCATGCCGTGAATCCGTGCGACCGGTTCCAGCCCGTAGCGCTCGACCGCGGCCTGACTGGCAACCAACATCGCTGCTGCACCATCGTTGACCCCGGAAGCATTGCCGGCAGTGACCGTGCCATTCTCGCGAAAGGGAGTGGGTAATTTGGCCAGTTGCTCCAGCGTGGTCTCCGGGCGCGGATGCTCGTCGCGATCGACAGTTAATGGCTCCTGCTTACGCCGTGGAATCTCGATCGGCACCATGCCGATACCGAGGCGACCGGCTTCCTGCGCGGCCTTGGCCAACTGCTGAGAGCGATAGGCGAAGCGGTCCTGGTCCTCCCGGGAGATGTGGAACTGCTCGGCTACGTTCTCGGCGGTTTCCGGCATCGAGTGCGTGCCGTAGCGCTTCTCCATCAACGGATTGATGAAGCGCCAGCCGATGGTGGTGTCCTCCATGTGCTGGCTCCGGGAATAGGGTAAAGACGCCTTGCCAATGACATAAGGTGCACGCGACATCGACTCCACCCCACCGGCCAACATCAGATCAGCTTCGCCGCAACGAATGGCGCGCGCCGCGGTGCCGATGGCATCCATGCTGGAACCGCACAAACGATTGACCGTCGACCCGGGAACCGACGTCGGCAGCCCGGCGAGCAGCGCTGACATGCGCGCCACGCTGCGGTTGTCTTCTCCGGCCTGATTGGCGCAGCCAAGAATCACATCGTCGATCGCCTCCGGGTCAACCTGCGGATGCTGCGCCAGTACGGCCTCGAGCAGACGCGCGGCGAGGTCGTCAGGACGCACGCTGGCCAGCGCACCACCGAAACGGCCTACCGGCGAGCGCAACGGTTGGCACAGAAAGACCTCGTTCATGCCCGGGCTCCCTCGGTCGTGTAACTATCAGCCTGTTCACCCGAATGATGACGGTCGGTTCGCGCCTTGAGCTCGCGCAGTATCGTCAGTTCGTTATCACTGGGTTCCGGCGTGGATTCAAGAGTATCGGCAAAGTGAATCTCCCAACCGGTCGCCTCGATGATCTGCTCTCGAGTCACCCCGGGGTGCAATGAAACCACCACCAGCTCCCGAGTCTCGGGGTCCGGCTTCATCACGCACAGATCGGTGATGACACGTGTCGGCCCGCGACCGATGTTGGGGACACCGTCTCGGGCAGTACCATCGCGACCGAAACCCAGCGTGGTGACAAAGTCCACATCCTTGACGAACGTTCGTTGGGAGTGCTTCAGCGTAATGAAGACTTCACCGGCATTAGTGGCGATCTCCGGCGCACCGCCGCCACCCGGCAGGCGTACCCTAGGTTCGGTGTAGTCGCCGATCAGCGTGGTATTCAAATTGCAGTAACGGTCGATCTGCGCCGTACCGAGGAAGCCGACGTCAACATGCCCACCCTGCAGCCAGTAGCGAAACATTTCGGGCACGGAAACCGTGGTTAGCGCTGTTTCACAAAGATCACCATCACCGATGGACAGCGGCAGCACGTTGGGTTTCGTCTGCAGCGTGCCGGACTCGTAGATCAACACCACATCCGGAGCATGCGTCAGACGCGCCAGATTGGCGGCCTCGCTGGGCAGACCAATGCCCACAAAGCAGGTCATGCCGTTTTCCAGCGCCCGCGCTGCCGTGACCGTCATCATTTCCGAGGAAGTGTACTGGCTCATTGAGCGGCTCCTCCTGCATCGAGAACATTGGCATCGAGAACGTTGGCATCGAGAACGTTGGCCTTGATCCACGCATTAAAGGTATCCCGGCCACGAGCAATCGCATCCCAGTCCTTGTAAAAGGCGTTGTCTCGTGGGTAATAGCCATGAGCGTATGAGGGATAGGCGCCCTGCTCGACCACTGAGATTGCGTCAATCGCCCATCCGGGAATGACACAGGCATTGGCACCAACGCCCAAGTCGTCGACGATCTCCTCGACGGTGACAATGCTGCGTTTGGCCGCCAGCACGACCTCCTTCTGCACGCCGATGATGCCCTCGACCAGTACGTTGCCCTGACGATCAGCCCGCTGAGCGTGGACGATACCCACGTCGGGGCGAACCGATGGCACTGCCGTCAGGCGCTCACCACTGAACGGGCATTCGATGAATTTGATCTGAGAATTGACCTTGGGTAGATCGCTACCGACATAGCCGCGCAACACGGCCAGTGGCAATCCGGCAGCGCCAGCTTCAAATGCACAGGCCATGGCCGCATGGCTGTGCTCGAAGATCTCAATCGGGTGTGGATAGCCCTTCTCGACCGCATCGCGCAACCGGTGTAGCGAGCCGACTCCGGGATTGCCCCCCCAGGAGAAGATCAGCCGTTTGGCGCAACCGGCACCAATCATCTGATCGTAAAGCAGATCCGGCGTCATGCGGATCAGGGTCAGGTCACGCTTTTGCTGACGAATTACTTCGTGACCCGCGGCAAACGGAATCAGATGGGTAAACCCTTCCATGGCAAGGGTCGCGCCATTCTCGACGTAACGCTCAACGGAGTCGTGCAACGCTAAAAATTCAGCCATCAAAAAACACCCATTGTTCGTATTGCGAACATTAATTTTCTATACGAACAATTTAGTCAGCTATGCGGAAATCGGTCAACACAGACAAAAGTCGAATGAGAAATTTCAGACAATATTCAAAAAACCATTGAAAATAGAATTTATTATTTAAATCAAATATTTACCCGCGTTATAAAATTTAGACCTCGCCTCCTTGACAGCCATTAATAACAATCAGGGCAGCCGAAAGCGCATTGATTGGAAGCTTCTCATATCAGCGAATCAATATTCGCCTAGCGAACAACATGATAGGGTCTGGTGTCAGGATAGATCCCACACTTGGCAAGGAGGCGACGCTCAGAAACATGAACGACTTGGATGAAGCCATTACCACCGAAGACCGCGACTTCGTCACCGCGCTGGCCAGCGGGCTCGAGGTGATACTCGCGTTCGATCAGCAGTCACCACGGATGACATTGAGCGAGGTCGCTGCCAAGACGGGAATGAATCGTGCGCGTGCACGGCGGTTTCTGCTGACGCTGCACGCGCTGGGCTACGTGCGTAAACAACATCGTTCGTTCGAGCTGGCCCCCAAGGCGCTACAGCTGGGTTATGCCTTTCTCTCCTCGAACGGTTATCGCAGCGTCATTCAACAGCACCTCGAAGACATCACCGATGCCACGGGCGAATCTTCGTCGATGGGCGTACTCGATGGTGACGAGGTGACTTATATCGCGCGTTCGGCAGCCCATCACCGCTTGATGTCCATTTCGTTGTCGATCGGCACGCGTCTGCCAGCGGCGTATACCTCCATGGGTCGAATCCTGCTGGCGCAGTTGCCGGACGCGGAGCGCGCCGCCTATCTTGAGCAGGTCACTCTCTCGCGGCACACCGAACACAGCATCACCGACAAGGCAAAGCTGGCGGCGCACCTCGTCGAGATTCGCGAACAGGGTTACTGTATTGTGGACCAGGAACTGGACTCGGGGCTCCGCTCGCTGGCAATCCCAGCCTTCGACGCCAATGGCGAGCTGTTGGGCGCCATCAACATCAGCACCAATGCGGCACGCATCGACATATCGAGATTGACGAAAGACTTCCTGCCGTTGCTTCGGGAAAAGGCAAAACTGATCGCGCAGCAGGTCAATTGAAGGGCTTGTTATGCGCGTTGCGAACACGCGACAGATAACAAGAAGACATCCAACGCCAGCCAGAGGATCCATGACATAGAGCGAGAGTTGCCTGCGTGAACACCATCTTCGGCGCCATCGTCCCCATCTTCATCCTGCTGGGCATCGGTTATATCGCGGTGCTCAAGCGCATCGTCGACAAGGCCCATATCCAGGGCATGGGACGATACGTGATCAACATCGCCCTGCCCGCTCTGGTGATCCAGGCATTGCTCCAGCGCCCGCTGGGCGAGGTCTTCAACGTGCCCTACCTGCTGGTCTACGGACTGGGTTCCGGGCTCGCCTTCGCCATCACCTTCGCCATGGTAACGCTGCGCGGCAATGCGCCGCTGGAACGCCGGACAATGTACTCCCTGGGCACGTCGGCCTCCAACAGCGGCTTCATCGGCTATCCCGTGGCGGTACTGGTGGTCGGCCCCACGGCGGGCATTGCCCTGGCGCTCAACATGCTGATCGAGAATCTGCTGGTGATCCCTACGGCGCTGGTACTCGCCGAGCTCGGTCGCCAGGCCCAGGGCGGCGTGTGGGAGACGGTGAAGCCGGTGGCCGTGCGCATTCTGCGCCACCCGTTGATCATCGCCATCGCCGTGGGCACGCAGCTCGCCGCGCTGAATCTGCATCCGCCGGCCCCGATTGCCCGGGTGCTCGAGATGCTCGCCGCCTCGTCCTCGCCAGTGGCGCTGTTCGTGATCGGTGGCACGCTATGCGGCCTGCGCGTGCGCGGCATGGTCAAGCGTGTGACTCGAATCGCGCTCGCCAAGCTCTCCCTGCACCCGCTCTGCATACTGCTGATGGTACTGCTGATCCCGGGGCTCGATCCGGTATTCGCCACCGCGGCCATCATCTTTGCCTGCGCGCCGATGCTCTCGATGTATCCGCTGCTGGGCCAGCGCTACGGGTTCGGCGAGCTGGGCACGGCGGCGATGGTGATGGCGACGGTGCTGTCGGCGCTGACACTGGCATTGGGAATCTGGCTGAGCCATCTGTGGCTGGTATAGCGCCGAACGAGGCGTTGTCACGGCTGCGAAGCCAGTAGCGAATCCAGCGCGTGCTTGCCCTGGAGCGCCGCCATTCCCGTCGGCATGACCGCCAGCGCATCGCTGAAGATTTCCAGCGACAGCGGCCCGGCATACCCTGTCCTGCCCAATGCTTCCATGAAGCGTTCGAGGGGTAATTCACGGTCGCCGGGAAACGCCCGTCGGTGGCGGCTCAGTGATTGCAGATCCTGCCCGCGTGGCCACGGCGAGTCGGCCAGCTGCACCAGGCCGATCCTGTCGCCGGGGATCGAGGCAAGCGTTTCCAGCTCGAGTTCGCGAGCCAGGATATGGTAGCTGTCCAGCACGATGGAAAGTGCCGGATGATCCGCCTGTTGCACGATCCGCCACGCCTCGCGATAGTCCAAGACATGCCGCCCCCAGACCAGCGCCTCGAAGCCCACGCGCATCTCCCGTTCGGCCGCCAGCTCGGCCAGGTCGCGCAAACTGTCGGCGGCTCGGCCCCGGTCGTTCTCGGCTTCTTCGCGAGTATTGCTGCAGGCGAGCAGGAAGTCGCCGCCGAGATCGGCCAGCGTATCGAATTGGCGCCTGGCCTCCTCCAGCATCTGCCGATGCAGTGCCGGCGGCAGCGCTTCGACATCGTGGATCGGCTGCAGCGCGACGACCGTCAGCCCGAGCTCCCGACAACGCTCCCCCACGGTTCGCGGCGCCAGACCGCTCGACTGCAGGTCGTCGACGAAAATCTCCACGCCGTCGAAGCCAGCCCGCGCGATAGCCTCCAGCTTGTTCGTCAATCCTCCGCTCAGACAGAGCGTCGCCATCGCGGTTGTCGTTACCTGCTTCACGCGTTCTCTCCTGGCTGGCAGGAGCCACCAATCTGGCTCGTCTGGATATTCAGCCTAGAAGGAAACCGTCACGACGCCACAGGTTCGCGAATCCGATTCCTCATCTACGCTGACGGCGGGGTCGCGCGCCCGAGCCGGCGCAATCCGGAGCGCTGGCGACAGACTGAAGCGCTGGCGACAGACAACATCTGCCAAGGAGGGCATCAAACCATGTCGAGTTCGGTGAAGGGCACCGTCTACATCACGCTTGCGGCCATGTTCTGGGGCCTGTCGGGCGGCCTTGCGAGCCTGCTGATGGACGAGGGCTGGAACCCTTACGTCATCTCGTTCTATCGCGGCGCGATCGGCCTGATCTGCATGCTGGCCTGGTTCGTCCTCCATCCGCTGCGCAACCTGCGA
This sequence comes from Salinicola sp. MIT1003, assembly GCF_001858555.1. Lineage (NCBI taxonomy): Bacteria > Pseudomonadati > Pseudomonadota > Gammaproteobacteria > Oceanospirillales > Halomonadaceae > Salinicola > Salinicola sp. MIT1003. The sequence goes on from NZ_MCAP01000011.1 coordinate 25,438, forward strand.
TTCGACTGGCGGCTCATCGCCTGGTCGGTCGTGGCTGGCGTCGGTGTGGCCGGCAACTTCACCTTCTATTTCCTGAGCATCTCGAACGCCAACGTGGCGATCGCCGCCACCCTGATGTACACCGCGCCGCTGTTCGTCTTTCTGGTGTCGTTCGCATGCGGTCTGGAGAAGCCGACGCTGGGCAAATGGGCGTCGATCACGGCGGTGATGGTGGGTATCGTGCTGCTGACCGACATCCTGCGCAGCGGCACGGGCCAGGTTTCGGTCTGGGGCATCGCTTGCGGCCTGCTTTCCGGCTTGTCCTATGCGCTATTCATCTTCGGCTTTCGCTACGCCAGGACCCAAGGCCCCGCGCAGGCGGTCCTGACGATCGCTTTCCTGACCCTGACGCTGCTGCTGTTCGCGTTCGTCGACGTCGGGCAGATGCAGAAAGTGCCGTTCACCGACGACGCCTACGGATTCCTGCTGCTCGGCCTGTTCGGCGCAGGCATCTCCTTCTATCTCTATCTGCCCGGGCTGAGACGGACGTCCCCCTCGGCGGCCTCGATGATCGCCATGGTGGAGCCGGTCACGGCCTCGCTGTTCGGATTCGTCGTGCTGGGACAGACGCTCGCCCCGCTGCAACTTTTCGGCATGGCGATCATTCTGGTCACCATTACGCTGCTGAGCCTGCAGCGCTGACCCACCCCCGATTCGACCGATGGTCGCTTTTCACGCTGGTATACTGCCGCCTCGCTCGCCTTCGGATCTGTCGTGATGTCATCTTCGATTACCGTTCTCCCCTGGCGTCAGGGAATGTCACTGCTGGCTCTGCTGGGTGCGCTCGGCTGGCTGTTGCTGGGCAGCGCCGACGGCTCGGTCCTGCAGGCCGGCATCGTCGTGGTGCTGTGCATCGGCCTGTGGGCCACCGGCTGGCTGCCGCAATGGCTGACGGCGCTGATCTTCTTCACGCTGTGCACCGTGGCGAAGGTCGCGCCGGCCTCGACGGCGTTCGCCGGTTTCGAGTCGGCCGCGACCTGGCTGGTGTTCTCGGGCATGGTGATCGGCGCCGCGATCAATCACACCGGCCTGGGCGAACGCGTCGCCGCCCGGATCGGACCTCATCTCGCGTCAGGTTATCCACAGGCGGTTGTCGGCGTGGGCCTGCTGGGGCTGATCGCCTCCTTCGTCATGCCGTCGGCGATGGGCCGGATCGTACTGCTGGTGCCGATTCTTCTGACCCTGGTCGAACGGTTCGGCTACGAGCCCGGCAATCCTGGCCGAGCCGGCGTCCTGCTCAGCGGTATCATGTCGAGCTTTCTGCCCACCTTCACCATTCTGCCCGCCAATGTCCCCAACAATGTGCTGATGGGGGCCAGCGAAGCGGTGCTCGGCTTCTCGCCCAGCTACGGCGAATATCTGCTGCTGCATTTCCCGGTTCTGGGGCTGCTCAAGTGGGGGCTGATCATGGGCTTGATCCTGTGGCAGTTCCGCGCCGCGGCGCCATCCCCTTTCACGGCCGAGACGTCGTCCGGGCTCGACCGCGGCGGCAGACTGATGAGCGTGCTGCTGGCCTTCGCCGTGGTGATGTGGATGACCGATGCCTGGCACGGCATCTCGCCGGCCTGGATCGGCATGCTGGTGGGGCTGGTCTGCCTGTTCCCGGGCAGCGGCCTGCTGCCGGCCAGGCCATTGCAGCAGATGAACCTCGAACCGTTCATCTATGTCGCCGGGATCGTCAGCCTGGGTGCGCTGGCGCACGATAGCGGGCTGGGCGAGGCGATCGCCGGCCAGCTTCTCGACGTGCTGCCGCTATCGCCGGAATCGACCGTCGGCAACTTCGCCTGGCTCTCGGTGATCGCCACGATCCTGGGCATGCTGGTCACGCTGCCCGGTGTTCCCGCGGTGATGACACCGCTGGCGCCGCAACTGGCCGATGTCACCGGCTGGTCGCCATCCGCCGTGGTGATGTCTCAGGTGATCGGATTCTCGACCGTGGTGTTCCCCTATCAGTCGCCGCCGCTGATCATCGGCCTGCTCACCTCCGGCGTCAGCATCCGTCAGGCCATGCGCATCACGCTGCCGCTCGCGCTGATGACGATTTTGCTGCTGTGGCCGCTCGATTTCATCTGGTGGCGCTGGCTGGGAGTGATCTGAACGCGACCGGCGTTTTCCGACAGGACGGGGCATGGATCACCTAAACTGAGCGTCATGCGGTGTCACGGTGTACGCCGGAGCCTCGGTGCACGCATCCAGGCGCGCACCGTCCGCGTATCCACCCTATGCCATCATCGGCGGTTGGAGACTCATCATGTTGATCAAGATTGCCAAACCCGGCGACCTGCGCGAATCGGACGTCACCCCGGAATCGATCTATCTCTCGCGTCGCCGCTTCATGGGCGGTCTGGCGGGCGTCGGAGCGGGCCTGAGCATTAGCCTGGCGCTGGCCGGGCGAGCCCAGGCCGCCGCCTCCGACTATCAGGACGTACCGGCCGGCAATCCGCCAGGCTGGTTCGACTCCGAGCTCAAAGATGCCGAGTGGAATAGCGTGGTACCCGCCGATAGAGAGCTGGACAAGCTCGCGCCTTTCGACGACGCCACCCACTACAACAATTTCTACGAATTCGGCACCGGCAAGGGCGATCCTGCGCGCAACGCCGACTCGCTCGAGACGCAACCCTGGAGCGTGGTGATCGACGGCGAGGTCAATAACGGCGGGCGCTTCGATCTCGAGGATATCGCCAAGCCTTCCCGCCTGCAGGAGCGCATCTACCGGCTGCGCTGCGTCGAGGCCTGGTCGATGGTGATCCCGTGGCTGGGAATTCCGCTGGGTGATGTCATCAAACGCGCCGAGCCCACGTCGAAGGCCAAGTACGTCAAGTTCGAGACACTGGTCGCACCGGAACAGATGCCGGGGCAGGACTCCTCGTTCGCGCTGATCGACTGGCCCTATACCGAGGGCCTGCGCATGGACGAGGCGATGCATCCGCTGGCGATTCTCGGGCTCGGCATGTACGGGCGCGAACTGCCCAACCAGAATGGTGCGCCCTTCCGCCTGGTCGTGCCGTGGAAGTACGGTTTCAAGAGCATCAAGTCGATCGTGCGGATATCGCTGGTCGAGGAGCAGCCGGTCAACTCCTGGCAGGCGATCGCCCCGGACGAGTACGGCTTCTACGCCAACGTCAACCCCGAGGTCGACCACCCGCGCTGGAGCCAGGCCACCGAGCGCCGGCTGCCCAACAGCTTGTTCAACCCCAACATCATCGATACACGGATGTTCAATGGCTACGCCGAGGAGGTCGCGAGTCTCTATCAGGGCATGGATCTGAGGAAGCACTTCTGATGCCGACGCCCCGCTACACGCTGACGCTCTGGCGCATCGCGGTGTTCATCGCCGCGCTGGTGCCGCTGGCCTGGTGGAGCTCGCAGGTCGCCATCAACGCCGCCGGCCCGGAACCCGGTCGCTACCTGCTGCTCAACATCGGCCAGGGCATACTGTGGATGCTGTTTTCCACCCTCAGCCTGACCCCGCTGACCAAGCTGACGCGCTGGAAAGGCTTCACCCTGATCCGCCGCCAGCTCGGCCTGTGGACATTGACCTACGCCCTGCTGCACCTGTTCTGCTACGCCGTTTTCATCCTCGGGCTGGACCTCTCCCGGCTCGGCAGCGAGATCGTCCGCCGGCCCTACATCATCGTCGGCATGCTGGCTCTCGTCGGGCTGATCGCGATGGGCGTGACCTCCAACAAGTGGTCCATGCGCAAGCTGGGCAAGCGCTGGAAGACGCTGCACAAGGTCGTCTATCTGGTGCTCGGGCTCGGCCTGCTGCACTTTCTCTGGGTGGTTCGTGCCGACCTGGAGCAGTGGAGCCTCTACGCCGTCGTCGGCGCGCTGCTGATGATCTTGCGCCTGCCGCCCATCGCCCGGCAGCTGCCGAAATTCCGCCAGCTGATCAAGCGGCCCGGGCGGGCCTCCGTATAACGCATCGAGCGCCGCTGGCGGGCGCATGACCGGGAACAGGCACCCCGATTGCTCCGCTCGGACTTGCCCCCGGCTGCGCCTTTCCCGCTAGACTTTCGTCGAAGCACTGCCTCATGGGGCCGGGTTTGTCGGTAAGCTCGTGCGTCCCTCACCTCGCAGGCGGCGATGTCGTCGCCTGCGGATATTCGATTTTTCAGCCGGAGAGTCTTTCATGAGCAAGCGCATCCTGGCGTACCGTCGCCTCAACGACCAGCAACTCGACCAGCTACGCGAACGCTTTCACGTCGACTACTTCGGCAAGCTCGAATCGGCCGACGATCCGGCATTCCGCGAGGCGCTGGGGCAAGCTCACGGGCTGATCGGCGCGGGGGTCAACATGACCCCGGAACTGCTCGATGCCGCGCCCAACCTGGAAGCGATCGCCAGTATCTCGGTGGGTGTGGACAACTATCCGGTCGAGGAGCTGACCCGTCGCGGCATCCTGCTCTGCAATACGCCGGACGTGCTCACCGAAACCACCGCCGATACCGGCTTCTCGCTGATCATGGCGAGTGCCCGCCGGGTGGTGGAACTGGCCGAGTACGTCAAGCGCGGCGACTGGAAGTCCAGCATCGGCCCCGAACAGTTCGGCAGCGACGTTCATGGCAAGACGCTGGGCATGGTCGGCTTCGGACGCATCGGTCAGGCGGTGGCCCGCCGCGGCGCTCTCGGTTTCGGCATGAAGATCCTCTACTCCAACGCCTCGCCCAAACCGGATCTGGAAGCGGAACTGGGCGCCCGCCGCTGCGAACTGGACGAGCTGCTGCAGCAGTCCGACTTCGTCTGCGCTATCGTGCCGCTGACCCCGGAGACCCGCCAGCTGATCGGTGCCCGCGAGTTCGAGCTGATGAAGGAGAGCGCCATCTTCATCAACATCTCCCGCGGGCAGGTGGTCGACGAACAGGCCATGATCCAGGCCCTCGAAAGCGGCCAGATTCGCGGCGCCGGTCTCGACGTGTTCGAGCAGGAACCGCTGCAGGCGGATTCTCCGCTGCCCAAGATGCCCAACGTGGTCGCACTGCCGCACATCGGTTCCGCCACTCACGAGACCCGCACCGCCATGGCCCAGCGCGCGGTCGACAACATCATGCTCGCGCTGGACGGCAAACGACCGATCAGCCCGTTCAACGAGGAAGCCTGGAGCGACAGGCTGAACTGATACACCCTCCCGTTTCATGGAAAGCGGCGCCTGGCCATTGATCAAGGTAAAACGCGACCTTCATGATTCGGGAATCGCGTTTACGAATGGGCAAGATGCCGGGTGGCTTCTATCGGACTTGAACTACGATGATTGAGTCTTTCCGATAGTGACGTCCAATAGCGACTAAGGGACACCATGAAAATAGCCATCGTGGTTTTAGTGCTGAGCTTGATTGGCTGTATCTACATGATCTCCCACTGGGGAGAAACGGATGACTGTGCCAATTCGGCCAAGGCCGAAGCGGAATGTCAGACGAAGTAGCAAGCATGCAAGAAGTAGCGAGCATGCAAATTGCGTGGGCGGCAGCTCGTCGCCCACGTCTCGCCCTCACGCCATCGAGACATGGCGTGACAGAAGTCCGTGATGCCCTTGCCTGTCTCTCGTGACGAAGATCCCCGCTCGGACACTGCTGTAGTTCACCGACATCGTTTGCCACTAAAGACGAATAGGCGCATTCCCGGGGCGCGACTAATCTGCTGACAGCTTTTTGGATCGATCCAAAACGGAATGCAGCATGCCCGAAAACGTCAGAACCTCTTCCCGCCCTCGCGTCACGCTGAGAGATATCGCGGCCCATGCCGGCGTCTCGCGCTCGACCGTGTCGCTGGTGATGCAGGAAAGCTCGCTGGTGGCGGAGTCCACACGCCAGCGAGTGCGGGATGCCATCGACGCACTGGGCTACGTCTACAACCGTGGCGCCGCCACGCTGCGCAGTCCACGTACCGCGACCATCGGCGTGGTGGTTCACGATATCGCCAATCCGTTCTTCGGTGCCCTGATGGCGGGCATCGACGAAACACTGCAGGACGCCGATTACGTTCCCTTTCTGGTCAGCAGCGGCGACAGCCTGACCCGCCAGGCGCGTTTTCTGGCACGCATGCGGGAACATCGGGTCGATGCGCTGTTGCTGTGCCCCGCGGAGGAGACGCCTGCGTCGTTGATCGAAACGATCGCCGACTGGGGCATGCCCTGCATCGAGGTCATGCGGCACGTCGGCCCGTCACCGCTCGGCGACTACGTCGGCGCGGATCTCCGGACGGGCATCGCCAACGCCGTTCGTCACCTGGTCGCCCTGGGGCATCGTCGTATCACCCTTCTGGCGGGGACCGCCGACCATTCCGCCGACCGCGAACGGCTCGCGGGCTACCGCCAGGCCATGAGCGAGGCCGGACTCGATGACCTGTCGCGCATCGTTCGCGGCCCCCTGACCCGTTGCGCAGGGCGCGAGACCACCCTCGAGCTGATGCGTGGCGACGACGCGCCCACGGCCCTGATCTGCCACAACGATCTGGTCGCGCTGGGGGCGCTGCTGGCGCTTTCCCATCTTGGCCTGCGCGCGGGGCAGGACTGCGCGGTGGTCGGCGTCGACGACATCGATGAAGCCGCCCTCACCGACCCCGCCTTGACCAGTATCGCGACCCACCCGCGGTCGATCGGCCGCAGCGCCGCCGAACTGGCCCTGAAGCGGATACGGACGCCCGACGGCGAACGCGAACGCATCGTTCTCGAGGCACCCTTGATGGTTCGCGCCAGCTCCCAACCCTCGCTCGCTCGCCCCCAGGAGTCACCATGAGATTTCACGAGGTTCCACGCTATCTGTCCGGCTGGCGGCTCATCGTCGCCACGGGCCTTCTTTTCGCCGCGCTCGCCACGCCGGCCGAAGCCCGCGAGCTGATCTTCGGCCACGGCGCCACGGAGGATACCGCCTACCACCTGAGCGCGGAGCGCTTCAAACAGTTGCTGGAAGAGAAAACCGACGGCGAACTCACGGTGAACCTCTACAGCAACTCGGTGCTCGGTCATGAAACCGAGATGTTCGAGCAGCAGACCGCTGGTGCGCTGGATTTCTCGATCATCAATCCCGGCTTGATCTCGGAGTTCTCGCATACCGCCAGCATCTTCTCGATTCCGTTTCTGTATCGCGATCTCGATCATTGGCGGCACGTGCTGGATGGCGAGGCCGGCCAGGAGATCGCCCAGCGCATCGAGGCGGAAACCGGCGTCAAGGTACTCGCCTATTACGGCGGCAGCACCCGCCAGATCGTCAGCACCCGCCCGCTGGAAACGCTCGACGATCTCAAGGGCATGAAGCTGCGCACCAACCCGACCCGGCCGGTGATCACGGCCTGGGCGGCGCTGGGCACCCAGCCCACGGTCATGGCCTACAAGGAGATCTACACCGGGCTGCAGCTGGGCGCCATCGACGGCCTGCTCAACGAGGCGGAGTGGATCTACCGCATGCGCTTCCATGAAGTCGCGCCTTATATCGGACTTTCCGAGCACGACATCACCGTGCGCTTGCTGACCATTTCCGACGATACCTGGGACTCGCTCACGCCGCCCGAGCAGCAGGCGGTACAGGCCGCTGCCGACGAGAGCGAGCAGTACGCGCGGAACCTGCAGATCCGCCTCGACAAGGAGTCCCGCGACAAGCTCGAGGCCGAAGGCGCCACCTTCTACTCGATGGATCGCGAGCGCATGCAGCAGATCGTCGCCGGCCCGCTGGGCCAGGTGATCAATGACATGGGGCTGCGCGATCTCTACGAACTCATCATCAATACCCAGTAAAGGAGTGGTGTCATGGCATTCGCAACGGCCCTGGGCCGCGTCAACCGCCAGCTGGAACGCCTCCTTCACGGGGTGTTGCTGTTCTTGCTGGCCAGCTTCATCCTGCTGATCGTCTATCAGATCGTCAGCCGCAACCTGGGCTTCCTGCCGAGGCTCTACTGGACCGAGGAGATGAGCCGCTTCGCCTTCCAGTGGATGATCATGCTGGGCACCGCGATCGGCGTGCTGCATGCCGATCACTTCGTGCTCGAGGCTTTCCCCCGCGGCTCCCGCCCCGACCGGGTGACCCGGGTGATCCGCGATGTCGCCTGCCTGATCGTCGGGCTGATCTTCGTCGTCTTCGGCCAGGCCTTCGCCATTTCCGGTTTCAACCGGATTGCCAGCGCCTCGCAGCTGCCGATGGTCGTGACCTATTCGACCTTCCTCGTCAGCGGCGTGCTGATCGTGCTGTTCAGCCTGCAGCGCCTGCTGGTGACCGCCAGCCAGGGCGTCGATGCCATGGAGAGCGAGCTCAACACGCCTTCCGAGATCGACGAGCTCATTGATCCGGACCATGCGAGCGCCCCGCCCACGCAAGAATTCGATTTGCCCTCGTCACACGAGAAGGAGACCTCGCGATGATGCCTGCCGACTGGCTCTACCTGCTGCCGTGGCTGCTGTTCGCGCTGCTCGGCGTCCTCATCGTGCTGGGCGTGCCGATCGCGATGTCGCTGGTGCTCACCTCGTTTGGCATCATCGTGCTCGATCCGCGCCTGACGCCGTGGATTCTGTTCCAGCGCATGTACTACGGCATGGACTCCTTCGTGCTGCTGGCGGTGCCGCTGTTCCTGCTCGCCGGCAACCTGATGAATGCCGCCCGAATCACCGACCGCCTGATCACGCTCTGCCTGCATCTGGTCGGGCATGTCAAAGGGGCGCTGGCCCACGTCAACGTGCTGGTCAGCATGCTGTTCGCCGGGGTTTCGGGGTCATCGACGGCCGACAGTGCAGGCATCGGTACGGTGTTGATTCCGGCCATGAAAAAAGAGGGTTATCCGACCCACTTCAGCGTCGCGGTGACGGCCGCCTCCTCGGTGATGGGGATCATCATTCCGCCGTCGATCAACATGATCGTGTGGGGCGCGCTCACCAGCACCTCGATCGCCGGGCTGTTTCTCGGCGGCATCGTGCCGGGGATTCTGATCGCCGCCGCGCAGCTGCTGCTCAACCTCGGCTACGTACGCCGCTATGACGTGCCGACAAGAAAGCGCGCCACGCTCAGGCAACTGGCCAGTTCCGGCAAGGATGGCCTGCTCGCCGCCGGCATCCCGGTGCTGATCATCGGCGGTATCACCCTGGGCATCGTCACGCCCACCGAGGCCGCGGTCATGGCGGTGCTCTACGCGCTGCTGCTGGGCTTCATCGTCTATCGCGAACTCACCTTCAAGAGCGTTCTCGACGCTTCCACCGACACGGTGCGCCTGTGCTCGCTGTCGCTGTTCAGTCTCGTCGGCGCGGCGATCTTCGGCTACCTGATCAGCTTCTATCGGATTCCACCGCAGCTGATGGCCGGCGTGGAAATCAGCGATCCGACCACGCTGCTGATCATCGCGACCATCGTCATGCTGCTGGTGGGCACCTTCATGGATTCGCTGCCGGCAATGGCGATCCTGGCGCCAATCTTCCAGCCCCTGGCGGCCCAGGCCGGCGTCGACCCGCTGCAGTTCGGCGTGATCAGCGTCATGGCACTGGGTCTGGGACTGATCACCCCGCCCTACGGGCTCTGCCTGATGATCTCGGCCAAGATCGGCGGTATCCCCCTGCTCAAGGCGCTGGGCACGACGATGATCTACCTGCTGGTGATGCTGGTGGTGATCGGCCTGCTGATCGCCTTCCCCGAGCTGACGCTCTATCTGCCTCAGACTTTCGGTCCGGACGCGGGCTGAAACCAGCCGATCATAAAGTGTGCAATTTCTGGGGAGTCATTCGCTCCGGCTTGTCAACGACAGTCGGGGCGACTAAAGTTGCAAGATAGATTGAAAACAGTGTTCCATAATCCTGCATTTCCGGATTGCGATGCCGATAAGGGTAGAACTGGAACAACGGAACTGGAAACGACAGAACTGGAGCCAGTCATCGGCAGGCCGCTTTATCGACGACCTGCGTACCTATTCACTGACAGCGCCCTCGAGGCGACCCATCATGCCCGATCCCCTCTGCTTGCTTTTCGATTGCGACGGCACCCTGGTCGACAGCGAACCGCTTCTCGCCGAAGTCATGGCGAAGTATCTGAATCAGGCCGGCCTGCCCTTTCAGCCCCATGATTACATGACGGATTTTCGCGGCGCGCGATTCGCCAGCATCGTCTCCCATCTCGAGCGGGTGCACGGGAATCTCGATGACGCCGTTCGCCAGCGGATAGAGACAGCGATGCGCCAGGAGATGCACGAGCGCATGGCGGACGAGCTCGAGCCGATCGCTGGCGTGCGGGAAGCGCTAGACGCACTGGGTTCGTTGCCGCGCTGCGTCGCTTCCAACGGCCCCGAGACCAAGATTCGCCGCGCCCTGGACAGCACCGGACTGCGCGGCTTCTTCGGCGACAATATCTACAGCGCCTACACCGTGGGCAGCTGGAAGCCGGCGCCGGGGCTCTTCCTTCATGCCGGCCGCGACATGGGCTTCGAGCCGGGCGAATGCATCGTGATCGATGACGCCCAGGTCGGCGTACGCGCCGCGCTGGCAGCCGGCATGCGGGTCGTTCACATCAACCGCTTTGCCGATCTCGAACCCACCCCGGCCGGCGCTATCGGCATTCGCGACATGCGCGAGCTGCCGGCCGTGATCGACAAGCTGATGCCAGCCTTGGCCGTGAGCAACCTTTAGGGGCTGTCGTTTCAGCCAACGCCGGCCAGCCTCACCGACCAGCCTCAATGGCAGAACGATGATCGCGGCCCGAGCCAAACGCTCGGGCCGCGATCGTTTTTGGCACGGTCGTTTTGGCCCGTTCGATATCGATTCGTTCGCTTCGAGTGGTCGTTCGCAGGCGGATCGCCGCGTTATCATGTGGCTTTCATGTCTCGATTCGGAGTTCCCATGCCTTCGTTACAGGATCAGCTGCGCGGCCTGGTCTACTCGACCGAACACGGCGAGACCTGCCCCGACTGCCGCCAACCCGTGGCCCAGTGCGAATGCCGCGACCGCGAGGAAGCCGAACGCATCGCCGCACTCGACGGTATCGTGCGCATTCGGCGCGAGACCAGCGGTCGCAAGGGCAAGGGCGTCACCACGATCCAGGGCGTCCCGCTGGGCAGCGACGAGCTGAAAACCCTGGCCAAGACGCTGAAAAAGCGCTGCGGCACCGGTGGCGCGGTCAAGGATGGCGTGATCGAAATCCAGGGCGATCATCGCGACGTGCTCAAGGCCGAGCTGGAGTCGCGCGGTTTCAAGGTCAAGCTCGCCGGCGGCTGATCGGGGCTCGTCGCTTTTCCCGCCACCGGGAATTTCCCGCACGCTGGCTTGTCATAGCCGCACGGTCGTCGTGCCGCCCGCTTCGACGCCGACTTTCCCAAGTTCCACCGTTCCACCTCGAGGGGTTCCGATGCTTTTGCCCACGGTTCCGCGACTTTTGCGTCTCGTCACCATCCTGTTCGCGCTCGTCGTGCTGGCGGGCTGCGCCGGCGGGCCCCAGTTCGACACGCTGGCCGCCCGCGTGGTATCCGAGAAGCCGATCACGCTGCCCGAGTCCGCCACGCTGGAGGTCCAGTTGAAGGACATCTCCACGGGAGACGTGCTGGCCAGCAGCCGCTATGAACGGCTGGGCCAGCTGCCGATTCCGATCACCCTGCAGTACGCCACCGAGGCGATCGACCCGGACGATCTCTACCGCCTCAGCGCGCAGATCCGCGACGACGACCGCATTCTCTACCTGAATCCGGAGCCGGTATCGGTCTTCGCCGACGGCGATCCTGCCGAGCCGGACATTCCGGTGTCGACCACGGGTGTCGAAACGAACCGCTGAAGCGCCTGACTCGCCCAAGGTACGGCTTGCCGAAGACGACATGCCCCGCCACTCTGTAGGGACTCGATTCATCGTCAAAGAGGACAAGATGGAAACATTGACATTACCGGGTACGGATATCGTCACATCGCGCATTGGCCTCGGCACCTGGGCCATGGGCGGCCGCCAGTGGGGCGGCACCGACGATCCCAACGCCATCCGCACCATTCATGCCGCCATCGACCAGGGCGTCAACCTGATCGATACCGCTCCGGCCTATGGCTTCGGTCACTCGGAAGAGGTCGTCGGCAAGGCCGTCGCCCAGGCCGGCCAGCGTGACAAGCTGGTGCTGGCGACCAAGGCGGGCCTCGAGTGGTACGACGACGCAAGCGTCGCCCGCAACGCCACGGCGAAGCGGCTCGAGAAGGAGCTCGACGATTCGCTGCGTCGGCTGAACACCGATCACATCGATCTCTACCAGATCCACTGGCCGGACCCGCTGGTCGACATTCAGGAGACCGCCGAGGCGATGGCACGCTTCCATCGCGCGGGCAAGATCCGGGCGATCGGCGTCAGCAACTTCTCCCCCGAGCAGTGCGACACCTTCCGCCAGACGGCGCCGCTGCATACCCTTCAGCCGCCCTACAATCTGTTCGAGCGCGACATCGACCGCGAGATCCTGCCCTACGCCGAAAACAACGACCTGACGTTGTTGACCTACGGCGCGCTGTGCCGCGGGCTGCTCACCGGCAAGATGCACGAAGGCTATACCTTCAACGGTGACGATCTGCGCAACAGCGATCCCAAGTTCCAGTCGCCGCGATTCGCCCAGTATCTGGCCGCCGTCGATGCGCTGGCCGAACTGGCTCGCACGCGTCATGACAAGAGCGTGCTGGCGCTGGCCGTGCGCTGGATTCTCGATCGCTCTCCCAACATCGTCGCGCTGTGGGGCGCCCGCAAGCCGGAGCAGGTCGAACCGCTGGGCAATATCACCGGCTGGAAGCTGAGCGACGAGGACATGGCCGACATCGATGCCATTCTGACCCGGCACGTCAAGGATCCAGTCGGCCCCGAATTCATGGCGCCGCCGACGCGTCAATGAACGTGAAGTGATTCATTGCCAATCTGGAACCCGGCCTCGGCCGGGTTCTGTCGCTTCAGCGCGCCAGGCGTTGCAGCGGCTCCAGCGCGTCGATCAGTGCCGTCAGGGTCGGGCCGATCGGTGCGGTGACCTTGAGATCGAACAGCGCGTCCGCGCGCGTCTTGCCGAGATTGACGCAGGCGATCGGCTTGCCGAGCTTGGCTGCCTGACGGGCGAAGCGAAACCCCGAATAGACCATCAGCGACGAGCCGACCACCAGCATCCCCGAAGCCTCCTCCAGCGCCTGGAAAGCCTGTTCGACACGGGCCCTGGGCACGTTGTCGCCGAAGAACACCACATCCGGCTTGAAGACGCCGACGCGGCAGCGATGGCAGCTCGGCACGTCGAACGTCGAGAAGTCGTAACCGTCGAGATCGGCGTCGCCGTCCGGCCCCACCTCGGCGCTCAATGACAGCCACTCGGGATTGCGTCGTGCCAGTTCGTCGTGCAATGCATGACGCATCAGGGTCGCGTCACAGTTCATGCACTTCACCACATCGGCCTGACCGTGCAGGTCGATGACGCGGCGGGCGCCGGCGCGTTGATGCAGGCCATCGACGTTCTGGGTCACCAGCGAAGTGATTCGCGACTGACGCTCCAGCGCGGTCAATGCCGCGTGCGCCTTGCCCGGATGGGCGGCCGCCAGCGCCCGGAAGCCGACCAGGCTGCGGGCCCAGTAGCGTTGCCGCACGCCGTGACTGCCCATGAAAGCCTGATGACTGACCGGCGGCGGCCGCTTCCAGTCGCCGCGCGCATCGCGATAGTCGGGAATGCCGCAATCGGTACTCACCCCGGCCCCCGTGAGCACGAACAGCCGTCGATGGCGCGAGACAAACTCGGCCAGCGCCTCGACGTCCTGGCTGGTATCTTCGAACATGATGTTTTCCATCGAAAGACGTTTCTCATCGACCCGCTTGCAGTATTCACCGTAGCATGCCGGATGGCCGATCATGTCGCACCGGCCCCCGCATCATGCCGTCGTGATGAGCCGCCGGGCATCGCCACGGTTCGACCGGCGAATCCATCGACATCGCAGACGATGCTCGACCTCGGCTAGAATGGGGCCTCTTCCCGCCCACGCCGCAAGGACACCCGCTCATGGCCTGGTTGGAGTACGTGCTGCCGCTGATCTTCCTCGCTCCCCTGGGCGCCGCCGCCCTGGTGGCGATCACTCTGCGCGACGTGCAGACCGTCGGCCTTCGCTCTCCGCATGACGGCAAGCCCATTCGCGAGATCGCCCAGGCCCATCGCGACCGTCTCGAGAAAGCCCGTATGACGTTCTTCCTCGATGCCACGCTGGCGCCGACGCTCACCTTGATGCCACTGGTTTACGGCATGGGCCGCATGCTGTTCGCCGAAAGACAGAGCTGGCTGGAATGGTCGCTGTATGGCGTCGTCAGCACGCTGCTGGCCATGCTGTTCTGCTTTCTGATCCTGCGCGACGTGCAGCGTCTCCGTCGCCTGACGCGCAGTCTGGCCTGCGAGCTGGCGGTCGGCCAGGCACTGGATCATCTGATCCGGCCGCTGGCCAAGCCCTACTTCGTCTTTCATGATTTTCCCGCCGACAGCTACAGTATCGACAACGTGCTGGTAACGCCCCAGGGCGTGTTCGTGATCCAGACCGTGGCCCGCGACTTTCCGCTCGATCTCGAGGGTCACCCCATCAACACCGTATCGGTAGAGAACGAACGCCTGCGCTTCCGCGGCTGGAGCGAACGTCAGATCCTGCGCAAGGTTCAGCTGTCGACGGTCTGGCTGCGCCAGTGGCTGTCGCGCCACGCCAAATTGAGCGTGCCGGTGAGAGGCATCCTCGTGCTTCCGGGCTGGATCATCGATGACGAAACCGAGCATCTCGGCGACAGCCGCGACATTCGTGTGGTCGACGGCGTCGATCTCGCCACCCAGCTCGGCACCGCCCAGGTCGAAGTCATCGACGACGCCCAGCGCCAGCATCTGGTGGATACCCTGAATGCCCGCTATCGGCGCTTCGAGAGCAAGCGCCGGCCAACTGACGGAGCCTGAAAGTCTCCGCCTCGGACTTTTCCCAGGCTTTTTCCAGAGAGCGCTTCAAACGAGGGCTTCAAACAAAAGCTTCAAAACGACCTCTCAAAGAGGCCCAAAAACTTTTCCACAAGCCAGGAGACGCCATGCCCCGTTCCGATTCCCGCCACGATTCTCGCTACGATGTGCTGACCTTCGGTGAAGCCATGGCCCTGTTCGTCGCCGACGACGACGGCCCGCTGGACCAGGTCACGCGATTCCACCGCCGCACGGCCGGTGCCGATACCAACGTGGCGATCGGGCTGTCACGACTGGGCTTCGATGTGCGCTGGCTCAGTCGCGTCGGCGCGGATCACAACGGCACCTTCCTGCAGCGGGCGCTGGAGACTGAAGGGCTGGACTGCCGCCATGTGCAGCGCGATGACACCCACGCCACCGGCCTGGTCTTCAAGGAGCGCGCCGTCGACGGTGCCGACCCTCACGTCGAGTACGTTCGCCGGGGCAGCGCGGCCAGCTACCTCAACGTCGCCGACAGCGAAGGCGTGGCGCTGGAATCCGCGCGCCACCTTCACGCCACCGGGATCCCGCCGGCCATCTCCGAGTCGGCGCGAGAGCTGTCGTTTCATCTGTTGCGCCGGGCGCGCAGCGCCGGCCTGTCGATCTCGTTCGATCCCAACCTGCGGCCCAGCCTGTGGCCCTGCGAAAAGGTCATGATCGAAACGCTCAACGCGCTGGCCGCCGAGGCCGACATCGTCATGCCAGGGCTCAGCGAAGGGCGCCTGCTGACCGGCCGCGACACGGCCTACGACATCGCCGGAGACTATCTCGACCGGGGCGCCAAGGTCGTGGTCATCAAGCTGGGCCCGGAAGGCAGCTACTTCCGCACCGCCGACAGCGAAGGCACCGTCGAGGGCTCGCCCGTCAAGCAGGTCATCGATACCGTCGGCGCCGGCGACGGCTTCGCGGTGGGCATCGTCAGCGCCTATCTGGATGGGCTGGACTGGCGGGCCGCGCTGCATCGCGGCAACCTGATCGGCGCCCGCCAGGTGCAGGTCATCGGCGACATGGAAGGCCTGCCCAGCCGGGAGCAGCTGGTCGCCATGGAGCGCAGCGGCGAGGCGATCTAACCCGGCACGGGGTCGTCGTCGCGAACCTGCCGGCTCGTATGATTCGTGGCGTACGGCTTCGCGTTCAGGCAATCGCGAAGCCCCGCCAGCACCGCGGGCTTGAGCGCTCCCAGCGCTTCGCCCGAGAGCCCGCTGAGAACGATGAGCCGCGTCTGGCGGCGCTGCCGATAGCTCTGTTGCCCTTGCGAATAGCCCTGTCGCCCTTGCGAATAGCCCGGCCGCCCTTGGGAATAACCCAGCCACAAAGGCAGCTCGACGGCGCGCATCGTCGACGGCTGTACACGCAGCGACCAGCGGCGTGGCCGGGCCAGCCGCTCCCAGAGCCACCAGCGCTCGAACTGCGCAACCGTCGGCCGCTGGCCGCCGCCAAGCGCAAGGGCGTCATCGTCCTCTGCCGGCTGCAGGTCCAGCTCCCCCGCCACCAACAACGCCCGGGGCAGGTTCTCGGCGGCCAGGAGCCAGGCCAGCGGCGTTGCCGCCTCGCGGCCGATCGCCACGGCCCACAGCGACAGCCACGCCGGTTCGAACCGCTCGGCGCCAAAGCGGCGCAGCCTGGGTTCGGCGTCGGTAGCGTTCACGCGCCGGGGCAGACGCACCAGCGGTTCCGGCGGCACGGCCTTTCGCTCAGCCATTGGCCCAGCCCTGCAACAGCCCCAGCACGATCAGCGAGACGAAGAACCACACCACCAACCCGATGCAGCGGCGCCGCGTCAGGCGGGCATCACGGCCGATCTCGACGGCACCGTCATGGCGGCCCTTGAGCATCGCCTGCATGTCCGGCGCGGTTTCGTCGATCACCACATCCGACAGCTGAGCCACCGAGGGCGCCGGCGCGGTCAAACTCACGACATAGCCGACGACCACCGACACGATCAGCCCGACGAAGTTCTGGTAGAGCCAGGAGACGTCTGTCTGCGAGACGGCCCACACCGCCGCCATCCCGAGGACGATACCGGCGACCGCCCCGCGCCCGTTGCTGCGATGGCTGAGCACGGCCAGCAGGAAAGTGCCCAGCAGCGCCCCGTAGAACCATGAGCCGATGCGGTTGACGGCCTCGATGACCGGCCCGAGATTACCGGCGAAGAACGCGAACATCGTGGCATAGAGCCCCCAGAAGATGGTGGCCCAGCGCGACGCCTTCAGATAGTGCTTCTCGTCGGCATCGGGCTTGACGTAGCGGGCATAGAAATCGCGCACCGTCACCGCGGAGAGCGAATTGAGCGCGGAATCCAGGCTCGACATCGCCGCCGCGAAAACGCCGGCAATCACCAGCCCGGTAATTCCGACAGGGAAAGCGTTGACCACGTAGCGCGGGAACAGCTCGTTGAGGTTGTCCGGTGCGGTCAGGCCATGCTGCTGGTAGTAGGCCGCCAGCATTACGCCGATGAACAGGAACAGCAGCATCTGCGGCACCAGCAGATAGCCGCCGATCAGCAGCGAGCGCTGCCCTTCGGCGATCGACGGGCTGGTCAGCACCCGCTGGATCTGGCTCTGGTCGGTGCCGAAATAGGCGATGTGCATGACCACGCCACCGATCAACCCGGCCCATAGCGAGTAGGTCACGGTGGGGTCGAGCGACAGATCGATGGTATCGAACATGCCGTTGGCGGCGCCGTAGGCGAACACGTCGCTCCAGCCACCGGGCAGGCTCGAGACCATCAGCACCATGCTAAGAATCGCCCCCAGCCACAGCACGAACATCTGGATGACGTCGGTCCAGATGACCGCGCTGATACCGCCCAGCACGGTATAGCTCACCGCGATGACCGCCATCAGCACGATGGTCAGATTGACGTCCCAGCCGGTGACGACCGACAGCACCAGCGCCGGCGCGTAAAGCACGACGCCGGTGGCGAGGCCTCGGGCGACCAGGAACAGCAGCGCAGCCAGCGATCGCGTCAGCGCCCCGAAACGACGTTCGAGCAGCTCGTAGATGCTGTAGATCCCGGCGCGGTGGAAGATCGGCACCAGAATCACGATCAGCACCGCCATCGCCAGCGGTACGTTGATGAACGTCGCCAGGCGCTCCAGCCCGCCTTCGAAACCCCAGCCGGGCGCGCCGATGAACGTGATGGCACTGGCCTGCGTCGCCATGACCGACAGTCCGATGGCCCAGCCGGGAATCTTGCGACCACCGAGGAAGTAGTCCTGCGTGCTCTCCTGATCCTTGCCGAAGCGGGCGCCCACCCAGGCGATCCCCACCACGTAGACGATCAGAACGACGGTGTCCCACCAGGTAAAGGCTCCCACATCCGAGTCCTCGCTTTTTTGTTATCGACAAATTCAGCGTAGCACGTCGTTTCCGGTGTGACCGGACCCGCTCGCCGGCACTGCTGAAACGAAAAACCCCGGCCAGGTGGCCGGGGTCGGAGTCGGAGTCGGTGCAACACGGAGCGATCTCAGCCTGGCGGCTGCTCGGGACTGTCGGGCATGTTGATGCTGCCCGGCTCCATGCGGTTGAGGTGCAGGAACTGCAGATGGCGCTCGTACTGGTCGAGAATGTCATCGATGACCTGCTCACGGGTATAACCCATCAGGTCGTAACCCTGACTCCCTTCCAGCAGATACACCTCCAGACGGTAGTAACGGTTGCTGCTCCGCGGCGTGCGCATGGCGAAGGACGGCGTGGAGAACGGATGCGTCCAGATCTGGTAGGCAAAGTTCTGCTCGTTGCCGAGATCGACGTAGAGCGACAGGTAGTCGTCGTCGTTCTGGTTGCCATCGCTGATGTCGACCTGAACGCCCTGCTTCAACAGCTCTTCACGCACCGCTTCCATCGCCGGGCGCCCGGTCGATTCCAGGAACTGCTGCGCCTGCTGGCGATTGGGGAAGGACATGGCGCGCTTGAGTCGCATCTTCCAGTCGTAAGGGCGATCGCGGCCACCGGTAGACATTCGGCCCGACAGCGAGCCGGACAGGCTCAGGCGATGGCTGTCTTCCTTGAATGCCTCGACCTTCAGTGCCTTGTAGAGCCCGGCGATCATGAAGAACAGCACGATCGAGAAGGGCAGCCCGGTGATGACCACCGCGCTCTGCAGCGTCGACAGCCCCCCGGCAAGCAATAGCGACAGGGTCAGAATCCCGATCACGGCCGACCACAGGATACGCATCCAGATGGGCGCGTCGCTGTTAACGTCCTTGAGCTTGGAGGTGAAATTCGACAGCACCAGGGCACCCGAGTCGCCGGAGGTGATGAAGAACACGATCGCCAGAATGCTCACGGCAACGGTCGTGATGACCGGGAACGGATATTCCTGCAGGAACAGATAGATCCCCGCCGGCGGCGTTTCCATGACCTGCTGGCCGAAGTCCGCCGCCCCGTTCATCGCCATGTCGAGGGCGCTGTTACCGAGGATCGACATCCAGATCATCATGAACGCGATCGGCAGCGTCAGGGTACCGGCCACGAAGGTACGAATCGTGCGGCCACGCGAGATGCGCGCCAGGAACAGGCCGACGAACGGGCCCCAGGCGATCCACCAGGCCCAGAAGAACAGGGTCCAGCCGTTCAGCCACTCCGTCGGGCGGTCGAAGGCGTAGGTGTCGAACGACATCGAGATGAAGTTGGACAGATAGTCGCCGACGTTCATCACCAGCGCGTTGAGCAGGAACACCGTCTTGCCGGCGAACAGCACGAACAGCAACAGCGCGATGGCCAGCAGGACATTGAACTCGGAAAGCCGACGGATCCCCTTCTCGACACCCGTCACCGCCGAAATGGTGGCGAACAGCACGATCAGCAGGACCAGGATCGTCTGCGTCCAGGCGCTCTCCGCGATACCGAACATGAAGTTCAGACCGTAGTTGAGCTGGATGACACCGATCCCGAGACTGGCGGCGATGCCGAACACGGTTCCCAGCACGGCGGCGATATCCACCACGTGGCCAACGGGGCCGTAGATCTTCTTGCCGAAAATGGGATAGAGGGCGCTACTGATGGTCAGCGGGAGGTTGTGGCGATAGCTGAAGAAGGCCAGCGACATCCCCACCAGGGTATAGATGCCCCACCCTGAAAGCCCCCAGTGCAGGAAGGTCAGCTGCATCGCGTGGCGCGCGGCCGCGATCTGGTCATCGGGGGCATTGGGCGCGTTGTAGAACTGGGTCAGCGGCTCCGCCAGGGCGAAGAAGATGACCCCGATCCCGATACCGGCGGAGAACAGCATTGCCGACCAGGAGAAGATGTTGAAATCGGGTCGCGAATGCTCGGGCCCGAGGCGAATCCTGCCGAAGCGGGACACCCCCACGAACAGCACGAACGCCAGATAGATGACGACCGTCAGAAAGTAATACCAGCCGAAAGTGTTGGAGATCCAACCCAGCAGCGCATTGATGATGCCGCTGGCCTGTTCGGTAGCGACCATCGCCCATAGCGAGAAGAGGACGATACCAATGACCGACCCATAGAAGACGACTGGATTCAGCCTGTCCTCGGTCGTGGAATTATTATCGGGGCTTGTACTCATGCGGCTCCCATCATGTTCAGATAGTTTGCGTTGACGAGAGGTCAGGGCGCCCCGGAAGCCCGTACCGGCCTGCGGGGGTCGCTGCGCGATAATGGCCCTTCACTCGTTTCCGTGTTACCGCCGCGAGGCCTTGCGACCTCGGATCGAGTCAGATCGATTCGGTCGTCGAATCCATCGCTGTCTTCAACGAAAGTCGCCGACCCGATCCACTCTCCCCGGCCTCTTGCCTTGTCCTGCAACCACCTGACCAGGGAATCGCTACCACTGCCGATGCTCCTGTAATCGCCCGGTATCGGGCCGAGCCAATGCTTGAACTATGATCCATTGCGGCACAAATGCGAGTGCTATTTCACCGCTCGAATTCCCAGCGCTTTGCCTCATCGGCTCTTGCCGTCGAGCGCTCCGTGTCAAAGCGCTTCGTGTCAAAGCCCTTC
This sequence comes from Salinicola sp. MIT1003, assembly GCF_001858555.1. NCBI lineage: Bacteria > Pseudomonadati > Pseudomonadota > Gammaproteobacteria > Oceanospirillales > Halomonadaceae > Salinicola > Salinicola sp. MIT1003. The sequence goes on from NZ_MCAP01000011.1 coordinate 46,348, forward strand.
GTGTCAAAGCCCTTCGTGACAAAGCGCTTCACATCGAACTCTCGAAGGCTCGGCAGGTTGGTACGCGGTTTCGACGCATACTGGCGTCGGCGCCATTCGGTATCGACGACGCTACCGATGACGTGATTTTTATTGATTGATCGTTCAATTAAAATACGGCGTTATGAATCAACTTTCAACAGCCACACCGTCAGACTCTCGAGCAGCCGCGAGGGCCAGAGCACCGAAAGCGACGACGCCGGATACGGATCCGACGTCGCAGCGGGAACCAAAAGGGAAGCAAAAGGGAAGGGAAAGGGAAGGGAAAGGGAAGGGAAAAGGAGTTGAAAGAGAGATGAAAAGAGAACGCGGACTTACTCGGCCTTGAGGCGCCCACCCATTTCCTGAGCGAGCTCGACGGCATAGTGGTCGGTCATGCCACCAATGAAATCGAGCATCCGGCGGTAACTGTCGTAAAGGGGCCAGTTCGGCTTCGGCGTATTCTCGCCGATCAGCGCCAGCACACGCTGATGCTTGAAGGATGAATGGCCGGTGTGATGCAGCTCGTGGGCCGCCCCGATGAATGCCTCGAGCAGAATGCCGAGCGTGGTGTAGGCGCCAATCTCGAGCTTGGCCTTGCGCTCGTTCTGGAAGATGCGCTCGCGAGCCAACTGCTTGGCCGAGGAGACGCCCCAGGTCAGGTCCGGGTGGCACAGCTCGAGCAGATCATCGTTCAGCGTGCCATTGAGCAGCGCCCTTTCGTGCTGGACGAAGACATCCCCGACCTCGTTGACCGCCCGCTCCATCGCCGCCCCCCGCAGCGCCGCGATACGCCGACGCTGGGAGACGCCATCGGCGGCCATCTGCTCGTAGCCGGCCGGCGGCTCGCCGGCGATCTGCAGCAGCACCTGCGCCACTTCCTCGTAGCGCAGGATGCCCATTTCCAGACCATCCTCCAGATCGAGCAGCGCATAGCAGATATCGTCCGCGGCCTCGACCAGGTAGGCCAGCGGATGCCGGCACCACTTCGACTCGTCGACCGCCTTCAGCCCCAGACGCTCGGCCACCTCGACCAGTAGCTGCTTCTCGGACTGGTAGCAACCGAACTTGCCCATCTGACCACCGTGCTCGACCGTCCACGGATACTTGAGCAGGGTGCCCAGCGTCGCGGCGGAGAGCCGCATGCCGCCCCGAAACTGGTTGTACTCGATCTGGGTCACGACCCGGAAACCCTGGGCGTTACCCTCGTAGGTCAGCAGGTCGCGGCGCTGCGCGTCGTCGAGCCCTTCCAGCAGGCCACTGCCCTGCAGCTCGGCCCATTTGAACCAGTCTCGTATCGCGTACTCGCCGGCGTGGCCGAACGGCGGATTGCCGATATCGTGCCCCAGGCAGGCCGCCTGGACGATCACGCCGAGATCAGCGGGGGTCACCCAGCCCGGCAGGCTGTCGCGCAGCTGCTCGCCGACGATCATCCCCAGGCTGCGGCCGACGCAGCCCACCTCGATCGAATGCGTCAACCGGGTGTGGATATGATCGTTGTCGGTCAGCGGGTGAACCTGGGTCTTGCGCCCGAGCCGGCGGAAGGAGCCGGAGAAGACGATACGATCGTAGTCCTTGTGGAAAGGGCTACGACCGATTTCACCACGCGAAGTCCGGGCATCGTGCAGACGGACGGGATCGAGCAGGCGCTCCCATTGCATGGTGGTCATCTTGGTCTCCGTTGACAGTAAAGGCAGCTTCGGGCTTCGGGCTTCGGGCTTCGGGCTTCGGGCTTCGGGCTTCGGGCTTCGGGCTTCGGGCTTCGAACCGACTAGGATGCCGCCCGGGTCGCGGAAAGAAAAGCATCCACGCCCGGCTTGCGGCCCATCATCCCTGCTCTTGGCTCTTGGCTCTTGGCTCGTAGCTCGTAGCTCGTAGCTCGTAGCTCGTAGCTCGTAGCTCGTAGCTCGTAGCTCGTAGCTCGTTATTCTTTGACGTCCATGTACTCGCGCGCCCAGATCCTATACTCATCGAGTGTCGAATAACGCGTCGACAGCTGCGAGGCATCCAGATCGTTGGTGGCGATGTTGCGTTGCTCGCGCAGGCAGTCGTAGGTCGCCTTGATCGCCGCGAAGTAGGCCGCGTGGCCGTTGACGACGATACGTACACCGAGCCTCGCCAACCGTTCGCGGTCGCGCAGCGCCGGGTTGTCGTAGGTGACCAGCATCAAGGGCACCGTCAGCGGTGCGGCGAGCTTTTCCAGATGCTCGAAATCCCGCACGCCGACCAGACAGATGGCATCGACACCGGCGGCCTGGTAGGCACGAATGCGCGCAATGGCGGCATCGTCGTCGAGCTGGCCGGCATGGGTGCGCGCGATGATCGACATGGCGGGATCGATACGCGCCTCGAGTGCCGCACGCATCTTGCCGACGCCCTCTTCGACCGGAATCAGATCGGTCGACTTGTGGCCGTACTGCGCCGGCAGCAGCGTGTCCTCGATGGTCAACGCCGCCACGCCGGCCCGCTCGAGCTCGGTGATCGTGCGCATCACGTTGAGCGCATTGCCGTAGCCGTGATCGGCATCGGCGATCACCGGCAGGCGGGCCACGCGGCCGATGCGGGTCGCCTGCTCGACGAACTCGCTCAGCGTGATCAAGGCGAAGTCCGGTGCTGCCAGTACCTGCAGCGAGGCGACCGAGCCCCCGAGAATGCCGACTTCGAAATCGAGATCGGCGGCGATACGAGCCGACATCGGATCGAAGACCGACGCCGTGTAGTAGCACGCGTCGCTGGCCAGCAGCTTGCGGAACGCGTTACGCAAATCGTGTTGCGAGGGGGTTGTCACGAAACACTCCTATCTCATCACCCTTGCGGGCTTTGCTTCCCTGGGGACCTTTCTTTCACCCGGGAAACATGGTTTTCATGAAGGCGATGCTTTCGCCCTTGGCACACTCGGGCGCCCGCCGATAGCCGATGAAACCGCGATGAAGGCATCGGCGCGGACCGACAATCCTACCACTAAAGTTTGAGAAACGACGCTGGTACCGGGCGCCGCCTGACGATCGATGAATGTCATGCATGATGATCGTGAGCGCGCTTCATTGGCCGAAATTCCCTCCAACCCGCATCATTAGCGGCCTCAGTATCGATATTTGATCCACGTGCCACCATCGGGTCGGCGTCTCTCGAAAGGAAATCCCATGTCGCAAACGCATCCCCCATTCCGAGCCGATATCGTCGGCAGCTTTCTGCGTCCGGCTGCATTGAAGGAAGCCCGCCTCCAGTTTCAGCGCGGCGCCATCGATGCCTCGGTACTTCAAAAGATCGAGGATGACGAAATTCGTCGCGTGGTCGAACAGCAGGAAGCTGCCGGTCTTCAGGTGGTGACCGACGGCGAATTCCGCCGGGCCTGGTGGCATTTCGATTTCCTCGAGCAGCTCGACGGCGTCACGGGATACCAGGGCGATCAGGGCATCCAGTTCCAGGGCGTGCAGACGAGTGCCAAGCAGATCCGCGTCGACGGCAAGGTCGGATTCAATCCCGAACACCCGATGCTGGATCATTTCCGCTATCTGGCCGGCGTCGCCAACGTCATGCCCAAGATGACGATCCCAAGCCCCAGCGTGCTGCACTTCCGTGGCGGTCGCAAAAAGATCGACAGCGGCGTCTACCCCAGCCTGGATGCCTTCTTCGCCGACACTGCCGATGCCTATCGCGATGCCATCCGCGCATTCTACGACGCCGGCTGCCGCTACCTGCAGCTCGACGACACCGTCTGGGCTTACCTCTGCTCCGAGAAGGAGCTGCAGGCCGCGCGGGACCGCGGCGACGACCCCGACCAGTTGCAGGCGATCTACGCCGAGATGCTCAATCACGCCCTGGCCGACAAGCCGGACGACCTCTACATCTCGCTCCATGTCTGCCGCGGCAACTTCCGCTCCACCTGGATCAGCGAAGGTGGCTACGAGCCGGTGGCGGAGACGCTGTTCGGCAAGGTCGGCGTGGATGCCTGGTTCCTCGAATACGACAGCGACCGTGCCGGCAGCTTCGATCCGCTGCGCTTCATTCCGGAAGGCCACCAACAGGCGGTGCTCGGCCTGATCACCACCAAGGTGGGCGAACTCGAGGATCCGCAGGCCGTCCGGGCGCGTCTCGACGAGGCCACGCAGTTCGTCGACAAGCGGCAGCTCTGCCTGAGCCCGCAATGCGGCTTCGCCTCCACCGAAGAAGGCAATAACCTTGCCGAGCAGGCGCAGTGGGAAAAGATCCGGCTGACGCTGGAGATCGCCAACGCCTACTGGGGCCAGGGCTGAAAGCCCGGAAGATCGGCCCTGCCGGGGAAACATGGCGTCTCCCCGGCAGGGCCGCCGGCTAGCGGGGCTCGCTTTCGTCGTGGCGGATGAGCGACCCCAGCAGACGGCTGAGGAAGCCCTTCCGCTCGGGATCGGGCTCCTGCTCGATCAGCGCCCTGGGATCGATGCTCTCCCGGTCGATATGTACGAACGCTGCCTGAAAGGGCGGTAGCGTCAGCCCGTCCTCGCCCAGGTGCGCCGTGAACCCGGCCTGATAGACGATCTCGCCGGCACCGGCCGGCAGACTGGTGGAACGCGATTCATCGGTGAGATTGAAGACCGCCAGGATCGCCTGGTCGTGAGAGACCCGCAGCCAGCCCAGCAGCTCGTCGTCGAAGTCGCTCAGGATCAGCGTGCCGTCGACCATCGCCGATTGAGACTTGCGCCAACGCAGGAACTGACGCGTCACGTTCAGGGTGCTTTCCGCATCGGTGTGCTGCTTCTCGACCGACAGTTGGCGATGATGTCCATCCACCGGCAACCACGGCTCCACCGACGTGAAGCCACCGTATTCGCCGCTCGTCCACGGCATCGGTGTGCGGCAGCCGTCACGCCCCTTGTAATCCGGCCACAGCGCCAGCCCATACGGGTCGACCAGCCGCTCGTAGGGCACGTCCGCTTCCGGTAATCCCAGTTCCTCGCCCTGATAGAGACAGATGCTGCCGTAGAGCGAGCAGAGCATGACCGTCGCGACCTTGGCCACCAGCGGCCCGTGCTGTTCCAGGTTCTCGTGCTCGGTCCAGCGCGACACGACGCGCATGACGTCATGGTTGGAGAGCGCCCAGCAGGGCCAGGCATCGCCCGCGTAATACTGGAAATGCTCGATGATGTCGCGCAGTCGCTGGGCGCTGAATTCGGCATCGAACAGATCGAAGGTATACGCCATGTGCAGCCGGTCATTACCGATGGTGTACTCGACCATGCGTTCCAGCGGCCGGTCGTCGGAGATCTCCCCCACCGTCATGGTGCCGGGATACTCGTCCATCAGCGCGCGCAGTTCGTTCAGGAAACCGATGTTCTCCGGCTGGCTGATGTCGAATTGATGGCGTTGCATCGAATAGGGGTTCGATGCCGGCACGCTAGGGGTCTTCAGCTCACCGCTGCCCAGCGCCGGATTGTCCTGCAGCCCCAGGCTGTGGAAGTAGAAGTTCGAGGTATCCAGCCGGAAGCCGTCGACGCCGAGATCGAGCCAGAAACGGGCGTTGTCGAGCTGCTCCTTGCGCACCGCCGGGTTGTGGAAGTTGAGATCCGGCTGGCAGGACAGGAAATTGTGCAGGTAGTACTGGCGTCGCCGGCTATCGAAGGTCCAGGCGCTGCCGCTGAAGAACGACAGCCAGTTGTTCGGCGCCGTGCCGTCGGGCTTGGGATCGGCCCAGACGTACCAGTCGGCGCGCTGATTGTCGCGGGAACTTCGGCTCTGCAGAAACCAGTGGTGCTGATCGGAGGTATGGCTCAGCACCAGGTCGATGATCACTTTCAGCCCCAGACCGTGGGCGCGCTCGAGCAGCATCTGGAAATCGTGAAAGGCGCCGAACATCGGGTCGACGCCGCGATAGTCGGTCACGTCGTAGCCGAAATCCTTCATCGGCGACGGAAAGAACGGTGAAATCCAGATCGCATCGACGCCCAGTTCGGCCACGTAGTCCAGCTTGGCGGTGATACCGGGAAGATCGCCGATGCCGTCGCCGCGCGCATCCATGAAGCTTCGTGGATAGATCTGGTAGATGACGCTGCCACGCCACCATTGGGTCGAGTCGAACATGGGACTTCCCACATTGATGTCGTTTGATCACGGCCGTGCCGGCTGCGGCCTTGCTACAACCCCCGGCCATGCCCGATGCCCACCGGGCTATTCGTCGGCCAGTGCCGGCAACAGCACCTTGACCTTGCGCGTCAGCGTGTTGCGCCCCCAGCCCAGCAGTTCGGCAGCCTCGCCCTTGCGTCCGCCGGTGTGCTTCAGGGCGGTCTCGATCAGGATGCGCTCGAAATCCGGCACCGCCTCTTCGAGCAGGTGCGTATGCCCCGAGGCCAATGCTCGATCGGCCCACTCGCGGAACGCGTTGCGCCAGTCGCCGCTCGGCGTCTCGTTGCCTTCGAGTTCGCGCAGCTCCGGCGGCAGATCGTCGACCAGCACCTCGCGACCGGACGCCATCACGGTAAGCCAGCGACAGGTGTTTTCCAGCTGTCGAACGTTGCCGGGCCAGGGTAGGCGTGTCAAATGCGTCTCGGCCTCCTTGGTCAGCACCTTGGACTCGGCGGAGAGTTCCTTGGCGGCCTCGGCGAGAAAGTGCTGGGCCAGGCGCGGAATGTCCTCGCGGCGCTCCGACAGCCGGGGCAGATGAACGCGAATCACGTTGAGCCGGTGGAACAGATCCTCACGGAAGCGCCCTTCCGTCACCAGCTTTTCCAGGTTCTGGTGCGTCGCGGCAATGATCCGCACATCCACCTTGACCGGCACGTGCCCGCCGACCCGGTAGAATTCGCCATCCGCCAGCACGCGCAGCAGGCGCGTCTGGGTATCGGCGGGCATGTCGCCGATCTCGTCCAGGAACAGCGTGCCGCCATCGGCCTGCTCGAAACGCCCGCGACGCTGGGCGGCAGCGCCGGTAAACGCGCCCTTTTCGTGGCCGAACAGCTCGGATTCCATCAGATCCTTGGGGATCGCGGCCATGTTGAGCGCGATGAACGGGTGCCCGCTACGCGGGCTGTGCTGGTGCAACGCCTGGGCGACGCGCTCCTTGCCGGTGCCCGATTCGCCATTGATCAGCACCGTGATGTGCGACTGCGACAGCCGGCCGATCGCCCGGAACACCTCCTGCATCGCCGGCGCTTCACCGATGATCTCGGCGGACAGACCCTCCGGCATCGCCGCGGGAGAACGCCGCTCGCGGGCGTGCGCCACCCCGCGCCGAACCAGCGCCAGCGCATCGTCGACATCGAACGGCTTGGGCAGGTATTCGAACGCGCCGCCCTGATAGGACGCCACGGCGCTGTCCAGGTCGGAGTGCGCCGTCATCACGATCACGGGAAGGTCGGGATGCATCTGGCGGACTTTTGCCATCAGATCGAGCCCGTCGAGCCCCGGCATGCGAATGTCGGTCAGCAGCACGTCCGGCGGGTTGCGTTCGATCGACTCGAGCGCGGCATCGGCCCGCTCGAAGGATTGCACTTCCAGGTCCGGCTGTGCCAGTGCCCTTTCCAGAACCCAGCGAATCGCACGATCGTCATCGACGATCGCGATACGAGCGACTTCAGTCATGGCAGTTCTCCAGCAGAACGGTGAATCGCGCTCTCAGCGACTTCGGTACTCTCGATAACTTCGGTACCCTGACAACTTCGGTACTCTCGATAACTTCGGTACCCTCGATAGCTTCGATACCCACGACAACGTCGATACTCTCGACAACATGGGCCAACGGCCCGCGCGCACGACCCGGTCGAGGCGCTCGCGTACGAAGAAGGGATGCGGCCGATCTCACTGCTGCGCCTCGAACGGGATCAGCAGCCGGAACTCCGTGGCGCCCGGCTGGGATTCGCATTCGATCAACCCCTGGTGCTGATGCAGAATCGACTGCGCGATCGACAATCCCAGGCCGCTACCCTCGGCGCGACCGGAGACCATGGGGAAGAACAGCGTCTCGCGGATGTGCTCCGGAATGCCCGGGCCGTTGTCGACGATCGCGACTTCACACACCAGCCGGTGGCGCTCGGCGCCCAGGGTGAACTGACGGCGAACCCGGGTACGCAGCAGCAGGCGCGGCTCGGGCGTTCCGAACTCCTCCATGGCCTGCACCGCATTGCGCGCGATATTGAGAACGGCCTGGATCAACTGCGGCTCGTCGCCGACCAGATCCGGCATGCTGGGGTCGTAATCGCGCTCGAAGCTCAGTTGATGATGCTCCGCCTCGAGCAGCGCCCGCACCCGCTCCAGCACCTTGTGAACGTTGAGCGGCTCGTGGTGCACCAGCGTATTCGGGCCCAGCATGCGATCGACCAGATCCCGCAGGCGATCCGCCTCCTCGACGATGATTCGGGTGAATTCGGCCAACTGCGGATCGGGGAGATCCCGCTCCAGCAACTGCGCGGCGCCGCGGATGCCACCCAGTGGATTCTTGACCTCGTGGGCGAGGCCGCGCATCAGCACCTTGACCGTCTCCTGGCGCGCGATCAGCGCCTCCTCGCGGGAAATTCGCAATAGCCGATCCCGCGGCTCGATCTCGAGCAGCAGTTCGCGGCTGGTGATCGGCGTCGCGGTGAAATCCACCGTGATCACTTCCCCGGCGGTCAGCACCATCGCCGCTTCCCGCTGCGTGTAGGGATGAAACTCCTGCATCGCCTTGAGCAGTACCTGTCGGATGCTGCCGTCCTCGCCGTTCAGGCACTCCAGCCAATGGCCGACCACCCGGGGCCGGCTCGCGGCCAGTAGCGCCTCGGCGGCAGGGTTGAGCCAGCGCACGTGCAGATGTTCGTCGAGTAGCAGGACGGCGGTCGTCAAGTGCTCCAGCAAACGTTGATACATGCGTCGTTCCATCGTGGTGATCCGGTATGTGCTTATACAGTGCAAAAACCGCGCCACTCCCCGATTTCGCTCAGGACCGGGAAACGCTCGATAGCAACCAAGCCTTCATTCACCAAAATGGTGCAATTCTCAAATCGCTGCCTATCGATTATTCGAATTCGGGTTATTGGGATTGGCGGGCAGGTTGACGCTGGCCCGCTGGACGTAGAGCGTCACCGCTGGCGTCGACAGCCGCACCTGGCCCTGAGCGTCCAGCAGCTCAGCCTGGATCTGGTGCTCGCCGCGCTCGAGCTGGCTCAGCGCGAACACGCTGGTATGCATCGGCGATTGACTCACCTTGCCGTCGACCCGGAGCTGAACGCGGTCGCCCGGCTGCAGTTCGGGCTCGATCGCCAATTGCACCTGAACGTTGCCGCCCTGGCCGGTCGGCAGGGTCTCGCCATTGCTCGGGCTGGTGATCGCAAAGCGCTCGTAGTCGACCGCCGAAGGCGATGTCGGCGTCGACTCGGCCGGGCGCGAGCGGCTTTCGACCTCTGCCGGATCGACCACCGTAATGGGCTTGAGATCGACCCGGTTGCCCTGTCCGGGCTCGTCGCTATAGACCACGTTGCCGTTGGCATCGACATGCCGATAGACCGGGGCCGCCAGTGCCGGCAACGCCAGCAGCAGCGCCACGCCGCCGATCATCCATCCAACCCGTCGTGCTTGCATCGTTCTTCCCTCCTTATTCGCCTGCCGGGCATGATATCCCGGCTCAACGGCCAGCAGCGGCCAGGAACCGCAGAGCTTGAAGGTGCCGCTCCCCTGCCGACAAAAAAAGCCCCACCGAGGTGGGGCTTTTCGTCAGGCCAAGGTGTGAACCTCAGACACTGTAGTAGAGGTCGAACTCGACCGGATGCGTCGCCAGACGCAGGCGCTCGACGTCTTCGTTCTTCAGCTCGATATAGGCATCGATCATGTCGTCGGTGAACACGTTGCCTTCGGTCAGGAAGGCGCGATCGGCATCGAGCGCTGCCAGCGCCTGATCGAGGCTGGTGGCCACGGTCGGGACCTTCTTGCCTTCTTCCGGCGGCAGATCGTACAAGTTCTTGTCCATGGCGTCGCCAGGATGGATCTTGTTCTTGATGCCGTCGATACCGGCCATCAGCATCGCCGCGAACGCCAGGTACGGGTTGGCGGTCGGGTCGGGGAAGCGAGTCTCGACGCGCTTGCCCTTCGGGTTGGAAGTGTACGGAATACGAATGGACGCAGAGCGGTTACGCGCGCTGTAGGCGAGCATGACCGGCGCTTCGAAGCCCGGCACCAGACGCTTGTAGGAGTTCGTCGAAGCATTGGTGAAGGCGTTCAGCGCGCGTGCGTGCTTGATGATGCCGCCAATGTAGTACAGCGCCATTTCGGACAGACCGGCGTACTCGTCGCCCGCGAACTGGTTCTGGCCATCTTTCCAGAAGGACTGGTGAACGTGCATCCCGGAACCGTTGTCACCGACCAGCGGCTTGGGCATGAAGGTTGCCGTCTTGCCGTAGGCGTGCGCCACGTTGTGGATGACGTACTTCATCTCCTGAACTTCGTCGGCCTTCTTCACCAGGGTGTTGAACTTGACGCCGATTTCGTTCTGACCGGCGTTGGCCACCTCGTGGTGATGCACTTCGACGCTCTGGCCGATCGCCTGCAGCGTGTTACACATCGCGCTGCGGATATCGTGGAAGCTGTCGACCGGCGGCACGGGGAAATAGCCACCCTTGACGCGCGGACGGTGGGCCAGGTTGCCACCTTCGACCTGACGATCGGTGGACCAGGCGCCCTCTTCGGAAGAGATCTTGTACATGGAGCCTTCGATATCGGTCTTCCAATGCACTTCGTCGAAGATGAAGAACTCGGGCTCCGGACCGAAGAAAGCGGTGTCGCCCAGGCCGGTGCTGTTCAGATAGGCTTCGGCACGCTTGGCGATGGAGCGCGGATCGCGCTCGTAGCCCTGCATGGTGGCCGGCTCGATGATGTCGCAGCGCAGGATCAGCGTGGAGTCTTCGGTGAACGGATCGAGGAAGGCGGTCCCGTCTTCCGGACGCAGAATCATGTCGGACTCGTTGATGCCCTTCCAGCCTTCGATGGAGGAGCCGTCGAACATCTGACCATCTTCAAAGAATTCCGCATCGACAGCACTGGCAGGAATCGTGACGTGCTGCTCCTTGCCCTTGGTATCGGTAAAGCGCAGATCCACCCACTTGACGTCGTGTTCTTCGATAAGGGCGAGGGTTTTCTCAGACATGTTGTCCTCCACTGTGAGCCATGGCTCGATTCGTTGGCGAATATCCAACACCGTTTTTTGGCATGCGTGTTTTGTAGCACGAAGTTAGCGCTCTTGCCCACGCGCACGCCGTTTTTACATAGTCATGCAGAGAATGTGCCAAAATGAAGCAGAATAGTGAGCGCCTGATATAACCGCATGACGAAAAAGATAATTTTGATTGGCCTCTGAATGCGAGATGCCCCTCGGGTGTGCACCGATCGTCAATCATGCATCAACAGGAATTGCTAAAAGCACCAATTTGGCGCATGACTTTCGCCATATGCACCAAAACGGAACATAAAGTCACGACAGGAAACTTTGCCGAAATCCGATACCCGACGGATACTGTTCTTACGCGCCGTGACTCATGGCGATCAATGACTCAGTAATGGAACTACCCATGCCCAGGCTGGATCGCACACAGGATGTGGTACAGCGCCTACGCGGTCACTGGCGTCTCAATCTCAGCGAGCCGCTATGGGGCCGAAGCGCCATTCTGGCACTGCGCCGGGTACTGGATGATGAAGCCGAGGCACGCCTGCCTCATCGCGCCGACTGGTGCCTGGGCCCGGACAGCTTTCAGCAGCTGCTGGAAAGTCTCAGCGACAGCGCCCAGATCGTCAGTCTGGAAAGCGCGCTGCAGCTTCATCACGATCAGTTGCCCCGCATCGCACTCACGTTCGATGGCGGCTGGCGCGACACGCTCAAGCAGGTGTCGCCCACGCTGGAGCGCATGGCGCTGCCGGCCAATGTCTTCCTCCCCTGCCCCATCGCCCAGCGGGCGTGGAGTTCCTGGCATGAAGCTCTCGGCGAAGCGCTATGGCATGAAGACACGGCCGAGCGTGCCGCCCGGCACCTGGTCGAGTCCGGTCTGCCCGTCCCGCCGGCTTGCATCGGCCGCCGGGACGAGCACTACAGCCAGGCGATCAAGACCTACATCGACGAGCTCGACCAGTCGTACAAGCCGGCCATGTTGCATGGTGTCGCCGCGACGCTGAACGCCGACGCGATTGTCTCCGGCGAGTCGCTGGACGCGTTCAGCATCCGGCGGCTCGAGCAATGCGGGCTTTTTCGTTTCGGCAGCCTGATACCGCCACGATTCACGACACGAGACGCCGGGACGCTGGCTCGGCTACGCGAGAGCCAGCACCAGCTGGCCATTCTGTGTCGTCATCCGCTGCCCATCGCGGCCGATGCCGATGTCGGCACCATCGCGGACGACGACCTAGCCCGGCTCGCGACCGGCGCAGGCATCGAACACGTCCTGACTCGCCGTGCAGGCTGGCTTGAGCCGTCCGTCGATACCGTACTCCTGCCCCGTTTCGTCATCACGCAGCCGGTCGCCAACAGCCCCGGGCGGCTGTTCGACTGGCTGCTGGGCAATCTCAATTCCTGAGTTCGTCCTGAAATCGTGCTGAGATCGCCCAGAGATCGCCGCCGAGCCCGGCTTCACAGCTCGGGAATGTCGAGCTTCGGCCACTGTCGTAGCCACCCCTTGGCGGCGACCCGACGCCGAAATACTTCGCGATCGCCATGTCGGGGATTGTGCGTGACCCGCCCGGCCAATAGCGAACCCACGCCGAACGGCGCGATCAGACGCAGGCGATCGTCGTCGCCCAGCGTGACGCCCACCGCGGTTTCCCGTTCGACCCAGACACTCAACGCTTCTTCTATAGAGAGGTAGGGACGATGCCCGTGGCGCTCGTGCATGCGAGCCTGGTTCTTGACCGACCAGGGCAGCGCTGAGGCGCGCTCGAGGTGCCGTTCGTGCTCGCGATCGACACGCTTGCCGACCTGAACCGAATCGAAATAGTCCGGATCGAAATAGTCCGGATTGAAATAGTCCGGATCGAAATAGACCAGATCGATATCGTTCAGCGGCGTGGATGACGAATAGCCGTGCAGGCGATCCCAGACCAGATTGCGCACGAAGCCGGCCGCCAGCCACCAGTCGGGCAGGCGCAGCGACCGTGCCTGGCGCAGTGCGTCCATGCGCCAGATATCGGCACGAATCCAGCTCATTATCTGTTCGCCAGCCTGTTCAGCGTTTTCCACGCGCCCCTCGCAGCAATAGAAAAAACTTTCTTTTCAAAGACTTGAAACGACGACAGAAGAAAACCCAGGGTCGAGCGAGCTGCCGCCGCTCTCGCGGAGTCGGCGTGAAAAAAGATCTTGCGCTACGCCGATAGACTAAAGTAGCCAGTGTCGCGCGCTTGCCTGTACAATGCGCGCCCGACCCTCCTACTCAGTGCCCAGGGGACTCGTCGATCCAGCGCTAGAGCATGGATCATCGACTTAGACATGGGCGCACACATTTTACGATGGAAACCGCCCCATGAGTGACAACGCCTCTAACGCTCGCATCGAGAGCATTAGGAACATTGCCATTATCGCCCACGTCGACCATGGCAAGACGACACTGGTCGACAAGCTCCTGAGCCAGTCCGGCACGCTGGATCGCAAGGCCGAAGGCCAAGACCGGATCATGGACTCCAATGACCAGGAAAAGGAACGCGGCATCACCATCCTGGCCAAGAACACCGCGATCCGCTGGAACGACGGCAACGGCCGCGACTACCACATCAATATCGTCGACACCCCGGGACACGCCGACTTCGGTGGCGAAGTCGAACGCGTCATGTCCATGGTCGATTCCGTACTGCTGCTGGTCGACGCCGTCGATGGCCCGATGCCGCAGACCCGCTTCGTGACCCAGAAGGCGTTCGCCCAGGGCCTCAAGCCGATCGTCGTGGTCAACAAGATCGATCGCCCCGGCGCGCGTCCGGATTGGGTCATCGACCAGATCTTCGATCTGTTCGACAACCTCGGCGCCACCGACGAGCAGCTCGACTTCCCGATCATCTACTGCTCGGCGCTCAACGGCATCGCCGGCATGGAACCGGACCAGCTCGCCGATGACATGACGCCGATGTTCAAGAGCATCGTCGACATCGTCGAGCCGCCCAAGGTCGAACTCGACGGCCCGTTCCAGATGCAGATCTCCGCGCTGGACTACAACAGCTACGTCGGCGTCATCGGCCTCGGTCGCATCAAGCGCGGCAGCGTCAAGCCCGGCCAGCAGATCAGCGTCATCACCAAGGAAGGCGCGGTCCGCAAGGGCAAGATCGGCCAGGTCATGACCCACATGGGCCTGGAGCGCGTGCAGACCGAAGAAGCCACCGCTGGCGACATCGTCTGCATCACCGGTATCGACAACCTGGCGATCTCCGACACGCTGTGCGACGTCAACAACGTCGAAGCGCTGCCGCCGCTCTCCGTCGACGAGCCGACCGTCTCCATGACCTTCCAGGTCAACGACTCGCCGTTCGCGGGCAAGGACGGCAAGTACGTCACCAGCCGCAACATCAAGGATCGTCTCGACCAGGAGCTGATCCACAACGTGGCGCTACGTGTCGAACAGGGCGAGTCCGCCGAGAAATTCAAGGTTTCCGGACGCGGCGAACTGCACCTGTCGGTGCTGATCGAAACCATGCGTCGTGAAGGCTTCGAGCTGGCCGTCGGCCGCCCCGAGGTCATCATCAAGGAGATCGACGGCGTCAAGCAGGAGCCGTACGAAGAAGTCATCATCGACTGCGAAGAGCAGCACCAGGGCGCGGTCATGGAAGAGCTCGGCTACCGCAAGGGCGAGCTGACCAACATGAACCCGGACGGCAAGGGTCGCGTGCGCCTGGACTTCATCATCCCGGCGCGCGGGCTGATCGGCTTCCGCGGCCAGTTCCTGACGCTGACCTCCGGCACCGGCATCCTGACCAGCCGCTTCGATCACTACGGCCCGCTCAAGCCCGATGCCGCCATCGAGCGTCGCAACGGCGTGCTGGTATCGATGGTTCCCGGCAAGGCGCTGGCCTATGCGCTCTACACCCTGCAGGAACGCGGCAAGCTGATCGTCGACCACGGCACCGAGGTCTACGAAGGCATGCTGATCGGCATCAACAACCGGGCCAACGACATGGTCGTCAACCCGACCAAGGGCAAGAAGCTCGACAACATGCGCGCTTCCGGCAACGATGAAAACATCGTGCTGACGCCGCCGATCCGCTTCACCCTCGAGCAGGCCATCGAGTTCCTCGACGACGACGAGCTGGTGGAAATCACCCCCCAGCACATCCGTCTGCGCAAGAAGCACCTGACCGAGAACGAGCGCAAGCGGGCCGGCAAGAAAGGCTGATCGCGCGCTACTGCAGCTTCCACGACACCCGCCATTCGGCGGGTGTCGTCGTTTGGGGCCGGTAGCGTTGACTCTTCGGACTTCAAGAAACACGACTCGTGCCGATAGACGACTGTACAATCGGCAACAGCCCGGATGCCCGGGTAACGGCCGCCGTCATCGTGCGTGGGCCGTACCGACTCGGGCATCCCGCCGCAGGCAGTACGGATACAACGATAGAAACAACGACAGAAACGACAGAAACAACGAAGCCAGGAGCGCTGACACCGGCGCCCTCGTGAACAATAGCAACAACGCTGCAGGGGAGACGCGATGACGCCCATCATCGATGTCCGCAATATCCGCAAGTCGTTCGGGGGCCTGACGGTCATCGACGATTGCTCGATTCAGGTCGCCAAGGGTTCGATCACCGGCATGATCGGCCCCAACGGTGCCGGTAAATCGACGCTGTTCAACATCATCGCCGGCAGCCTTGCGCCCGACAGCGGCGAAGTGCTGCTCAACGGCGAGGCGATCACTCACCTTTCCGCCAACCAGCGCTTTCACAAAGGGCTGCTGCGCACATTCCAGATCGCCCACGAATTCAGCCACCTGACCTCGCTGGAGAATCTGATGATGGTGCCGCCCCGCCAGGAGGGCGAGAACCTGTTCAGCACCTGGCTGAAGCCCGGTGAAGTCCGCCGTCAGGAAGACGAGGTGCGTCGGCGGGCGCTCGAAGTGCTCGATTTCGTCGGCCTCTCGCACGTGCGCAACGAACTGGCCGGCAATCTCTCCGGCGGCCAGAAGAAGCTGCTCGAGCTCGGCCGCACCATGATGACCGACGCCCAGGTCGTGCTGCTCGACGAGATCGCCGCCGGCGTCAACCGCACGCTGCTCGGCGACCTGATGGGCAACATCGAGCGGCTCAACCGCGAGCTGGGCTACACCTTCCTGGTCATCGAGCACGACATGGACATGATCGGACGGCTGTGCGACCCCGTCATCGTGCTGGCCCAGGGGCAGGTGATGATGGAAGGCTCGATCACCGAGATCCAGAACAACCCGGAAGTGATCGAGGCCTACTTCGGCGCCGAACCGGCCTGAGGTTCCGAGGTCCTGTTTCCATCGACGAAAAAGTCGGCGAGCGCAGACACTTACCAGATTCAGCGTTCAACAATAAACAGAGCACACAATGCCACTACTCGAAGCAATCGACGTTCATGGCGGCTACGGCGGCATGAACATTCTCAATGGCGTCGACATGACGATCGAGTCCGATGAGATCGGCGTCATCGTCGGGCCCAACGGCGCCGGCAAATCGACCATGCTCAAGGCCGTCTTCGGCCTGCTGACGATCACCCAGGGCGAGATCCGCCTGCGCGGCGAAGCCATCACCAACCTCTCGCCGCACAAGCTGGTCGAGATGGGGATGGGCTTCGTGCCGCAGGAGAAGAACATCTTCCCGAGTCTCTCCGTCGAGGAGAACCTGGAGATGGGCGCGTTTCTCAAACCCGCCACCGCGTCCCGCCTCAAGGCGCAGATCTACGAATTCTTTCCCCCGCTCAAGGAGAAGCGCCGCCAGCCGGCCGGCGAGCTTTCCGGCGGTCAGCGGCAGATGGTCGCGATGGGGCGCGCGCTGATGAACGAACCCAGCGTGCTGCTGCTGGACGAACCCACTGCCGGGCTGTCGCCGCGCTACATGAACGAAATCTTCGATCGGGTGAAGACCATCAATGCCGCCGGCGTCGGGGTGCTGATGGTCGAACAGAACGCCAAGCAGGCGCTGCGGATCGCCCACAAGGGCTTCGTGCTCGCGGCCGGTCAGAATCGATTTACCGATACCGGCGAGGCACTGCTCAACGACCCGCAGGTGGCCAAGAGCTTCCTCGGCGGCTGAGGCCGCGTTCTGGAGCGCCCGAGGTTCGCGACCCGGCTCGAAGCTCGAAGCTCGAAGACATCAGGCCTAGCGTCAAACCGATTCCAACAGAGATTTCGTCGTGAATGAGCTGATCTACTTCTTCAACTACGTCGTGGTCGCCGGTAGCGTCACCGGCAGCATCTACGCCATCGGCGCCGTCGGCGTGACGCTGATCTACAGCATTCTGCGTTTCGCCCACTTCGCCCATGCCGACATGATGACCCTCGGCACCCTTATCGTCCTGCTGCTGACGATGGCCTTTCCCCATGCCGGCGATGCGCTGGGCCTGCCCACCGCCATCGTCATGCTGCCGATCGCCATGGCCGCCACCTCGCTGATTGCCGTCGGTATCGACCGCGCGTTCTACCAGCCGTTGCGCAGCCACGGCGTGAAGCCGATCGTGATGGTGATCGCCTCGCTGGGTGTCACCCTGATGCTGCAGGGCCTGATCCGACTGTTCTCCGGCACCGGCGCACAGAGCCTCTACATCGATGCGCGCAAGGAGATCTTCCGCATCGACCTGCCCGGCGTCACCCGGCCGATCATTCTCACCGAGCCGCAGATCATCCTGTTCATCGTCACCATCGTCGCCGTGGTCGGGCTGCATCTGTTCCTGACCCGGGCGCGACTGGGGAAGGCGATGCGGGCGATGTCCGACAATCCCGATCTGGCACGGGCCTCCGGCATCAACACCAAGTTGATCATCACTCTGACCTGGATCATCGCCGGCTCGCTGGCCACGATAGCCGGCACCCTGCTGTCGCTGGACGTCGCGTTCAAGCCGGATCTCAGTTTCTTCCTGCTGCTGCCGATCTTCGCCGCCGCCATCGTCGGCGGTGTCGGCCATCCGTATGGCGCCATCGCCGGGGGCTTTCTGGTCGGCTTCGCCGAGACCCTGGCCGTGTTCAACTGGTCGGTGCTGCTCAGGCCGATACGCGATAGCCTGCCGACCTGGCTGGAGTTGCCGAACAACCTGGCGCTGGTGGGTACCGAATACAAGATCGTCGTACCCTTCTTCATTCTGGTCGCGGTGCTGATCTGGCGTCCGACCGGCATCTTCAAAGGGAAGGTGATCTGATGAATTCGACTCCCAAGACTCCGACCTCCAAGCACTCGGCCTCGTCGCACTCCGCTTCCCGCCGCGCGCTCCCCGCTCGCGAGCTGCTGCTGTTCGGCGGGCTGGCCATCGTCGTCCTCGCCGTGTTCGCGATCATGGGGCCGGCCTACTCCACCCGCATGCTGGTGGAAGCATCCTGCTACGCCATCCTCGCGCTCGGCCTGACCATCCAGTGGGGCTACGCCGGCCAGTTCAACGCCGGCATCATGGGCTTCGTCGCCCTGGGCGGCTTCTCGGCCACCTTCTTCAGCATTCCCGTCAATCCCGCGTTCTGGGCCAGCGACCTGCCCGGACGCCTGGGCTGGGTGCTGCTGGCGATGGTGGCAGTTACGGCGATCGTCTTCGGCATCAGCCGCCTCGACCGCATCGGCGTTCCCAGGCTGCTGCGCACCATTCTGGCCGTCGTCGCCGGGCTCGTCGGCTATCTGGTGGTGATCAGCTGGCTGCGCAGCGTCACCGGCGATATCGAATCCCAGGTGGAATTCATCGGTGGCCTGGGCCTGCCGGTGTGGCTCGGCTGGATCGTCGGGGGCGCGCTGGCCGGCGGCGTCGGCTACTTCATTGGCCACATCTGTCTCGGCCTGCGCAGCGACTATCTCGTCATCGCCACGCTGGGCATCGCCGAGATCATCAAGGCGTTTCTCAAGAATTCCGACTGGCTGACCCGTGGCACCGCGACCATCTCGCCGCTGCCCTGGCCGGTATCGGATCCGGGCGAAGTCGGCTTTCTGACCGCCCGCGCGCTCTATCTGTCGGTCACGGTGGTGATGATCGCGGTGATCTTCTTCCTGCTCCATCGCGCCTATCACGCGCCCTGGGGTCGCATGATCCGTGCCATCCGCGACAACGAAGTCTCCGCCGCCGCCATGGGCAAGTCGATCAATCGCCGCCGCCAGGAGATCTTCGTCTTCGGCTGTATCCTGATGGGGATCGGCGGTGCGGCGCTGACCAGCTTCAACGGCCTGTTCGACCCGCAGGGCTACCTGCCGCTGAACCACACCTTCCTGGTGCTGGTGATGGTGATTCTCGGCGGACCCGGCAACAATCTGGGGACGCTGTTCGGCGCCGTGCTGGTCTACGTGATCTGGATCATGTCGGGGCCGATGGCGCTGGCCGTGATGCACGCCTTCATGGCACTGGGCGCCCACTGGTTCGACTGGCAGCCGGGCAACCTCGACAGCCGCGCCCTGCAGGCGAGAGTGTTCGTGATCGGCCTGCTGATCCTGCTGGTATTGCGCTTCGCGCCGCGCGGGCTGATACCTGAGAAGGTCAAGCATCACGACTGATCGCGACGCTCGAACAGCCGAACGCGAACCGCAACACCAGAACGCAAAAACCCCGAGCCTGAGCTCGGGGTTTTGTGTCTTGGCTTTTGGGTCCTGGCGCTGTCTTCCCGGGCGTTGCCCTGGAGTCGACGCCTGAAATCGACGAGGATTATTTCTCGATCGCCCCCTTGGTCACGAACTTGCCGTCTTCCACGGCCATCTCGACCACGATGCCCGGCACGTCTCCGTTGTCATCGAACTCCTGGTTGCCGGAAGCACCCTGATAGTCGATCTCCTTGCCTTCGGCGATCAACTGCTTGGCCTTTTCCCACTCGCCCGGCAGGATCGTCTCGCCCGGCGCCGTGGCAACATCGCGCAGCGCCGCGGAGAGCCCTTCGCGATCCGCACTGCCGTTCTTCTCGATGGCGAGCGCCAGCAGGAAGGCGGCATCGTAGGACTGCGCCGCGAACACCGCACTCGGGTCGATGCCGGCCTTTTCGGCCAGACCGTTGAAGACATCCGCCCCCGGCACATCCGGCGAGCCCGGACGTGTCGCGATCATGCCCTCGAGCACGTCCGCCCCCACGGCATCGACCAGCGAGTTGCCGACCATGCCGTCGCCGCCGGCGAACTGGGTGAACGCCCCGCTTTCATAGGCCTGGCGCAGGATCGTCTGGCCGGACGTGTCGGCGTAGGCCAGCACGACCAGCGTCTGTGAACCGCCGGACGAAAGCTGGCCGATCTCCGAACGATAGTCGGCGCGGTTGTCTTCATGCGCCAGGTTGGCGGAAATCGTGCCGCCTTCGGCTTCGAAGGTCTTGGTGAAAGCGTCGTCGAGCCCCTGACCGTAGTCGTTGTTGACAAACGTCACCGCCACGTCCTCGATCCCCTTGGACAGCAGCAGCTTGGCCAGCTGCACGCCCTGGAACGCATCGGAAGGCACGGTACGGAAGACCAGGTCGTTGTCGTCCAGATCCGTCACCGCCGGCGCCGTGGAAGCCGGCGACACCATCACCACGCCACCGGGGATTGCGGCATTGTTGGCTGCGGCGATCGTCGCACCGGTACACAGCGCCCCCACGATCGCGGTCACCTTCTCGCTGTTCACCAGCCGGTCGGCAGCGTTGGATGCCGCAGACGCATCCGAGCAGGTCGTATCGCCGGAGGGCATCACCATATCTTCGCCATCCAGCAGGCCGCCCTGCTCGTTGACCTCGGCTACCGCCAGTTTGGCACCATCGAAGATCGGCGGTGTCAGGCTTTCGATACCTCCGGTGAAGCCGCCGAGAAATCCTACCTTGACGTCCGCCTGCGCAACACCGGCACATGCCGTGGTGGCAGCAATGGCAAGGGCGAGTACTGTCTTCTTCATCGTTGTTGTCACTCTTTGTTGGGTTGCAAAAAGACTGTATTGGCTATTGAAAGACAATGTTCACTCTGCTGGCACGCCGACCAAAAGACAAGCGTTCGTAACTGTTCGTGTCTTTGGCTTTCGGCGTGTCCGACCACTTTCCCGACGGCGCCCTCACTGCGCCGAGAGCGCCGGGGAGAACGCTATACTGGCAGCAAATCAGCCGATTGGCAGCTACGCTGAATCCACATCAATGACAAGGAGAGCGACATGCATAAGCATATCGAGTGGGATACCCCGGGCGGCGCCAGTGTCGATGCCCATTACGCCAAGGATGAGCAGCATCGCGTTACCCCGCAGCCAGGCATGATGCTGACCGCTCGCTATCACGGTGCCACGGTGCGTGTTCAGGTCGAGGCCTACAAGGACGGCGTCAGCATCGGCAAGGTCGCCGCCCTGATCGATGACGACGGCAAACGTCACGATAGCCACGGCGGACTCGGTCTCGGCGATATGGTAAGGCTCCCCGATGACAAGCGGGCCTTCCAGGCGCCAGCCGATGACGAAGACGATTGAGCGGCCTGGCTACGCCGCCAATCCCGATCAAGCCATCAAGACGATGGTTTCCTATTGCTTCATGGAGGAAGAGAGAATGCAAAAGCAAGCCCGCGTCGAACCGGTTTTCGACAGCAGCGACCTGAAAGAGACGATTACCGGCTGGGTGGTCATCGACGAAAGCCAGCCCGACAACGAGAACGTCGTCTCCGAGCATGCAAGCCAGGAAGAGGCGCTGCGTGCCGCCGAGCAATTCGAGCAGGCCGAGCACTAGGCCGCACGGCACGCTCATCCACCGGGTTCGCGCCCAAGGCGAGGGCGCGCCAGGGCAGCGCTGGCAATCTGGTCGGCGTTGCCGACCGTCATCTCGAGTCGTTCATCATGGAGCCCGCGCCTGGCGTTCTCCTGGAGCGACCCGAGCAAGATACGGAGACGAACCCGCCCTTTCACCCAGAGGAGTTCGCGCAAGCCAATGCCCACATCTTCGACGCCTTCTTCTTCGTCGCGACGCCCTTCTCCGTCACGACGCCCTTCTTCGCAGCTCCCCCTGCCAAGCCGCGACTGGGCGCTGTTTCTGGATTTCGACGGCACTCTGGTGTCGCTTGCCGCCCATCCCGACGACGTTCACGTATCGCCGCGCCTGAAGACATTGCTTGGTCAACTCGACAGAGCCTTCGACGGCGCCGTGGCCGTGGTCAGCGGGCGCCCGCTGGACCAGCTCGAGCGTCTGCTCGCACCGGTGTCGCTACCGATGGCAGGCATTCACGGGCTGGAATGGCGCAACCCCGACGGCACGCGGCACACGGCGGTCGATCAGCCCGCCCAGCTGGCCTCCTGTCGTGACGCCCTGGCATCCTTCGTCGAGGCCCACCCAGGCCTGCACTACGAAGACAAGGGCGTCTCGTTGACCCTGCACTACCGCACCGCGCCCGAACTCGCCGAGACATGTCGCGAGTTCATCGAGGCCCAGCATCGCGCACTTGGCGATACCTTCGAGCTGATCCCCGGCAAGTGCGTCTTCGAGCTGCGTCCCAGCGGCTATCATAAAGGAACCGCCGTTGCCCGCCTGCTCGATGAAGAATCAACGTTCCAGACCCGCACGCCGGTGTTCATCGGCGATGATGTCACCGACGAAGACGCCTTTCGCACCGTCAACGCTCGCGGTGGCCATTCCGTACGCGTCGGCAGCCAGGATGAGACTGCCGCAACCTATCATCTGCAATCAGTACAGGAGGTACTGACATGGCTGGAGACTCTGACAACGCCAGATCCCTGACCCCGCTTCGTCATGCGGGCCGGACTTTCGAACCCGGCCTCATCGACAACCCTCGGATCGGCGCACGGCTCCCGGACCAGGGGAACGGCAAAGGACGGCTCTCCGAAGGCCTCCACACCGGGAATCACGAACCGTGGAGCCTCTCCCCGCAGACCTGCCGCATGGTCGAGTTGACCGACTCGGCAACACATTTCAGTCGTAACCGGGAGGAGGCCATATGACACGTCTCGTCGTCATTTCCAATCGCGTATCCATCCCGGAACCCGACAAGTCCCAGGCCGGCGGCCTGGCGGTGGCGATCACCGGCGCCCTCGACGAATACGGCGGGCTCTGGTTCGGCTGGGACGGCGAGGTCAGCGAAACGGCCGTCAGCGAGCCCACCACCGTTCAGCGCGACAACATCACCTACGCCACCCTGCCGCTATCCCGGGAAGACTATGAAGACTACTACCTGGGCTTCTCCAACGAAGTCCTCTGGCCCGTCTTCCACTTCAACCTTGGCGCCATGGACTTCCGGCTGGAGTACGCCAAGGCCTATCAGCGGGTCAACGACCGCTTCGCCGGCGCCCTGAGCAGCCTGCTCGAAGGTGGCGAACTGATCTGGGTGCACGACTATCACCTGCTGCCGCTGGGCAAGGCGCTGCGCAAGGAAGGCGTCAAGGACCCGATGGGCTTCTATCTGCACATCCCCTTCCCCAGCTACGACCTGCTGCGCGCAATGCCCGGCTACCGCGAACTGCTCGACGACCTGCTCCACTACGACCTGATCGGCTTCCAGACCAACAACGATCTGCACGCCTTCCGCCAGGCCGCGATCGAAACCTTCGGCGCCGAGATTTCCGGCGACACCATCGAGTGCAACGGCCAGAAGATTCGTACCGGCGTCTACCCGGTGGGTATCGATGTCGACGAGCTAACCGCCGAAGCCGAGCACTCCCGCGACAACGAACAGGCGCGTCAGCTCAAGGCGGATCTCGGCGAACGCGACCTGATCATCGGCGCCGACCGGCTCGATTACTCCAAGGGCCTGGTACAGCGCTTCAACGCCATCGAGGCGCTGCTCACCAACTTCGAGCATCGCCGCCAGAAGACGATCTTCATGCAGATCGCCAGCCCCTCGCGCAGCGCGATCCCCGAGTATGACGAGCTGCGCCGCCAACTCGAGGAGATGGCCGGGCATATCAACGGCACCTACGCCGATCTCGACTGGATGCCAGTGCACTATCTCAACCAGACCTTCCCCCGCGACGCGCTGATCGGCCTGTTCCGTTCCGCCCGGGTCGGCCTGGTGACCCCGCTTCGCGACGGCATGAACCTGGTCTGCAAGGAGTTCGTCGCCGCCCAGGATCCCGAAGACCCCGGCGTACTGGTACTCAGCGAGCTGGCCGGCGCCGCCAAAGAGCTGAGCCGCGCGCTACTGGTCAATCCCTACGACGTGCATGCCATCGCCAGCGCCATCGAACAGGCCCTGAACATGCCGCTCGAGGAACGCCAGGAACGCTACCAGCAGATGATCGGCGTGCTCAGGCGCAACAGCCTGCTCGAATGGCGCCGGCGCTTCATCGAACACCTGAGCCAGCAGAACACGGACGCCACCTGACCGGGAATCACGAGGCCTGCCGGAATGACGAAGGCCAGGCACAAAAAAGCCCCGGACCAGGGGAGGGTCCGGGGAAGTTGGAGGTATGGGGGAAATCGAGGGACACGCTTCTCGGCGCCCGCCTCCCGGGCGCCAACCGTTGATACGGCGCGATCAGTCGAGGCTGGCGAAGGTCACTTCGACATTGCCCTGGCCGGCATCGGCGCCACCGTTCACGTTCTGCAGCGCCTGAGCCGCGGCAACGCTCTGACCCTGGCCGACCAGTTCGCCATTGCCGCCAAGGAGATGCGTCCCGTGCCGGGTCGAGTCTTCGACGCTTGCCAGAGCGCGATCGGCTGCGACGCTATGACCACCGCTGACGGTGTCGACACGATACTCGGTCGGCAGCACGTGATAGCTGGAAGTCGTCTGCGTATTCAGCGCTTCATGCTGCTGAGCGAATGCCCGTTGCTCCATGACGCTGTTGGCCTGAGCGGCGGCAGGCAGTGCAACGACCAGTGCGATAGCGGCGAGGATGCGAGTTTTCATGATGACACTCCAATATCTGCGTTTGCGTGGCAGGCCCCTTGGCCCAACCGATGACGAGATTATGGAGGTCTACTCATTAGGTGGCTAATCAGTTGGTGCAAAGTCGAGTATCAGCGGGATTGATGGATAGCGGCTCGCTGTCAGCGTCTTGCCACTTCGCGCTGCCTTGGCGGCAGAGCGCCCGGCGTTCGAAGCGATTCACTCCAGGCGTAGGGCGGGATAGCGATAGGCTCCATCGCCGATCACTGGCGGTTCCGGCTCGATCGGTTCAGTCGTATCCGGTTATTGACCGAGATACATTTTGAATCCTGTTTTACGCGCTGCGCGTGTATCAATCCCGCCATCCTTTTCTACGCTGCCTATCTAGACCGCATGAAGACAGCCGACTGAAAGTCAGCGTGCGGTTTCACTCTCTACAAGGAGGTAGGCAGGCTATGGCAAGAGTGCTTTGTGTTCTGTATGACGATCCCATCGATGGGCACCCCACCGAATATGCCCGTGAGGACATCCCCAAGCTCGAAAAGTATCCGGACGGTCAGGCCATGCCCAAGCCGAGCCATATCGACTTCACGCCCGGCGAGTTGCTGGGCGACGTGTCGGGCGAGCTGGGGCTACGCCGATTCCTCGAGGACAACGGTCATGAACTCATCGTCACCTCCGACAAGGACGGCGAGGATTCGGAGTTCGAGCGCGAGCTGCCAGAGGCCGATATCGTCATCTCCCAGCCGTTCTGGCCGGCCTATCTCGATGCCAAACGGCTGGAAAAGGCCAGGCAGCTGAAGCTGGCGATCACCGCCGGGGTCGGCTCCGATCATGTCGACATGGACGCCGCGGAGAAGCACGGCGTGAAAGTCGTCGAGATCACTCAGTCCAACAGCATCAGCGTGGCCGAACACGTAGTGATGCTGATCCTGAGCCTGGTGCGCAATTTCGTCCCTTCCCATCAGTGGGCAGTCGATGGCGGCTGGAACATCGCCGACTGCGTGAAGCGCGCCTATGATCTGGAAGGCATGAAGGTCGGCACGCTGGCGCTCGGCCGAATCGGCTTCGCCGTGCTCAAGCGTCTCAAGCCCTTCGACGTCGAGCTCTACTATAACTCGCACCATCGCCGTTCCGAGGAACTCGAAAAGGAACATGGCCTGACCTGGTGCGACAACATGGAGGAACTGGCCAGAACCTGCGACGTGATCACCCTCAACGCGCCGTTGACCAAGGAGACCCGGCATATCGTCGATGCCGAGATGATCAGCAAGATGAAGCGCGGCACCTATCTGATCAACACGGCCCGCGCCGAGCTATGCGATCGCGACGCGGTGGTCGAGGCGCTGGAGAGCGGCCATCTCGCCGGCTACGCAGGCGATGTGTGGTATCCGCAACCGCCGGCCGAGGATCATCCGTGGCGAACCATGCCGCACAACAACATGACGCCGCACGTCTCGGGCTCGACGCTGCCGGCCCAGGCGCGCTACGCCGCTGGCGTACGGGAAATTCTCGAAGCCTACTTCGCCGGTCAGCCCATTCGCGAAGAGTATGTAAAAGTCGGCGACCCTTGATCGCCGACCGGCCGCGAGGCGCTGAGGGAACGGTCGGCGATAACCCGAACAGCTCCTTAGACTCCCATTGACGCCAGCGCATCCCGAAGCTCCCGAACACCAGCCATAAAAAGCCCCGGACCAAGGGATGGACCGGGGAAGTTGGAGGTATGGGGGAAATCGAGGGACACGCTGCTCGGCGCCCGCCTCTCGGGCGCCAACCGTTGATATGGCGCGATCAGTCGAGGCTGGCGAAGGTCACTTCGACATTGCCCTGGCCGGCATCGGCGCCACCGTTCACGTTCTGCAGCGCCTGCGCCGCGGCCACGCTCTGACCCTGGCCGACGAGCCCAACGTTGCCGCCAGCGATATCGGTTGCTCGCTGCGTGACTGCCGCGACATAGGCCAGTGAATGGTCGGCTGCGGTGCTATGACCACCGCTGACGGTATCGATGCGATAGTCGGTCGGCAGCAACTGATAGCCGGAAGTCGTCTGGGTATTCAGCGCTTCGTGCTGTTGGGCGAATGCGCGCTCTTCCATGACGCTGTTGGCCTGAGCGGCGGCAGGCAGTGCAACGACCAGTGCGATAGCGGCGAGAATGCGAGTTTTCATGATGACACTCCAATATCTGCGTTTGCGTGGCAGGCCCCTTGGCCTAACCGATGACGAGATTATGGAGGCCAACTAATTAGGTGGCTAATAAATTGGCACAAAGTCGAGTATCAGCGGGATTGATGGGCACCAACTGCCCGCCATACCCCCTGCCATGCTATTGAACTACCTGTGCGGCAGCATACGATCCGTTCCCCGCAAACGTGGGGATTAACCTTTCTGAGCTGCCTGGGCGGCAGCGCACCGGTGCCGACCGGCGTTCGCCCGCGATAGTCCTTTCTGAGCTGCCTGGGCGGCAGCGCACGCCTGCAGGTTGCCGTCGGCAGCGGCGTAGATTTTCTGAGCTGCCTGGGCGGCAGCGCACGCCTGATCTGCATTACTGCGAGGCACATTACATTTCTGAGCTGCCTGGGCGGCAGCGCACGCTTTATCACGTTCAGTGCGCGTGGGAAGCGTTTTCTGAGCTGCCTGGGCGGCAGCGCACCTGGAAGCGCGGGCGTTCGTTCTCAGCAAGCATTTCTGAGCTGCCTGGGCGGCAGCGCACCGCTGCGAGGCCACCAAGCGCACGCTCGAAAATTTCTGAGCTGCCTGGGCGGCAGCGCACGGCATCCTTGATCTGCGCCGCCCAGCTATCGCTTTCTGAGCTGCCTGGGCGGCAGCGCACGTAGCCGTTGACCCCGTACTGCGTGTCCATCATTTCTGAGCTGCCTGGGCGGCAGCGCACACCTGCGAAACCATATGGCATGAACGCATCAATTTCTGAGCTGCCTGGGCGGCAGCGCACAAAGATCGGGAGGCAGGTCGACGGCGCTACGATTTCTGAGCTGCCTGGGCGGCAGCGCACCATCATGTTGTGCCTGCGCAGTGGATTCGCCATTTCTGAGCTGCCTGGGCGGCAGCGCACTCACCACGGGGAGATCACCTGGCCGTATCGGCTTTCTGAGCTGCCTGGGCGGCAGCGCACCGCCTGATCTGGGGTCGCTCACGAATCAGCCATTTCTGAGCTGCCTGGGCGGCAGCGCACAATAGTTAAAAAAGGTGAGCTTAGCCTTGTTATTTCTGAGCTGCCTGGGCGGCAGCGCACAGATATCCATAACGCTCCAGGTTCCGCTTGATTTTCTGAGCTGCCTGGGCGGCAGCGCACCCTGGCCGGCACTGTGATCTTCGGCGTGCTGTTTTCTGAGCTGCCTGGGCGGCAGCGCACCGATGTTCGATATAGCGAGGTGCAGGGAACATTTTCTGAGCTGCCTGGGCGGCAGCGCACGCGTCGTAGTCGGCATAGCGCTCGATCAGACTTTTCTGAGCTGCCTGGGCGGCAGCGCACGGGCGAGCTCATGCACGGGCTCCCAGCGGGACTTTCTGAGCTGCCTGGGCGGCAGCGCACTCGTCGACGTTATGGGGCAGGGCGCGGGGCGCTTTCTGAGCTGCCTGGGCGGCAGCGCACAAAGGGCAGCGGGAGGCCGTGTTTCGGAGATGTTTCTGAGCTGCCTGGGCGGCAGCGCACCGATGCTGACCGACATCGCTCACCAGGTGCAATTTCTGAGCTGCCTGGGCGGCAGCGCACCAACAGATCCGCCGCGCGCAGATCTACTGGCTTTTCTGAGCTGCCTGGGCGGCAGCGCACATCACGTAAGTGCCGCCGATCTCGAGCTGCTCTTTCTGAGCTGCCTGGGCGGCAGCGCACCAGCCGGCCACGCTCCTTGTCGATCTCGATCTTTTCTGAGCTGCCTGGGCGGCAGCGCACAACTGATCGAGCTGGTCGATTGCCGTCTGCCTTTTCTGAGCTGCCTGGGCGGCAGCGCACTAGTTAGAGTTAGCCAGCCAACTTTATCGATTTTTCTGAGCTGCCTGGGCGGCAGCGCACGCTGATCGACTGAACCTGCAGTTTGACGCGCTTTTCTGAACTGCCTGGGCGGCAGCGCACATCACGTAAGTGCCGCCGATCTCGAGCTGCTCTTTCTGAGCTGCCTGGGCGGCAGCGCACCAGCCGGCCACGCTCCTTGTCGATCTCGATCTTTTCTGAGCTGCCTGGGCGGCAGCGCACGCTGATCGACTGAACCTGCAGTTTGACGCGCTTTTCTGAGCTGCCTGGGCGGCAGCGCACGCCGGGGGCGGGCAAGTCCTTACGTATGGTTTTTTCTGAGCTGCCTGGGCGGCAGCGCACTGGGTGTTGCAAATGTCATGGGGAATTGCTCATTTCTGAGCTGCCTGGGCGGCAGCGCACGTTCAAGGTCTGATCCTGTTAATTTTGATTATTTTCTGAGTTGCCTGGGCGGCAGCGCACTCGATCCGGCGTCTGGCGAGACTATCTCCGAGTTTCTGAGCTGCCTGGGCGGCAGCGCACTTACAACCGGCGGTAAAACATATTGTTATGTTTTTCTGAGCTGCCTGGGCGGCAGCGCACTGAACAAACCAGGCGGGTAGTTTTTTCTGATTTTTCTGAGCTGCCTGGGCGGCAGCGCACGAATCTTCGCGCTGACTCGCTCCCAGTCGTCCTTTCTGAGCTGCCTGGGCGGCAGCGCACGAATCTTCGCGCTGACTCGCTCCCAGTCGTCCTTTCTGAGCTGCCTGGGCGGCAGCGCACGAATCTTCGCGCTGACTCGCTCCCAGTCGTCCTTTCTGAGCTGCCTGGGCGGCAGCGCACGAGCAGCAGGAAGCGGATCGTCTGGCCGCTCATTTCTGAGCTGCCTGGGCGGCAGCGCACCGGTTAATGCCGCCCCGGCTGCAGGTCTCGAGTTTCTGAGCTGCCTGGGCGGCAGCGCACAATAATAACGCTCTTCGGGGCTCCTTTTTTGTTTTTCTGAGCTGCCTGGGCGGCAGCGCACATTTGGGCATCTGTTACGGCCTATTGCGTGGTTTTCTGAGCTGCCTGGGCGGCAGCGCACTACGGACAACACCTGGCATCGACGATATGACATTTCTGAGCTGCCTGGGCGGCAGCGCACTGCAGGAGTCGCGCAAAGTCCATGATCGCTTTTTTCTGAGCTGCCTGGGCGGCAGCGCACCGAACACGTTATCAGCACGCCCCCAGCGCGACTTTCTGAGCTGCCTGGGCGGCAGCGCACTTGTCTTTTGGATCTGCTGAGGATCGTTTGCTTTTCTGAGCTGCCTGGGCGGCAGCGCACATAATAATGCTCTTCGGGGCTCCTTTTTTGTTTTTCTGAGCTGCCTGGGCGGCAGCGCACTCTCCCGCAAATGGGGCAGGATTTATTGTCATTTTCTGAGCTGCCTGGGCGGCAGCGCACGCTCTCCCCGTGGCTCTCTCTATGCGTCATCCTTTCTGAGCTGCCTGGGCGGCAGCGCACGCAGTAGGCGCGGCTGTTCTCGCTGCAAGGCATTTCTGAGCTGCCTGGGCGGCAGCGCACGGATCACTCTCGCGATCTCATCGATCCCTACTGTTTCTGAGCTGCCTGGGCGGCAGCGCACCAGCCGCTGTCCCACTGCTCGTCGGTGCGCGCTTTCTGAGCTGCCTGGGCGGCAGCGCACGAGTCGGCTCTCGACCGCAGATCTACTATTGATTTCTGAGCTGCCTGGGCGGCAGCGCACAATCCCAAACCCCAGGCCAAGGCGCCCGCCAATTTCTGAGCTGCCTGGGCGGCAGCGCACTCGACGAGATCGCGCAGCGCGTCGACGTTGTTTTTCTGAGCTGCCTGGGCGGCAGCGCACAAGGCTGGCGAGAAGTATGCGCCGAAGAACAAGTTTCTGAGCTGCCTGGGCGGCAGCGCACTTGAGCAGCTCGGCGTTTTGCGCCATCAGCCGTTTCTGAGCTGCCTGGGCGGCAGCGCACCAGGATCAGCGGCAGGCGCAGGAGAAGACGCCTTTCTGAGCTGCCTGGGCGGCAGCGCACACCTCGTGTGACGGCGTGCCATCGCCCGACTTTTTCTGAGCTGCCTGGGCGGCAGCGCACGAGCTACGCGCTCGTACGGTCATGGCGCTCGATTTCTGAGCTGCCTGGGCGGCAGCGCACGACGTGTATCTCTGCCAGCGTCGGGCAGCAAATTTCTGAGCTGCCTGGGCGGCAGCGCACGATCAGACCGACCACTCTCGGTTTCTCGTCCATTTCTGAGCTGCCTGGGCGGCAGCGCACCCGTGCATCACGACCGATGGCACGCGGTGTCGTTTCTGAGCTGCCTGGGCGGCAGCGCACTGCGCCATCTTCGTTGGTGAAGGTATCGATCATTTCTGAGCTGCCTGGGCGGCAGCGCACGAACAGGGCGCCGAAGGCTGTCAGGGCTTCATTTTCTGAGCTGCCTGGGCGGCAGCGCACAGCTGCCCACGGCGCCGGCCGGGTCGTGAGGTTTTCTGAGCTGCCTGGGCGGCAGCGCACGGCTAAGCTGAGCAATATATTGGCTAATAACTTTTCTGAGCTGCCTGGGCGGCAGCGCACACATAGTCGCGCATGAAACGGCGCACCTCACGTTTCTGAGCTGCCTGGGCGGCAGCGCACATTGATATAACTTACAAGCGCCGGTATTAACATTTTCTGAGCTGCCTGGGCGGCAGCGCACTCGGGCAACATCCGTGACTATGCGATCGGCGTTTTCTGAGCTGCCTGGGCGGCAGCGCACGCAATCGCATTGAGCCGGCGCAGGCGATCGGCTTTCTGAGCTGCCTGGGCGGCAGCGCACTCGCGGAGAGCGTAACCGCGCGTTGGTTTCGATTTCTGAGCTGCCTGGGCGGCAGCGCACGTGCAAGGTTGGCGGCCCGACGAAACGTTTCTTTTCTGAGCTGCCTGGGCGGCAGCGCACTACATCAGAATTTGGGGATTTTATGAAAATCATTTCTGAGCTGCCTGGGCGGCAGCGCACACGGGGTTAGAGCCTATGGCTCTGCTGAACTGTTTCTGAGCTGCCTGGGCGGCAGCGCACTCACGGTGTATTTATATGGAAGGGACCACAATTTTCTGAGCTGCCTGGGCGGCAGCGCACGAGTCGCGAGGGAAGTAATCGCACGATGGTATTTTCTGAGCTGCCTGGGCGGCAGCGCACCGCTGTCTGCGGTGGGTGATGCCCCGCCGGTATTTCTGAGCTGCCTGGGCGGCAGCGCACTCGAAGCCTTACTTCGGCACGCCGATCGAGATTTTCTGAGCTGCCTGGGCGGCAGCGCACGGTTGAAGGTGGAAGGCCAGCCGCAGATGGATTTTCTGAGCTGCCTGGGCGGCAGCGAACTGCTCAGCAAGCGGGGGCAGGGCAAGGTTAAATTTCTGAGCTGCCTGGGCGGCAGCGAACCTGCTCCCCCGTCAGCGCCGTCGCGTCCTTGATTTCTGAGCTGCCTGGGCGGCAGCGAACGCTATCCAACGCCTGGGTACCGCTCGCCCAATTTTCTGAGCTGCCTGGGCGGCAGCGAACATCTGGTAGTCGGATAACTGCCGGTTGAGACTTTTCTGAGCTGCCTGGGCGGCAGCGAACCTGACCTCATCGAGCTTTGGCATTCTCATCACTTTCTGAGCTGCCTGGGCGGCAGCGAACGCGCGTAGCGCGGAAACGGGTTTAGAGCCTCTTTTCTGAGCTGCCTGGGCGGCAGCGAACCGCGACGAGTGCTGGTTGTGCGACATGTCCGGTTTCTGAGCTGCCTGGGCGGCAGCGAACGCTACATAGGGTATGACACGGCAACCGGAAGATTTCTGAGCTGCCTGGGCGGCAGCGCACACTGCGCAGCGTTGCTGCCAGGCCATCGCGGCTTTCTGAGCTGCCTGGGCGGCAGCGCACTACTTCGCCGCTGGCTGGTCGCTGTTTGCCATTTTCTGAGCTGCCTGGGCGGCAGCGCACGGCCAGCGAGCTATCGAACGTGGTGCCGTACTTTTCTGAGCTGCCTGGGCGGCAGCGCACTTACATATTGAGGAAATACGAGGTGCTGGTCTTTTCTGAGCTGCCTGGGCGGCAGCGCACCAGAAGGCACGCTGGGGCGTCGACGTCCAGTTTTTCTGAGCTGCCTGGGCGGCAGCGCACGGGGTATGCAGTAGCTGGCGGTAATGCTGGCGTTTCTGAGCTGCCTGGGCGGCAGCGCACGCCTTGACGGTCGCTATCGCGTCGTAGCGTTCTTTCTGAGCTGCCTGGGCGGCAGCGCACGTCTTGACGCCCTCGATCGCACGTAGCCCAGCTTTCTGAGCTGCCTGGGCGGCAGCGCACGGTCACGCCCACGGGCAGGGCGGCGCCGATCATTTCTGAGCTGCCTGGGCGGCAGCGCACTCGCGATCGACTACGTCGCGCAGAGCGATGCCTTTCTGAGCTGCCTGGGCGGCAGCGCACCTGCCGTATCTCGCCTGGGCCTTGTCCGTCGATTTCTGAGCTGCCTGGGCGGCAGCGCACGCTTGTCGGCGTCGAGGCCCGAACCGGCCCCGTTTCTGAGCTGCCTGGGCGGCAGCGCACATGCGGTACAGGTGCGAGCGGGCGTTCTTCCATTTCTGAGCTGCCTGGGCGGCAGCGCACACGATGACCGGCGCGGCCTGGTTGCCGATGGTTTTCTGAGCTGCCTGGGCGGCAGCGCACACGAAAACGCCGGCTACTGGGCGGATGAGTACTTTCTGAGCTGCCTGGGCGGCAGCGCACGGCGGAGGTGCGGTATGAGTGAGCGAGCCGAATTTCTGAGCTGCCTGGGCGGCAGCGCACGGGTTTCTCTTCCTTATCACGATGGCCACAACTTTCTGAGCTGCCTGGGCGGCAGCGCACTTTCGACGAACTCGCCACAGACATGCTCGCGATTTCTGAGCTGCCTGGGCGGCAGCGCACGGCATCCTCGATCGTCACGATCTGGCGCCACTTTTCTGAGCTGCCTGGGCGGCAGCGCACCGCGTCAGCCGTGTCTGCTGGCCGTTGATCTTTTTCTGAGCTGCCTGGGCGGCAGCGCACGACGCGCTCGAGCAGGTCACGGACGCCAGCCAGTTTCTGAGCTGCCTGGGCGGCAGCGCACTATCGGTGACCTGGAGGGCGCGCTCGCGATCGTTTCTGAGCTGCCTGGGCGGCAGCGCACCCCTCGGTCCAGTCAAGGTTGCTGGTTTCGGCTTTCTGAGCTGCCTGGGCGGCAGCGCACCATGCGGTCCACTCCTGCAGTTGGGTGTCGGTTTTCTGAGCTGCCTGGGCGGCAGCGCACGATCTGTATGGCAATCTGAGTAACTATCTCCATTTCTGAGCTGCCTGGGCGGCAGCGCACTAGAGATTACTACAAATAACGTCCTGATTGTTAAAGAGCTTTGGATGAAAAAAAGCGACATTCCCCTTTTTCGAGCAATGCCGCTAAATGATTGATTTTTAAAGACCCATATTTATTCTATAAAAAAGGGTCAAAACCAGGGCACTGTGGCTTCCGAGCTCAAGCCGTAGTGATTGAAGCTACCGGCAGTGGGCTGCGACTGCGTCTCGCCGTGTTCGATGAACAGCGCAAAACGCTGGCCACTGGATCGGCTACTGACTTGTACGAAGGGCAAGGCGATTTGCCGTTCGGCGGGCTTCTCCATCAGGCGTTGCGCTTCGTCGAACTCGATGCCATGGCGCTTGGCATAGCGTTTTGCCCGGCTTGGGCTGCCCGTATTGAACTGCCTGCGCCGGACGATCCGATAGCTCACCTCGGCGGGCACCGGCTGAACGGCTTCTAGCTGTACATGATCCCGCATACCGGCGAGCCACGGCATCGCCATCAGTTGCTCCAGCCGTTCCTTGCTGCCATGCAACCGCAGCCGATCACCTGGTGTACGGGCGCGCACACCGATCTTGTGATCAGGGAAGCTGACGCCGATATCGTTCGCTTCCAGGTCAAACAGCGCCCGATGCAGCTTGCCGTAGAGCGCGCCCATCAACATCGATTCCGGGAAATCCGGATCGGAGCGCAGGCGAATGTCGATGTAGTGGTCCATGACTTACCCCGCGTCGCCGAAGACACCGCCGCGAATCAACGTCGCCATCACGAAGTGCTGGTCTTCGGGGGCGGGAGCCTGATCCTTGAGTAGCCAGTTATCGAGCAGGTTGTAGAAATCCTTCTTCTGCTTCGGCTGGCGATAGGCAGTGCCCTGAGTAGTCACGGAGCCGTAAGGTTCGACGGCGATGGGGCCAAGGTCGCTGCCGTCTTCCGGCGCCGGATACCAGGTATCGATGGTGCGCAGGGCATTACCCAGCTTCTGGGAGTGGATGCCGGCAATGCCATTGACCTGATAGAGCGTCTTGCTCTTGTCGCCGCGTCCGCGATCCAGAATCAGCTCTTGCGAGGGGAAGACTTCCTGACCGGCACCGACATGCGCGAAGGCAACGATTTCGAGCAGTAGATAGCGTTTACCTCCCAGCGCATCAGCAATCAACTGTGCCAGTGCGGCTGTCTGTCCATCATCACCGAAGTCACGCAACGAAAGGGACAGCGCGTCGAATGTCCATTCCTGGGCAACCTGACCACGCTCCATATGCCGGATGCGTACCTCAACCTGCTCGGCACCGACGCGGTTACGCCATAGGAAGCGCCCGTTGGCGAGGTTGTGGGCGTAGCGCCGTGCGAGTTCGCTGAAGCCGTGTTCATTTACATAGCCCGCTACGGTCTGCTGTAACTTGGCCTGATAGTCGGCATTGTTGCAGGCCGAGGGGGTGCCGGCACCGCTCAGCACCCGCAGAGTGAAACGCGCCATCAACGTATCAGCCTCATGGGGCAGGGTGGCGACATCGACAGTCTGCAGGTTGGGGTTCTGGATGCTGGCGTCCAGTTTAGCAGGGTCCTGATCCTTGGCTTTCAAGCGATTGGAGATGGTGCCGCGCACAGATTTTTCGCGGACTTCGATCGGCTGCCAGGCATCGAGATCACTACGTTGCGCCCACTGTCCGGCGTAGAGCAACGCATCGGAGGGGTCGAGTTTGCGTTCGAAGGCGAGGACGGAGGCAGTTGTCAAAGCATTATTGGATTTAGCCATGATGAAATTCCTTGTCTAGTCAGTCGAGATCGAATTCGAAGTGGTAAGCGGGCTCTTCGCTATCAGCGGCCTGGTCATAGTCGTTGCGGCAGCGATACAAGTCATTTTCCGGCTGGCTGTCGGCGTACCAGAGGAGTTGCCGGGCAGACTGGATACGGTGTGGGCTTATCCATTCGCCTACGGAATAGAGGCTTTCAACAAAATGGAATGGAACTTCGGCATCACGTGCATTGCTGACGCTGCCTGCCGGATGTAGTTCGCCAAGTGCACCGTAACCAATGGGGATCGGCACGACCCAACCTTTTCCCCGGCGATCGTTGAGCCATTTACCCTTACCTGTTTCCTCGTCTACTTCGTAATGCCAGTTGATGCGCGACAAGGAAAGCCAGGCATCAAGCGGGCTGGCCTTCGGGTCATTTGCCTGCATTTCGGTCAAGCGTTCTTTCAGCCGGTCATCGCGGGAGACCAAGGTAAAGCCGGGCAGTAAGCGCATGCGTGCCTTGCGGAAAATGGCATCGCAATCGGCTTCCGTGCCGGTCAAGTCGAGTACATAGGGTTGATAACGAGGAAGCCCAGGGTGGGCTGGAGGTATCAGCGTACCGCCGGCAATGCGCATGCTGGCAAGTAATTCCGCCACGGCCGCAGCATCGTCCTGGCGAGCTTCCGGCTCCTTTTGCCAATGGTTACTTTCGACCGCCAGCACCAGGCTCAGATCCAGGTGGATACGGCCTTCCTCGACGATGCCGGGCGGCTTGCCGTCCCTGCCAACGGGATTGCGAGTCAGACGGAAAGCCTTTACGAATCCGCTCTCGGTAACGAGTTCCTGGTAGTCGTGGCAAACCACGCCGACCGCTTTGAACTTGAGGTCCAACCCCGCCGAATGCGCTTTGCGCTCCAACGCCCACATCAAACCGAGGAAGGCCGTCATCGAGGGAAAGCCGTGGGTCAGCGGGCTGGAAACGGCGTTGGCGTTTTGTACCTGCAGGCGAGGCAGTACCAGCAAATGGTTGAAGTTCGGGCAGGTGCTCATGCTTCACCTCCCGCGGAGGCACGCCGTTGCATAGGCACCGGCCAGGCGGCATCAATAATGGCCTGCTTGGCCCAATGCCGGTACTCGACTTCGCTTACCGCCGTAAGCCCGGCTTCGCGCAGCCGCTCATTGACCCAGTTGGCAAAACGGCCGGCGACCTCATCCGGCCAGTCGCCGAATGTATAAGCTGCGTTGAATGCACGGTCATCATCAGCCTGCTCGGGATCGCGGCGAAGAGGAAGTTCGGTGCGCTCCGGGTCCAGCCACAGTTTTTCGCACAAGGGCAGCGTGCAGTCAGGGTCTCGGGTCCAGCCCGGTTCAAGGCTGGCGCGGATGGATACGGCAAAAAGGGCCAGTTGCTGTCCCAATGCCTGCTCGATGGCTTCGCGCTTCTCGACGAGATCCATATTGCGTGGCTTGTCGGCAACGGATTTCAGGAAAGCTGCCAATTTGCGCAGCAGGAATGGCACTCCCTCGTACCACGCGAACCGCTCTACGGCCGAATCCAGATTGAGCAGCCTTGGTTTACGTTCTTGCTGCCATTTGGGAGGAAGCGATGCCAGCAGATAGTTCACCCCTCCCCGTTCGCTATTTAACTGGCTGACATTTTGGGGCTTGGTGCCGCCTAATTTGCGCGCAATGAGATTGCGATAATCACGATACTCTTCGTTATAAGTTTCTTTTGCGCGGAAGGCCTGTCGTGCCAGTTTGTTGGCTTCACCGAAGCGTGCATCCTGAATGTCGGCATGAACGGCATGTGCCAAGCTGCTGGAGAACATCGGTTGTAGCAGGTGATACTGATCATTGCGTGCCGGCTCATTGCCAATCAACCAATAGACCTGCTTAGCCATTTCATGCGAGACAGGGGCGGTATTACTGCGCACCAGGCTGCTAAAAGCTTCCATCCAGCCGGAAGCAAGCTCGGCATCAGCACTCAGGGCGTCCCGAAGATCGGGATCGCCATCCCGCATCCAATCCAGCAGGCGACGGTTCTCCACCTCTAGTTTGAGGAATTTGAACACGTCCAAGGCTGCCGCATTGCCGACGATGTCCTCAGAGTAGCTATCCCTCAACAGATGGGAGCCAACTTCGGCATGGCTAGGCAATGTTTCAGGTTCGGCGTGTAAGCTGCTACCGCGTGCGTCGGGGTGAGAGGCCTTGAGTACATGGGTGACAGCCTGAATCTGGGTGACCCGCCGGGCAGCATCGGCCAGCCAAGCCGCATACTCATATTTTGCGGCCGCTTCGGCATCGTCTTCCTTGCCTTTCAGCTTGACCTCGCGTCGTGCCTCGATAAAGGCGGCGATGGCTGAGCGAAAGTGCCCGGAACGTTTCGATTCTTTACTCATTGAGACTCCATTGCATTCGACCCTAACGGGTCGTGCATGTAGAATCTCTACGGCAGCAAGCCGCCGTAGAGGCGTTGCTAAAAGACCAAAGTCTTTTATTTGGCGCTTCTGATCATGTGTTGGTAAAACACACTTCCTCCTTAGCTCTGCTTGCGTAGGGTAGGAGCCGGGCTCAATCGGCTTGCTGTTAAGCTCAGGAATCGTTAGCGCGATTCCTGAGCGTTCTTAAGCCTGACACCCTGCCTACCGCCTGTCAATGCCACTGTCTGACTAATGCTTTACCACTGTCTGGTTAATGCGATACATTTGCTTAACGGCCGGATAGGTCGCTCAGAAAACTGTATGGCTGATGCTGTCCATGCACGTTAGCTGCCGCACAGGCAGCCTGGGGCCGCAAGGCCCCTACCGTTTTTTTCCGAAGCCCAGTTGCGGGTGATACCGCCACCCTTCATCGTTGGCAGGCACTTCCACTGTTGCCATGCGTTTAGCGCAATCACACAGTGGCAAATCGAGATAGTCAGCCTGCTCGGCCAGCAGCTTCATCAAGTCAAACTCGCCCCACGGACCGATACGTTCCCCAAATTCAAACACCACATCGTGACGCTGGTTGCCTTCGACAAGCGGGTAGAGCTTCTGGCCTCGTCGTGTCTTGTCATCTTCGATGCGGTGCAGCTTCAACATCTCTTCTTCGTCATCCGGCAGGAAGACCAGCGTGGTGGTTCGAGAAGGATCGTCACGAAAGGGTTGTTGCTGAGGAAGTACACCTGTCAGGGCTGCGCCGGGGTATTTCCAAGTAGCGAAGGCTGCATCCAGCTCCAAAGGGGGCGCTTCGGCGCCGGGCTTGCGGGCGGGTGGCAGCATGCTGGTGGCCGTTCTGGCCTGTTCGAGATCGACCAGACTACGGTTAGGTTGCCAAGCCTCTGTTGGGCGGGGAAAGACACGTGGCAACGCATTGATTGCCCGGTACTCTTCCTCGGTCAATAGCTCACTCAATCGGTGGGTAGATAACTGAAAATGGTGTGCGCGCTCACCACCTCCCGTTTTTTCGAATCCCGGCCGGATATATGCCACGCCATCCCGAGCGCCTTTCTTGAAATGCTTCAAGTTGGTGTCGAAGATCAGCATGTTGGGTTTATCGCCGCACTTGCCGCGATGCCGCTGTACGCGCCCCGCTAACTGAATCAACGAGCGCATTGATGAAGGTTCTGCCACGGCCCAGCCGGCATCCCAATCTCTGCCTACCTCACATACAGGACTCGCTAAGACAATAAATAAATGATGTTTTTCAGGATAAGCATCCAGTGCATTGCGAACGCTGGGCAACTCGTATACCGCTTGTCCTTCCTTGCCACGTCGGTTGAAAGCGGCATCGAGTTGATACTCGATAGCCGAGCGCTGTACCAGCGGGAAGCGAGCATGATAAACGCATAGATGAATGCGGGTATCATCCGGCGCACCGAGAGCGAACAAGGTTTGCGCCACATCGAACAGCGGGTCGATGTTGGCCATGCGTACCAAGCCGAAGCTGACTTGCTTACTGCTGACGGGATCGGTTTCGGCGTGGTCCTGGTGTAGCCGCAGGCAGGCCTCCCGCACCTGTCGAGCGAACTCGGCGTGTATCTTTTCGCCTGGAAGATTGGTGGCAATAGTCAGGGGAAGGATTGCACCGCGCCGCAAAGGCCCACTTTTCTTCTCTGCGTTTACCAGTTGTGTGGCGCGTTTACCGACAAACGTGTTGTGCTCGCTGAGGAACTCGCGGCCATTGGAGCAGGAGGCGGTATGCACACCAAACTCATCGGTCCATAGACAGGGCACTTCTACCATTGCGTCGGTACGGCCGCCGTCGCGGCCTCGGTTCTGCCGATATTGTTGACGTCCGGCGCGATAGGCCTGGTACATGCCGGTCACCAGCGAAGGCGGCAAGGTCGCCGAAGAGAGCACTACCCGTGTACCCAGCATGCCTGCCCAATGCACCAATCGGGTCAGCGCGGGCAAGTCATTGAGATCGTAATCGTCCAGTTCGTCCAGTATCAGATCGCTGCTCATCAGGCGCAGCATGGGGGCGATCTGACGACCGGCACGCAGCGATTCGGTCGCTGGCACCATGTGATCCACGGTACAGGCCAGTATCGGTGCCGACAGCAGTTTGTGGATATTGCTATCTCTCATCGCGCGTGACAGTAACGGATGATCGGCAGTGACGCCTTCGTAGAGAACGTAGCTGTCTTCCTCGATCAGGTTCTGCACCGATGCTGAACCATGCGCTTCGGCTTGTGCTTCGTAAAACTCGAACAGACTGCGGCTGGCTGAACCGCCAACCTGAACAGCCAGTTCGTCATCACCGAGATGAAGGTCGGTGCGATAGCTACGCCCCGTCTGGAGCGTCAGGGTACGCAAGCCCAAAGCGTAGGTAGCACGCATGCCTTGCTGAGGGTCAGCCAATGCATAGAGGATGCGAGCATTGGCGAGGGTCTTGCCGCAGCCGGTAGAAGCCATGTTGACGATAAAGGCGCCATTTTCGCGTGCCGACTCGCGCAACGCCGTGGCGGCATCGGCTGCCTTGTCCTGCCACCTGAAACGATCGACCTTGCTTCGTTTGCGCAGCCCACGGTGGTTGGCCAATCGTGGTAGATAACGCTCGAAACCGGGCAGAGCATGAGCCATCAAGCCTGCCGTGTGAGTCACGCCAAGCAGGTGCTCGTTCAACGACTGATTCGCTACCGTAGAACCATGTCGGTCTCGTGTCGTGTTGGCCATCAGCGATGCTTCGGAATCCAGGAACCGCTTACGCTCCCAAACAGGCTTATCCTCCTTGTCCAAGCCCAGCCCCGAATAATAATGGTCGGCCAGCATGAGACTAAGCCTGGCCAAGTGCATGACATAGGGGTTACTGAGCCACTCGTCGTTACGACGCTGACGTAACGCCAAGAGGTGCCTGGCGAGCCGTGCCGCTATCTCACGCCACTTTGGTTCACTCATCGGCAGCGAACCGGCAAATTGCCAGTAGGGCTTGATTTGCGCACGCTCGGCAGATTGGCGGATCTCGTTCCAATCGTGGGCGACCAGCGAGAGCGGTTTTTCCAACCAGAGCGAGTTGTGACTTTGCGAGCGTTTTCCAAGCCGCTCTTGTGTCCCATCGGCATTCTTGACCGGCACTACCGGCAAGCGGTGATGGCTTACAATCAGCCAGGCAATGGCGGCAGCCAGTGGAGGCAGGTCACGGAACGGATACTTGTTGTCAGCATCCAGCCCATCGCGTTGATAACGGCCAGAAGCGATCCATTCCCGTTCATTGAAACCGTCTCGATCCGCTAGCCGCTGTAACCAGCCTTCATCATCATCCAGACCGACGAAAGCCAGGAACAGGCGCAGCGACACCCACTCATGCCGGTAAAGGTTTTTCTCCTTTAGCTTGCCATCCAGACGGTCCTGGAAGGCAACACTCCCTTTTCCCAAGTCGTGCAATAACGCCGCCATTTGCGCGAGTAAGCGGATATCTTCTGCCGTGTGCCAATCATTCTCATCTTCCGTACGCAGAATATTGCGCCGTGTGGTATTGGTCGGCGTCGCGCCCCGGGTGTTGAACTGCGAGGCATCGCCTACCACCCACATCAGCTCGCTGTGGTCATGGCCGCGAATCCAGTGACACGCCACGGCGGTATTCTTGCGGGCCGTCTTGCGCAACAGTTTGCGTAGTGTGTCGAGCCCGGCCTGGGTAATCGAGGTCTGCCAGGTGCGTCCGCCGCGACGTTCGGCGAACTGGTCGAGAATACGGCGCGTTTCCTTGAGCGCGTTCTTGCTGCATTGCGACACCAACAGCACGTTCATGGTGTGATCCCATGGCCGAGGCGTTCGGCCGTCGCCTTCAGGGTATCGATCATCACATCCAGGGCTTCCACCTGCGTGAGCCTATCGATGCACGCCTGGCGGAATTCCTGTTCTTCATCCCCGCGGCTGGCCGAGATGAACGCTTGTGGGAGGATCACGGCGTCCTTGACCAGATCCGCGACATCGAAGACAAGGCCACCCCGGCGTGTCTTGCCATGCAGCACCGCGAGGCCATGTGGAATCCCCAGCACCCAGGTCGCGGTAGCGCCCAACCCGTAGGCCAGATAATTGCCGTGATCGAGGAAGCGATTGGCCGGATCGGCGCCCTGCCCGCGCTTGACGCGGATAAACTCACCATACTGGGCAGCATGGCTTGCCAGCCGAAACAGCTGCTTGGTGAGCCGAGCTTCTTCGGTCAGTAGCGCAGTGGTATCGGGAGCCGAGTCGATCGCCTGCCGGCTACGCGTGAGCAATGCGTCCAGTTCTGCCTTGCTGGGGGTAAAGCCGGTATCGCGCTGGAAACGCGGCGCCGTCCAGAGGCGTTCGACCTGA
This sequence comes from Salinicola sp. MIT1003, assembly GCF_001858555.1. Classification (NCBI taxonomy): domain Bacteria; kingdom Pseudomonadati; phylum Pseudomonadota; class Gammaproteobacteria; order Oceanospirillales; family Halomonadaceae; genus Salinicola; species Salinicola sp. MIT1003. The sequence continues at coordinate 89,036 of NZ_MCAP01000011.1, forward strand.
GCGAGCCGGGCACGCTGGAAACATCGGGCCGCTTCCAGCCGCTTGTCGTCGTCGAACCAGAAGCGAACCCAGTACTGTAGATACTCCGTCGGCCGATATTCGCTCTGTGGGGTCAGCCAGGCGACATCCACGTCCACTTCATTGGCTGCGAACAGCGGCGTACCACCACCGCCGCAGAAGCCGACCAGCACACCGGCCTTGGCCAGCTCGCGCATCGCCGCCTGGGTAATCGAGGTGCCGGTTCCCAGCAGCAGCGAAGTGGTATTGGCAATGGGGATGTTCCAGTATTTCGAGCGCTTGCCTTCGTCGGTGACGTATTCGACACGCCCACCATTGACCAATACGCGGCAGTGCTGCAGGTAGTACAGGTTCGCACGCTTCGAGTGCAGGATCGTTTTGAGATCGCTTGAAGAGAGATCTTCCATCATGGCGTCACCTGCCAGTTGTCTTGTAACCGTTGGTAACGCAGTTTTGACGGCGCGACAAGCCCGCCAAAAGGATTGTCAGGGATCTCTTACAAATGGTGTCAGCCAATCTCCGCTTGGCACCACTTTTGTTATGATATAACCTTTCCGTCTGCTTTCTTCAGGTAGATCTGTTCATGTCACATCGTCACCGTCACCGCCCGGATGGGCCGTGTCATTTTTCCTTGATGTCGCTTGGCGCCGGACGGCGGGTATTGCTCGCGCTGTTGCCGCTGGCCGTGCTGTGGCTCGTCGCGGGCTGGGCTGCCGGGGTGTTCGGTTGATGGCTCGTTCGATGGCAAAGCCCGACACGCTGCTGACGCTGGAATCCCTGTCGCTGGCGCAGGGCAATCGCATGGTGCTGGAGAATATCGACGGCCATTTCGAGGCCGGCACCATCACCGCGCTGGTGGGGGCCAACGGGGCCGGCAAGAGCACGCTGGTCCAGGGGATCATGGGCGAGCTGCGCCCGGTCAGCGGCCTTGTTCGCTGCGAGGTTCCCAATGCGCGGCGCGCGTGGCTGCCGCAGCAGCTGGCGCTGGATCTGACCTTCCCCATGAGCGTCGAAGAGCTGGTCATGAGCGGTTGCTGGCCGACCCACGGCAGTTTCAAGCGCTACGGGCCGGCGGAGTATCGTCGCGGCCAGGCGGTGATGCAGCGCCTCGGCCTGCAGTCGTTCGAACACCGCCCGCTGGGTGAACTCTCCGGCGGCCAGCGCCAGCGCGCGCTGCTCGGCCGTACGCTGATGCAGGAGGCTCAGCTGCTGCTGCTCGACGAGCCGTTCGCCAATGTCGATGCGGCGACCGTCGAGGTCCTGATCGATGTGCTTCGCGCCATGGCGGCCGAGGGCGCGGCGATCATCATCGTGCTGCACGATCACGATCAGATGACGCGGCTGGCCGATCGCGTCCTGCGGCTGGAACGCGGGCACGGGATCTGGTCCACGCCCGCGATGATCGGTGATTCCTCTTCATCGGCGGAGACGTTGGCATGATCGATTGGCTGTTCTCTCCGCTGGTGGATTTCGGTTTCATGCGCCGCGCGCTGGTAGCCGGGCTGGCGCTGTCGCTGGTCGCCCCGCCGCTGGGGGTCTTCCTCACGCTGCGCGGCATGAGCCTGGTCGGCGATGCCATGGCGCACGCCGTGCTGCCGGGCGTGGCGGTCGGCTTTCTGCTGGCGGGCTTCTCTCTGCCGGCGATGAGCTTCGGCGGCCTGCTCGCCGGGCTGCTGGTGGCGGGGCTGGCGGGCAGCGTGTCGCGCCTGACCGGCCACCGCGAAGACTCGGCAATCGCCAGCTTCTATCTGATTTCGCTGGCGGCCGGGGTGATGTTGATCTCGATGCGCGGCAGCAGCGTCGACCTGACCCACGTGCTGTTCGGCTCGATCTTGGCGGTGGACAGCACCGCGCTGTGGCTGATCGTCGGCGTGTCGAGTCTGACGCTGATCGTGCTAGCGGCGATCTTCCGCATTCTAGTGGTCGAGTGCCTGGACCCGCTGTTCCTGCGCGGCCAGGGGATTCGCGGTGGCGCGGTGCACGGGCTGTTTCTGGGCCTGATGGTGCTGAACCTGACCGCCGGCTTCCAGACGCTCGGCACGTTGATGGCGGTCGGCCTGATGATGTTGCCGGCGACGGCGGCGCGCTTCTGGTCGAAGCGGCTCGAGGGGTTGATGGGGCTGGCGATCGCCATCGGCATGGTCTCCAGCGTGGGCGGGCTGCTGCTCTCCTATCATGCCGGCCTGCCTTCGGGGCCCTGCATCATCCTGCTGGCCGGCGTGATCTATCTGCTTTCCGCCCTGTTCGGGCGTTACCACAGCGTCTTCGCCCGCTGGCGACGGCGCGTGCAGCCCATGCTGCCGCCCGATGCCCACGGCTGACCCTTCCTTCTCTCGCCACAAGGACCGTTACATCATGGCTCACGTTTCCCTTCGCGCCGTGCTGATGGGCGCACTCGGCGCCTCGGCGCTTTCGGCCAACATCGCTCATGCCCAGGAACCGCTGCAGGTGGTCACGAGCTTCAGCATTCTCGATGACATGGTGTCGACGATCGGTGGCGATCACGTCAGCGTCACGTCGCTGGTCGGACCCGATGGCGATGCTCACGCCTTTTCGCCCAGGCCCGCCGATGCCCAGTCGCTCGCGGATGCCGATCTGATCGTGGTCAATGGCTTGCAGCTCGAGGGGTGGATCGACCGGTTGATCGACGCCAGCGGTTACGAGGGCGAAGTCGTGGTCGCCAGCAACGGTATCGACACGCGTTCGTTCGAGGGGCACGAGGACGAGGGCGACCATGACGACCATGACGACCATGACGACCATGACGACCATGACGACCATGACGACCACGATCATGCGGCCGACGGCGAAGAGGAGCATCACCACCACGGCGATGTCGACCCCCATGCCTGGCAGGATCTGGAGAATGGCGAGCAGTACGCACGCAACATCCGCGATGCGCTGGTGAAGGCCGATCCGGCTCATGCCGACGCCTACCGCGCCAACGCCGAGCGTTACATCGATGAGATGGAAGCGCTCGACAAGGAGGCGAAAGCGCGGCTATCGCGGATTCCGGCGGCCGACCGGCTGATCATCACCAGTCACGATGCCTTCGGCTACTTCGCCGACGCCTACGATCTCGAGCTGCTCTCGCCGGTGGGCATCAACACGCTGGCGGAACCCAGCGCCAGCGACATGGGCCATCTGATCCAGCAGATCGAGTCCAGCCACGCCAGGGCGCTGTTCCTGGAGAACATGACCAACCCGGCGCTGATCAACCAGTTGCACGAAGAGACCGGCATCGCCATCGGTGGCACCCTCTACGCCGACGCGCTGACGGCGGAGGGCGAAGGCAGCACCTACCTCGGCATGTTCCAGCACAACGTCGACACCCTGCTCGACGCGCTGGAAGCCGACGACTGACCCCGACAGGCCAGCCCGCGACGGCGGCGCTGGCCTACTTTTTATTTCCTACTCTCTAATTCCTGCTCCCTGCTCCCTGCTCCCTGCTCCCTGCTCCCTGCTCTCTTCCCTCTTCCCTCTTCCCTCTTCCCTCTTCCCTCTTCTTCAAGACTGAACGACACTTTCCGGGCAGCATCCGCTCAAGCCTCTACCGAGAAGTGTCGTCTCGCATGTCGTCAGCCATCCCGCCGCCGCAACGCCGCCTCACGCTCTCCCAGGCGCGTCGTCTCGCCCTGAAAGCGCAGGGTTTCACGTCCCGCTCCCCCGAGTCCGTCAACCGCGGCCATCTTCGGCGCCTCGTGGATCGTCTCGGCGTGTTGCAGATCGATTCCGTCAACGCGCTGGCACGTTCCCACTATCTGCCGGCCTTTTCGCGCCTCGGCCCCTATCCGACCGAGCACCTCGACGAAGCCGCCTGGGCGGGCAATCGCCATCGGTCGCTGTTCGAATACTGGGGCCACGAAGCGTCGCTGCTGCCGCTCTCGCTCTACCCGGCGATGCGCTGGCGCATGCGCCGCGCGCGGGAAGGCATCGGCATCTACAAGCATCTGGCGCGATTCGGCCGTGAACGGCGGGACGTGATCGAACGCGTGCTGGCCAACGTGCGCGAACATGGCCCGCTGGGCGCCGGCGCGCTGAACACGCGGGAAGGCCCCGCCGGCCCGTGGTGGGACTGGAGCGACGAGAAACACGCACTGGAGTGGCTGTTTGCTGCTGGCGAGGTCACCGTCGCCCGCCGCCGGGGTTTCGAACGGCTCTACGACCTGCCGGAACGGGTGCTGCCGAGCGCCGTCCTGAACCAGGCCGAACCCGATCTGCTCGAGGCGCATCGCCAGCTGTTGCTCCGGTCTGCCGAGGCGCTGGGCGTGGCGACGGAGAAGGACCTGCGGGACTACTACCGGCTGGCGCCGCAGGATACCCGTGCCGCACTGCAGACGCTGATCAAGGACGGCGCGCTGACGCCGGTCGAGGTAGAAAGCTGGCGGCAGCCGGCCTATGTCGTCGGCGAGCCGCGCATCCCCCGCCGAGTCGAGACCGCCGCGCTGCTCTCGCCGTTCGACTCCCTGATCTGGTATCGCGAGCGCACCGAGCGCCTGTTCGGCTTTCACTACCGCTTGGAGTTCTACGTCCCGCCGGCCAAACGAACCTACGGCTACTACGTCATGCCGTTCCTCCACGGCGACCGGCTCATCGCCCGGCTCGACCTGCGTGCCCGGCGCGCCGACGGGGAGCTGAGCGTTCTCGCCATCCATCCCGAGCCCGCCGTGACGTTCCGTGACGCCGAACTCGACGCGCTGGCCGGCCAGCTCGAACGGCTGGCACGCTGGCTCGGGTTACCGCGTATTCATCTGGCCTGCGAGCGACCCCTTGCCCAGCGCCTGAGCGCCCTGTGGCCGGTGGATGTCAGCCGCCGGCACAACCTGTTGTACTGACGTCGCAACCGGTGTCGAACACCCGGTTAGCCTTGGCTTTCATGCGCTGGCGGCGGACAGCGCGACGAAGTGCCCCGTCTGTAGCTCAGCGTAGCGAAGCGCGGGCAACCGATGGCCGTGGAGCTTGATGGGATCGGGCACCTCCGTGGCCTGCAACAATGTGGCGAAGTCGCGCTTGGCGTCCACATCCGGCATGGGTACGGCGGAGAGCAGGCGCTGGGTATAGGGATGGCGCGGATCGTGCAGCACCTGCTGGCAGCTGCCGATCTCGACGATCTGGCCGGCATACATGACCGCGACACGGTGGCTGATCTGCTCGATGACCGCCATGTCGTGGGAAATGAACAGGTAGCTCAGGTTCAAGCGTTGCTGCAGATCCTCCAGCAGCGCCAGCACCTGAGCCTGTACCGAGACGTCCAGCGCCGAGACCGCTTCGTCTGCGATGATCACCTTGGGATTGAGCGCCAGCGCGCGGGCGATACAGATGCGCTGACGCTGCCCGCCGGAGAACTGGTGTGGATAACGCAGTGCCACCTCGGCCGGCAGTCCAACCTGTTCGAGCAGTTCGGCCACGCGCCGCCGGCGTTCGGCGGCGTCGGCCAGGCCATGCACCAGCAACGGCTCGCCGATCAGGTCCCCCACGCTCTTGCGTGAGTTGAGCGCAGCGAAGGGATCCTGAAAGATCATCTGGATGTCGCGGCGCACGGCCTTGAGCGCGGCGCCGCGCAAGCCGTTGAGTTCGCGCCCTTCGAACCTGACGCTGCCCGTGTAGTCGAGCATGTTCATCAACGCCTTGCCGGTGGTCGACTTGCCGCAGCCGCTCTCGCCGACGATGCCCAGCGTTTCCCCGGCGTTCAGCGTGAAGTTGACGTCTTCCACCGCGCAGACCTCGCGACGAGTCTCGAACGGCGAGCGCCGCTTGACCGGAAAGCGCACCCGCAACCCTTCCACCGTCAGCACCGGGGCGTGCGTCTCGCTAGCCAATGGCCGTACCGCGGCCGTGCCCAGGCGGGGCACCGCCGCCAGCAGCTTGCGCGTGTACGCCGATTGCGGGTCGGTGAACAGCGCACGCGCCGGGGCGGACTCCTCGACGACGCCACGGTTCATCACCACCACGTCGTCGGCCATCTCGGCGACAACGCCCATGTCGTGGGTAATCATTAGGAGCGCGGTATCGAACTCGCGCTGCAGTTCCCGCATCAGCTCGAGAATCTGTGCCTGGATCGTCACGTCCAGCGCCGTGGTCGGCTCGTCGGCGATCAGCACCTTGGGATGACAGACCATCGCCATGGCGATCATCACCCGCTGACGCATGCCGCCGGACAGCTCGTGCGGATGTTGCTTGAGCCGCTGCTCGACATGCGGCACCCGTACCGCGTCGAGCATCTCGAGGGCGCGGCGACGGGCCTGCCCGCCCTCGGCCAGCTTGTGGCGGCGAATGGTTTCTTCCAGTTGCTGCCCGACCGTCATCATTGGATTGAGTGAGGTCATCGGTTCCTGAAAGATCATCGCGATGTCGCGCCCACGCAGGCGCTGCATGGCGCGTTCGGGCAGCTCCAGCAGATCCCGCTCGCCATAGAGGATGGCGCCGCTCGGCAACCGCGCCACCTTGGGCAGCAGGCCCATGATCGCCAGCGAGGAGAGCGACTTTCCGCTGCCCGACTCGCCGGCGATGCACAGCGTGCGACCGGCACGCAAGGTGAAGCTCAGGTCGTCGACCACGCGCTGCGTGTCATGCTCGTGTGAAATGTCGATCGACAAGTGCTCGACGGAGAGCACGCGTCCATCACCCGGCCCCGGCTGAGTTGTCATCGCCATCCCCTCACTCGAACACGATGCGTGGCACATAGAACGACACCACCCAGTTGGGCATGTCGACGATCTCGTTGATGCGCAGATCGCCGCACACCGAACAAAGCATGTAAGCCTGCTCGGCCGGCATGTTGCGGGTCTTGACCAGCCACTCGATGGCGCCGCTCAAGGCCTGCCGCGCGCCTTCCATCAGGTCCGGTCCGACGCCGGTGAAGACCTCGTAGCCGGCGCCGTCGAGATGGCGGGTCACCGGCCCCGGCGTGGAGAAGCGCGGCATCGCCAGGGGCGTCTGCTTGATCAGGTCGAGACGCAAGGAGACATCCATGGCGCTTTCCAGCGCCGTGCCGCAGACCTCGCCATCGCCCTGGGCGGCGTGGGTATCGCCGATCGAGAACAAGGCCCCGGCGACTTCCACCGGCAGATAGAGCGTGCTGCCGGCGCCGAGGTCACGCACGTCGAGATTGCCCCCCACGCGGCGCGGCGGCACGATCGAGTGCGTGCCCGGCGCCGCCGGCGCGACGCCGAGCGTCCCGGCGAACGGCTTCAGCGGCACCCGTGCGTGAGTGCCGAATGCAGCCGGTGTCATGGCCTGTGTATCGTAGTGCCACAAAGCCAGCGCGGGCGTTTCGAACTGGTCGGCCAGCAGCCCGAAGCCGGGGATGTTGGCCGTCCAGCCGAAGCCGGACGGGGCGAAGTCGTCGATATGGACCACGAGGATGTCGCCAGGCTCGGCGCCGTCCACGAAGATGGGTCCGGTCACTGGGTTGATCCGGTCGAATGGCATGTTGGCCACTGCCGAGACATCCGAGGTCGGCGTGAAGTGTCCGCCCGAGGAGTCATTGCAGGCGAACGTCAGCCGGGTCCCCGGCGCGACGTGCGCGGCCGGGGCGATGGCATTATCCCATCCCAGGTGGCAATGGTGCCCGTGAATGGTCTTGATCAGTCCGTTATCACACATCATTTCACCCAGATGTAGTCGTAGTTGACAGGAATGTGGACCGGATCCACGTACAGAGCATCGTCACCACCCATGCGCGCCGAGTGCACGGTGAAACGCTGCTCGTTGAAGATCGGCACCCAGGGAGCGTCATCCATCGCCGTGGTGAAGATCTTGCCCCAGCGCTCGGCACGTGCCTGCTGCTGGTCCGGTGCGACCATGGCGTCAGCGGCAGCGGCCTCGGCGTCCAGCTCTTCGTTGCAGTACCACGCCCAGTTCCAGCCGCCGGGCACCGCGCCCTCGCAACCCAGGATCGGCCCCCAGAAGTTGGAGGGATCGGGGAAGTCGGCGATCCACGCCATGCCGCCCGACCACACCATCGGCGCCTGATCCTTGTCGCCGCCCGCGGCGATCACGTTGGCCTGCGCCAGCGACTTGATCTCGGCGCGCACGCCAATCTGCGCCAGGTCCTGTTGGATTGCCTGGGCGATACGCGGCTGCGGGTCGGTGTTCATCACATAGATCTCGGTATCGAACCCATCGCCGTAGCCGGCTTCCTCGAGCAGCGCCTTGGCCTTCGCGACATCGTAAGGGTAGCCCTTGTATTCCTTGTCATAACCGGGCATCGCCGGCGGCAGTGGCTGATTGGCGGGAATCGCGCGACCGTTGATGATGCGTACGATGCGCTTTTTGTTGATCGCCATGTTGATGGCGCGGCGCACTTCGACCTTATCCAGCGGGGGCATGGTGACGTTCATGGTCAAGTAACCGGTATGCAACTGGTTGCCGATGACCATCAGATCCTTGAAATCGGGATCGTTGCGGAATTGCAGGAACTGCGCGGGCGGGATGCCGTCGCCGGCGACGTCCACCTCGCCACGCTGCAACCGCATCAGGGCCACGTTGGGTTCCTGGCCGATCTCGAAATCGATGCTATCGAGATACGGAATGCCCTCGCGGTAGTAGTCGTCGTTCTTGACGAAGGTCAGACGTTGGCCGAGCGCCCAGCCCTGCAATTCGAAGGCCCCCGTGCCCACCGGATGCTTGCCGAAATCGCGGCCCCATTTCTCGACTGCTTCCTTGGGCACCACCGAGGCGAAATTGAGGGCCATGATGTGCAGGAAGGTCGCATCCGGCGCCGACAGCTGAATCTTCACGGTGTGATCGTCGGGCGTGGTAATACCGCTCAATGTCGTCGACTCGCCCGAGGCCACGGCATCGAATCCCTCGATGGAGGAGAAGAAGCCGGCGCCGGGGCTCTGTGTCTCGGGATTGACCGCCCGTTCCAGGGAGTACTTCACGTCGCTGGCGACCATTTCGCGGCCGTTGTGAAAGGTGACACCCTCACGCAAATGGAAGGTGTAGGTCAGACCATCGTCGGAGATCTCGTAATCCTTGGCGAGATCCGTCTTGAGCGTGGTAGTGCCTGGCTCGTAGTCCATCAGGCCATCGAACAGGCTCTTGATCATCGACCAGTTCTGCCAGTCGTAGCCGATCGCCGGGTCGAGCGTGGCCACGTCGTTCTGGTAGGTGACCACGATGTCGCCGCCTTCCTGGGGTGTCTGTTGCGCCATTGCCTGGCTCGAGATCGTCGCGCACAGGGCGGTGAGTGCGAAGCCTTTCAATTTGTTGTTCATGGCATTGTTCCCTTGAGGTTCAGGTTTGGGTGACGTCGATGCGCGGATCGACGAACAGCACGGCCAGATCGGCCACGAGATTGCCCAGCACGATGGCGACCGCCGAGAGCATGGTGACGCCCACGATGATCGGGATATCCACCTGCTGGATGGCCTGCCAGGCCAGTTGCCCCAGGCCCGGCCAGCCGAACACCGACTCCACGACGACCAGCCCGCTCATGAAGATGCCGATGTCGATCCCGATCATGGGGATCACCGGCACGATGGCGTTGGGCAGCACGTGGCGCAGCAGGACGCGCGCCCGTCCCAACCCCTTGGCGCGCGCAGTGCGAATGAAGTCCTGATGCAGCACCTCGATCATCGACGAGCGCACCATGCGTGAGTACCAGCCGCTGCCCAGCACACCGAGGGTGATGGCCGGCAACAGCAAGTGCTCGACGCCGCCGTAGCCGCCCAATGGGAACCAGCCGAGATAGACCGCGAAGAAATACAGCGCCAGCATCGCGGCGATGAAATGCGGCGAGGACACGCCGATGAACGAGAACGCCATCAGCACCTGATCGAGTACCGAATTGCGCTTGAGCGCCGCGACGATACCCAGCGTGATGCCGATCAGCAGCTCGAAGCCGATGCCGGCGGCCATCAGTTGCAGCGTCGGGCCCACCCGCGAGGCGAGCAGCGTCGAGACTTCCGAGCGCTGCACGTAGGAGCGCCCCAGGTCGCCCTGCAGCAGGTTGCCCAGATAGCGGACGTACTGCTCGTAGAACGGCAGATCCAGCCCCAGTTGGTGGCGGATGTTGGCCACCACCTCGGCGGTGGCGCTGCGACCGGCGATCTGCCGCGCAGGGTCGGCCGGAATCATGTAGAGCAGCAGGTAGGTGATGAAAGTCACGCCCAGCAGGATGAGCAGCGAATAGGCGATGCGCTTGGCGATGTACCAGACCATTAGCGTCTTCCTTTGAGTGTCGGGTCGAGCTCGTCGCGCAGCGCGTCGCCGACCAGGTTGAAGCTCAACGACAGCGCGATGATGGCGATGCCGGGGAACAGCACCAGCCACATGGCGGAGATGAAATAGGTCTGGCTCTCGAAGATGATGTTGCCCCAGCTCGGCATGGGCGGCTGCACGCCGACCCCCAGGAAGGACAACGTGGCTTCGAGCAGTACCGTGGTAGAGATGCCCAGGGTCGCCCAGACCAGAATGGTCGGCAGCAAATGCGGCAGGAGATGCGAGAACAGGATGCGCGGCGCGCTGACCCCGATGGTGCGCTCGACCGCCACGAAATCCTTCGACGACAGCGAGATGGTCTCCGAATAGATGACGCGCGCGATCTGTACCCAGTTCACCATGGCGATGACCATCGCCACGATCCACAGGCTGGGTTGCAGGATCGCCGCCAGCGCGATGGCGAGCAGCAAGGCAGGAAAGGCCATCATCAAATCGGTCAGGCGCATCAGCACCGAGCCCAGCCAGCCGCGCACGAAGCCCGCGGTCACGCCCACCAGCGTGCCGATCACTACCGCGATACCGTTGGAGACGATGCCGATGATCAACGAGGTACGCGCGCCGTAGATGACCCGCGAAAGCAAATCGCGCCCCAGCAGGTCCGTGCCCAGCCAGAACTCGCCGCCGGGCGGTAACGGCGCGCCTTCCAGCGAAAGCCCTTCGAAGAACTGCTCGGTGGGATCGTGCGGTGCCAACCAAGGGGCGAAGACCGCCGCCACGACCACGATCAGGATATAGAACAGCGCGATGGCCACGGTCTTGCGTTTGAGCAATGCCTTTAGCACCGTCATGACGCTCCTCCCTGACGCCGTGCGGGTGCCATCTGCGTCAGCAGCCGCTCGCTGGCCTGCACCAGGGTGAGCTGTCGTGACATGGCATCGCTGCGCAACCGCTCGAACGCCTGCGCTTCATCCAGCTCGGCGCTGACCATGATGCGCGCCACGGCCCGGGCGATGAGCCCCTGCTGGTCCACCTGCGCGGCCAGCCGATCATGAGCGGTTTCGAGCTCGGTGAGCCGCTCGCGCAATGTCCGCGCCATGGCCAGCGTGGTATAGACGGTATGCTGGGTAATTGGCTTGTTGAGGATAGCCGTGGCGCCCAGCCGCCGCGCGCGCTGGATCTGCGACAGCGTCTGGTGGTGGGTCATCGCCACGATCGGCAGGCCTGCCGCGCGAGCCGCCTCAAGCAGGCGCGGGCTGGCGAAGTGATCCAATTCGACGATCACGCCATCGACATCCGTCAGGGCGATCTCGGCATCCTCGGCCACGGTCCAGCCGTGCAAGCCCAGGCGCGCCAGGCTCTTGTCGAGCATCGCCTGCGAGCGCGGCTCGCAATCCACCAGCAGCAGCCGTGGAGTCAAGGTTTCCGCTTTCATTTCACGACCCTCAAGCGGGGCGACGTGGGTGCGGCACCGACCACGTCGCGGAACTGGGAGATACCGGTGCGGGTCAGGTAAGGGTCGGCGTCCAGCACACCGCTTTCGCGATGCACGATGCAAAACCCTTCGTCCCCTGCTTCGGCGATGCAGCACGGCAGCGCCAGATGGTTGTTGCTCGGATTGAAAGCCAACTCGCCCATCAAGGTGGTATGCGAGTTCGCATGCAGCCACGCCAGCACCGCTGCGGGGTCGTCGCTGCCCACCGCGGCACAGCTTCGCGCCAGCAACTGCACGGCGTTGTAGGCGTTGGTATAACAGCTCGAATAGATCTGCACGCCATGACGCACCCGTTGGCGCGCACTGAAGCCGTTGCCGGGATGATCGAACCATGGCCCGCACGACAACAGGCGCACATGCCGTAAGCGAGGAATCGCCGGCAGCTCGCACTCGGTGAAGTTGCAACTGAGTACGGTGATGGTGGTGCCCTGGCGCTCACAGGCGGCATCGAGCTGAGCCAGGAAGGCATAGGAGGACTCGCCGACAAGGTTGTTGAGCACGAAGTCGGTGACGCCTTCCAGAATCCGGATGATGATGGCGTCGAAGTCGCAATCGCCGAAGTGGAAGTACTTCTCCGCCACGATGCGGCCATGGGCGGCTTCCACCAGTTCGCGGGCAATGCGGTTGCTCTCCCAGCCCCAAACGTAGTTGGAGCCGATCAGCACGCCACGCTTGCCGTGCTCGCGCAGGGCATAGGCCAACAGCGGCACCAGATTCTGGCTCGGGCACCCGCCGGAATAGAGCACGTTTTCGCTGCACTCGAAGCCTTCGTAGGGGCAGGCGTACCACAACAGGGCATCGTCGCGTTCGACATCCGGCACGATATCTTTGCGGCTCGCCGAGGTCGTGGTGCCCACTACGTGACGCACGCCCCGCGCAAGCAAGGCCTCGACACCCTGATGATAGGCTTCGAGTTCGCCATGAGGATCGTACTCATGCACCACCAGCGTCACGCCCGATGTCGCGTCGGCATTGATATCAGTGACCGCTTGCAAGGCGCCGCTGCGCGCATTCTTGCTGATGCGTTGGTAGGTGCCGGTCGTCGAGTAGAGCATCCCGATGGGTAACGTGAATGTCATGGTCGTTTCCACAAAAAAAGCCCGGACGTCGGGAGGACATCCGGGCTTCATTGCCAAGCGCCTAGCGGCGCGCTGTTCTGTACAAGATTTACAGGCTGGCTAACCAAGCCCCACTTGCCATTGAAATATATTGTAAACAAGACACCACTTTCTATTGAACTATATGGTAAAAACGTGCCAACACCTATCCCCCCTTTCAAAAACAAATAGTTAATCATTTTTGTCTCTTGTCATGTGATAAACCTCGAAGCTCTGTGCACCAAAGTTGCTCCATCTTGAGTCCATCTGCACCAAAATGGATCGCTCAAAGACGACCTTGCGGCAAATAACCACACGAACAATAAGGTTATTACGCATATGCTGACATCATCGTCTTCGAGGCTACCGCTGCCGAGGCGAGTCAATGTCAGTCACAAGGACAAGGGAGCATCATCATGAACACGATCCTTCGCCGCTTCTCCGTCGCCGGGATGGCGCTGGTCACCGCGCTGGGCGCCGGCAACGCCTTTGCCTATGGTGCCGGTGATTTGTTCACCCATTTCGGTATCGCCAAGGTTTCGCCCAAGAGCGACAATGGCCACTTCGATGGTCTGGGCATGGATGTCGATGTCGACGACGACACCGGCTTCGCCTTCACGCTGGGCTACCGCTTTCTCGACAAGTGGGGCGTCGAACTGCTGGCCGCCGAACCGTTCGAGCACGATATCAACCTGAACGGCAACGAGATGGCCTCGACCAAGCATCTGCCGCCGACCCTGACGCTGCAGTACTATCCGCTCGGTGGCACCCAGTCGCGGGTGCAGCCCTACATCGGCGCGGGCGTGAACTACACCCATTTCTCCGATGAAGACCTGGACGGCGGCAGCCTCGATCTCGACGACTCCTGGGGCGCTGCCGGCCAGTTGGGGGTGGACCTGTTGATCGACGATCACTGGTCGATGAACGCCGCCGCCTGGTATATCGACATCGACTCCGACGCGACCGCCGAGGTCGGTGGCCAATCCTATGACACCACCGTTCACATCGACCCCTGGGTGGTGATGGGCGGCATCGGTTACCGTTTTTGAAGCCGCCGTATTCGGACCCAAACCGGTAATCTCATGGCCACCACTCGGTGGCCATTTTTCGTTCTCCCCCTCCGTACCGTCCAACCTTTCTGGCGCTTCCGCCTGGAACCGGCTGTTCTGCGCAAGCTGTTCTGCACAAAGCTATAGACATAGGTCGAAGACAATGTGATCATTCGCAGCCTAACTTTTATGGCGCTTTGATACGCATCCATCGCGCTTCAATACACTGCCCCGTGGAATGAATGTCCCGTGGATGTGTCCATGGACATGCCCCGTGGATGCCCGCATTCACGGGTTTTGGTCATTTATGATTCGAATTCCTGCCGATCACTGGTTACTGGCGTTGCGAACGGTGCTGGCCGTCTGGCTGGCACTGTTCCTGTCCATGCGCCTCGATCTCTACCAGCCTGCCTGGGCCATTCTGGCGGTGATGATCGTGACCCTGCAGCCGGTCATGTTCACCGGCGGTACGCCGCCGATCGGCATCATCATCGGCCGCAGCCTGGCGCGCCTGTTCGGCACACTGTTCGGCGCTATCGTCGGCCTGGTGCTGATCGCGCTATTCGGCCAGCAGCCGATGCTCTATCTGCTGTTTGCCGGCGCGTGGCTGGCCTTCTGCATGTACTGGGTCATACTCGAGCAGGACGAGTATCTCGGCTACGTGATGATGCTCAGCGGCTACACCTCGACGCTGGTGTCGCTGACCGCGATCGGTACCGGCATCGAGAATGTCTGGTCCGTGGCGCAGGGGCGCTTCACCGAAACGGCACTGGGAATCGGCTGTGGGCTGCTGATGCACGTGGTCATTGCCCCGCGTTATGGCAGTCATGCCCTGCCGAGCGCGCTTTCCCGGTTTCTCTCGCAGGCCGCTACCGAAACGCTGGCGACGCTCGCCGAACCTCGCGCTCGCGACGATCGCGACGCCCAGTTGAAGACACTGTTCCAGCATTATCAGCAGTTCGAGAAGCTGCGCGGACTGACGCGGCTGGAAACCCGCCGTCTGAGCCATTTCATCCCCGCGCTGGATCGCTTCGCCAGCGATAGCCTGGCGCTGATTACCGCCGTCCGTGAGCTGGAAACGGCACTGGACTATCTGCGCGACTGTGACGACGGCGAGCGCTGGCTTTCGCAGTTGACCCGGCAGGTCGTTCCCCTGCTGCAGGAAATCGAACAACGACCGGATGGCGAGCCGAGCGAGCGGTTGCTGATGGCCGACTTCGAGTGGGACGAAGCGACGGTGGAGCCACGTACCCGCACCCGTGCCGAGCTGGTCCGCCAGCGTCTGGGCGAGGTGATCGGCTTACTACAGCATGGCCGTCGGCTACGCCATGCCTTGAATGATCCCGCTTCGTCGAAGATCAAGACATTGCCCCGCGAGCGCCGCTCCCGTGCCACCCACAATGAACACTTCATCGCCCGCTTCAACGCCTTTCGCGTATTCATCGCCTTCGAACTGCTGGGCCAATTCTGGATTCACAGTGGCTGGCATTCGGGCTATCTGGCAATGATGCTGCTTGGCGTGTTCACCATGCTGTTCGCCAAGGCTCCGAACCCGGCAGCCGTCGTCTATCAGTTTCTGTGGGGATCGATCGCGGCGGTATTTTTCGGCGGCATACTTCTGTTTCTCGTCATGCCGGCCATCAGTGGCTTTCCTCTGCTCGCCATTGCGGTCGCGGTTCCCGTGACCATCGGCACATTGCTCACGCCGCACCCACGCTGGTCCGCGATAGGGCTGGCCGGGGCCATCACGATGATGACGCTGCTCAATCTGCATTCGACCTACAACTTCGCGCCGACGAGTTACATCAATGGCGGACTCGCCTCGATCATCGGCACCATCGCGGCCATGGCGACCTATTCACTGTTGCGCCAACGCTCTGCCGGGGGGCGTATCAAAACGCTGATGGCAGCCTACTGGCGTGGCCTGGGCCGGCTGCTGCGGGAGAAGTCGCTCCCCAATCGCGCCCGCCTGGAAAGCCGCCTTTACGACCGCCTTGGCAAACTGGTTGCGCTGGGGGGCAGTGACCAGGCCATACGCGAAGCCATCGACCTCCATGCCATGGCGCTGTGCGTGTGGCGAATCCGGCGCCTGCGCGACGCGCTCGGCCCTCACCGCACGGAGATCGAAGCCTGGCTCGGCGACATCGGCGCTCGCGTGGTATCGCGCCGCCATCATGACCCGGCCGTCTGGCGCGAGCTGGCCGACGAGGCCATTGCCTGGGTCGAGCGGCTCTATCATGAAACCCGCCTGCCGATCGCCAGCATCGGCGAGATCGCCATGTTGGGGCATCTGATGCGCGCGGCGCCGGGCGTGGCACTCGAGACCCGCGCGGACGAAGAACACGATGCGCCCAAGGCAACCACCGGAGACACTCGACATGCTCGCTGAATGGTCGTTCCTGGGGTTCCTGATACCGCCGTTGACGGTGCCGGTATTGCTGGCCCTCGGGCTCTATCTGATCCTGCGGCGCGTGTTCGTGCGCCTGGGGCTCTATCACTGGTTCTGGCAACCAGTACTGCTGGATATCGCGATTTACGCTTTGCTGTTGTGGTCGGTACTCGCCCTGACGGGCTCGCTGCCGATCGCTGGATGAGGAAAAGACCTTCATGAATTGGCCTACCGGACTCCGCAAGACCCTGCGGCTACTGTTGACCATCGCTCTGGTGATTGCCGCGATCGTCGCCGTTGCCCAGATCTGGGATCACTACATGCACGACCCGTGGACCCGCGACGGTCGCGTTCGTGCCGATGTGGTCAACCTCGGCACCGATGTCGCCGGCCTCGTCGACAGTCTCGAGGTGCACGACAACCAGCTGGTGAAAAAAGGCGATGTGCTATTCACCATCGACCAGCAGCGTTACCAGTTGGCGCTGAACGAAGCCAGGGCCAATCTCAACCAGTTGACGCAGCAGCGCGACGAAGCACAGGCCGCCAACAGCCGTCGCCAGCGTCTGAAGAATTACGTCTCCCAGGAGGACAAGGACAACGCCCGCTTCGCACTGGCCACGGCCCAGGCCGCCGTCGAACAGGCGAAAGTCGAGGTCAACCAGGCCGAGCTGGATCTGGAACGCGCCACCGTTCGCGCACCGGTCGACGGCTACGTCACCAACCTGCTGCTGCGCCCCGGGCAATACGTGACCGTAGGCACCGATGCCATGACCCTGGTGGATGCCAAAAGCTTCTACGTGCTGGGCTACTTCGAGGAGACCAAGCTCGACAGCATCGATGTCGGCGCGCCCGTTCGGGTCCAACTGCTCTCCAGCGACGAGCCCATCTGGGGGCATGTCGACAGCTTCGCCCGCGGTATCAGCGACAGCAGCCTGAGCAGCCAGGAAAACGGGCTAGCCTCGGTCAACGCCTCGTTCGACTGGGTACGCCTTTCCCAGCGCATTCCCGTGCGCATCGCGCTGGATGACATTCCCGAAGGCACCAAGCTCTCCGCCGGCCTCACCGCCACGGTCTATCTCGACAGCGACCGCCAGGGCCGCGAGCAGGCGCCAGACTGGTGGAAGCCGATTCGCCAGTGGTGGGAAGGATTGATCAGTATCTGAGCCCTACGAAAGCGCCCCGACGATCGCTCGTCGGGGCGCGGGCAGCGGGGTAAACGCCGCTCAATCGAAGCCGTTCAATCGAAAGCCATTCAATCGAAGTAGCTGAAGGTCTCGCCGGGCTTGATGTCGAGCAGGGCGTGGTAGATCAGCTCGATCACGTTCTCGACGTCCTGCTTGTGGACCATCTCGACGGTGGTGTGCATGTAGCGCAGCGGCAGCGAGATCAGCGCCGAGGCGACGCCGGAATTGCTGTAGGCGAAGGCGTCGGTATCGGTGCCGGTGGCCCGCGAACGCGGCAGGCGCTGGAACGGGATCTTCTGCTCCTGGGCGACCTTGATCAGCCGCTCGCGCAGCTTGTTCTGGATCGCCGGGGCGTAGCAGATCACCGGGCCGTCGCCGATCTTGTTGGCGCCTTCGCGCTTGGGCTCGATCATCGGCGTCGAGGTGTCGTGGCTGACATCGGTGACGATGGCGACGTTGGGGTTCAGGCGCTCGGCGATCATCTCCGCGCCGCGCAGGCCCACTTCTTCCTGCACCGCGTTGACGATGTAGAGGCCGAAATCGAGCTTTTGCTTGCGCGCCTTCAGCAGCCGCGCCACTTCCGCGATCATGAAGCCGCCGATACGGTTATCGATGGCGCGGCAGACCAGCTTGTCGCCGTTGAGGACGAAGAATTCGTCGGGATAGGTGATCACGCAGCCGACGTGAACGCCAAGCGCCTCGACCTCGTCCCTGGTGCTCGCGCCGACATCGATGAAGATGTTGTCGAGCTCCGGCGGCTTCTCCTTCGGCCCCTGACGGCGGGTATGGATCGCCGGCCAGCCGAACACGCCCGGCACGATGCCGTTGTCGGTATGGATGTTGACCCGTTTTGAGGGCGCGATCTGATGGTCGCTGCCGCCGTTGCGGATGACGTAGATCAGGCCGTTGTCGGTGATGTAGTTGACGTACCAGGAGATCTCGTCGGCGTGACCCTCGATCACCACCTTGTACTCGGCTTCCGGATTGATCACGCCGACGGCGGTGCCGTAGGTGTCGGTAATGAATTCATCCACGTAGGGGCGCAGATACTCCATCCACAGCTTCTGGCCTTCCCACTCGTAGCCGGTGGGCGAGGCATTGTTGAGATAGCGCTCCAGAAACGTCATCGCATCCGCGTCGAGCGGCGCTGCGTTGCGCTTGGTCGTCTTGGTATTCTTGGGCGTTTTATCAGCGCTTTTGCTCATCTCGAGCTCCTTGTTTCAGGCAATGTGTTTCCGCTAATAGTCAGCCAGCTTAACAGGCACCACCCGCCAACGCTGCTCTTCGCATCCCCGAAGCCGGCTCTCGCTTCCCGTTTCCCGCCGCTCGAAGCCCGAGGTCAAAGCACCATCGCCGCGATCCAGCCAAAGATCAGCAGCGGCACGTTGTAGTGCAGGAAGGTCGGCACCACGCTGTCCCAGATATGGTCGTGCTGGCCGTCGGCATTGAGCCCGGCGGTCGGCCCCAGGGTGGAATCCGAGGCCGGCGAGCCGGCATCGCCCAGCGCTGCCGCCGTGCCGACGAGCGCAACGGTCGCCAGCGGCGAAAAGCCGAAGCTCAGCGCCAGCGGCACGTAGAGCGAGGCGATGATCGGAATGGTCGAGAACGAGGAGCCGATCCCCATGGTGATGAACAGGCCTACGAGCAGCATGATCAGCGCGGCCAGGCCCTTGTGATCGCCGATCATCGCCGCGGAGCTGGTCACCAGGCTGTCCACCGAGCCGGTCGCCTGCATCACGCCGGCGAAACCGGCCGCCGCGATCATGATGAAGCCGACCTGCGCCATCATCCGCATGCCTTCGGTAAACACGTCATCCTGATCCCGCCAGCGGAACACGCCGCTCAGCGACAGCAGCGCGAAGCCGAACAGACCGCCCAGCACCATCGAATCCGTCAGCAGCTGGACGACCACGGTGCCGATCAACGACGCGGCCAGCACGATCTTCTGCCAGCCGCGAAGGGATCGATCGGCGCCGGACGACGCGGACTCCTCGCTGTCCTGCTGGCCTACCAGCGGCCGGTCTTCGTAGGTGCGCTGGCGGCGATAGCTGAAAAAGACGGCAACGAGCAGGCCCAACGCCATGCCGCCGATCGGGATCGCCATCGCCAGCGGCACCTGGGCCGCCTCGATCTGCAGGCCGAATTCCGCACCGCTGGCGTTGAGATTGTTGAGCAGAATGTCGTTGAGAAAGATCGCTCCGAACCCGACCGGCAACAGCATGTAGGGCGCCGTGATCCCGAAGGTAATGACGCAGGCCACCGCGCGGCGATCCAGCCGGAGCCGGTTCATCAGCGCCAGCAGCGGCGGCACCAGGATCGGAATGAAGGCGATGTGGACGGGAATCAGGTTCTGCGAGCTGATCGCCGCCAGCAGCAGGCAACCCAGCAGGGCCAGTACCACGCGGCGCTGGCGCAGGCCGGAGCCCTCGAGATGAAATCGCCGGACGGCGCGGCGGGCCAGCCCCTGGGTGATGCCGGAGCGTGACAGGGCTACCGCGAACGCCCCCAGCACCGCGTAGGAGATCGCCACCGTCGCCCCATTGCCCAGCCCGTCGTTGAAGGCATCGAGAATCCCGCCAAGCGGCATGCCGGCATACAGCCCGCCCACGAGCGCCGCGACGATCAGCGCAAACACCACCGAGACCCGCGCCAGACTCAACGTGACCATTATCAGAATGGCCAGCACTACAGCATTCATGCATCGCCCCATTTCAAACCGTGAACCATGCCTGCCGAGCGCAGCCGGCAGACGAAGCCGCCGATGATATCGGCCCAGTCGGCGAACGCCAGAAAAATTCCGGAAGCGAGAACCGGCCGACCATAAAACTCACGGTTACCCAGCTCACTCTTGATTACAAAATGCCGCCAATGTCGGCGAACGTGCTAACAAAAAACCTCATTCAATTTCCGGCTGACGCCGCTTAAGCTGAACCGACCATAATGATCGACGCCACAAGCGTCGGCTGGAGTGGCCCCACGTGACGACATCGACGTCGGGGTGCCCTCGGGGTGATTGAAGGGGCTGATTCAGCCACTGAGAGGTAACCGTCATGACTCGACCGACCCAACGACACGCCACACGCCTGCCGACCGTCCTCATCGCCATCGGCGCTACCCTGCCACTCGCCGCGGAAGCCTATGTGGGCCCGGGCGCGGGGCTGAGCCTGCTGACCGCGCTGTGGGGCATCATCGCCGCGATTGGCATGGCGCTGTTCTTCGTCATCATGTGGCCGATCCGGCGCATGCGGCGCCGACGCAAGGCCGAAGCCGCCGCCTCGGCGGAACGCGGCGCGGCCGAGAGCGGTTCGAGCACGGCCCAGGCCCGCACCGCGCAGGATCCGGAGTCGCCACCGACCACCACCCGCGTCGAGGAGAGCCAGCGCGGAGCGCCCCACGCCGGACATCGCTCCTAGCCGCGTCACGCCTTGGCAATACCATCCCTTTAATACCCGCAAAGCGGGCCGGCACGGCGTCGCCGTCGGCCCGTCTCTTCCAGCAAGCCTGGGGTTGGAAGCCTGGGTTGGAAGCTTGAGTTTAGAAGCCTGGATTCAAATGCCCGCGTTGCGCGCTCGTCATCCTGCCGGGGCATTCGGCTTCGGTAGCCAGTGACGCGCGGACGATGGGCCGGTGTCAGGAGGACACATGGGATTACTGGATCTGCCCGATCCGATCTTCGCCGCCATCGATGGCGGGATGGAAAGCGTCCTGCCCGCCACGCTGCGGCTGGTGGTATGGGCGGCGATCGCCGGTGTCGGCACGCTGTTCCTGTATCGGCTGGTGTCACCGCAAGGCAGGATCGCCAATGCCAAACGGGAAGCGCGCACGGCGCGCAGGCGACTCAATGACTTCGACGGGGAGTTCAGCGATGCCGGCCCGCTGATTCGCGACCAGTTCACCAGCGCCTTCCGGCATCTCGGGCTGGTGTTTCTCCCCACGTTCGTCTCGATCCTGCCGCTGCTGGCGCTACTGACCTGGCTGGAGAGCCACTACGCCCACGCGCTGCCGGCAGCGGGTGTGACGCCCTCCGTGGAAGTGACTCCGCAAAACAGCGACACCCCCTACGACGCGCGATGGACTCGGGAAGGCGGTGGTTTGCGAGTGATCGTCAACGACGCCAGCAGCGAGCTGGCCAACGTTGCCATGACTGCCCCTATCCCGGTGATCGAAAAGCGCCATTGGTGGAACTGGCTGGCCGCCAACCCGCTGGGCTACCTGCCGGCGGAGAGCCCCATCGAGCGCATCACCTTCGACCTGCCCCAACCCGAATATCTGTCGTTCGGGCCGGGCTGGATGCGCCATTGGCTCGCCATTTTCTTTCCGATCATGACGATCGTGTCTCTTCTCACTTATCGCTGGGCGAAAATCGAATGAGCACCTCGGATTCCGACAATTCGACCTCTCGGCCGGTCGAATCCCGCAACGCAGGTACCGGCAACGCGAGCACCAGCCCGGCCGCCAGCGGCAAGGTCAGCGACCCCGGCTTCGTGGTACCCGGCTGGATGCACTGGCTGGGGGGCTGGATTCACCGCAAGCCCGGCACCTGGATCAAGCTCGGCAACCTGGAAACGCGAGCGGTGCAGGACACGATCGCCGATAGACGCGTGGATCGCCCCGTCTACGTCGCCGGCCTCGCCCGCTCCGGCACGACCATTCTGCTCGAGCATCTCGCCTCCCACCCCGCCGTGGCGACCCATCGCTACGTCGATTTTCCGCCGCTGCTGACGCCCTATTGGTGGAACCGCTGGCTGGCGCTGGTCCCCATGACTCAAAAAAAAGAGCAGGAGCAGGCCCAGGAACGCGCCCATAAGGACGGCATCGAAGTGACCTCGCAGAGCCCGGAGGCGTTCGAGGAGATGCTGTGGATGGCGTTCTTTCCCGAGACCCACGATCCGACCCAGAACTCGGTGAAAGGACGCCATGCCGAGCATCCCGCCTTCGAGCGCTTCTACGACGAACATATCCGCAAGCTGCTTACGGTGCGCAAGCGTCAGCGCTACGTCGCCAAGGGCAACTACAACCTGGTGCGGCTGGGCTATCTGCACCGGCTCTATCCGCAGGCGAAGTTCGTGCTGGTGATTCGCGACCCGGTCTGGCACATCGCCTCGCTGATGAAGCAGCAGGCGCTGTTCGTGGCCGGCGAGACCAGCGAACCACGCGCGCTGGAGCACATGCGCCGGGTAGGGCACTACGAGTTCGGTCTCGACCGGCGGGCGATCAACGTGGGTAACGACGAGGCAACCCGGCGCATCACCGCGCTGTGGGAAGCCGGCAACGAAGTCGAGGGATGGGCGCGCTACTGGGCCGCCATCTACGCTCACGTCGCCGATACGCTCGACAACGATCCCGAGCTGCGCAAGGCGTGTCTCGTCGTGCGCTACGAAGATCTCTGCGGCACGCCTCGCGAGAGCCTGCAGGCGGTTTTCGACCATGCCGAGCTCGAACTCGAGCCGCAAGCGCTGGAAGAAGCCGCCAGCGGCCTGCACGCGCCGACCTACTACAAGCCCAGGTTCAGCGATGCGGAAGTGGCGACGATCGCCGAGATCACCGGCCCCGTCGCGGCGCGGTTCGGGTACTAGTCGCGGGCTTCGGCTTGCGCCGGTTTCGGGGCGCTTAAAAAGCGGCTTCGGGCTTCGGGCTTCGGGCTGCGCAGGTTCGTGGCGCGGTGAAAGTGGCGCTAACGACACCTGAAAGAAACGGGGCGACCAGATGGCCGCCCCGTGGGTTGTTGCAGATTTGCGTCTGACCTAGCTTGCAGGATGCGCCGGATATTCCCGCTCCTCCGGCGGCGTCGGGAAGTACTGGTAGAGCCAGGTCTCGCTCACCGTCTTGCCGTCGGCGGTCAGGTTCAGGCGCATGTTGATCGGATCGGTGGAGTCGCTGGTCGGGTACCAGTCGAACTGGATACGGAAGCCTTCGATCTCCTTGACCCACAGGATATCGAGCTGCTTGACGTCGCCTTCCGGTACGTCGAGCTGGGTCTTGATATCGATGTCGTTGCCGTAGAAGTGCTTGAGCTCGCCGCCGACGAAATCCACTGCGATGCGCCGGGCCCAGACTGTCGGGTAGTGCTCGCCCGGCGCCCAGCCCTCGGGGAAACCGCCGATGCCGGTAAACGTCTTGCGGACGCGCGCCAGCTCGGGCTTCACCGGCGGCTGTGCGCTCCAGTAGAGCTTGTAGCCGTAATTGAGTTCCTGCCCCGGCTCGATCGCCTTTTCCGGCTTCCAGAACGCGACCACGTTATCCATGGTCTCCCCGGTGGTGGGAATCTCCAGCATCTGGATCTCGCCCTTGCCCCACTGGCCTTTCGGCTCGACCCACAGGCTGGGGCGCTTGTGGTAGTTGGCGACGATGTCCTCGTAGCTTTCGAAATCGTGATCGGTCTGCAACAGCCCGAACCCCTTGGGATTGTCGTCGCCGAAGGTGTTGAACTGGACCCGCGGCGGATTGTTGAGCGGCCGGCAGACCCACTCGCCATTGCCGAGCCACATCGACAGCCGGTCGGAGTCGTGGATCTGCGGGTGGAAGGTCAGGCACATGTCGCGCTGCTGGGTGCCGCAGCTGAACATGCTGGTCATCGGCGTGATGCCGAGCTGGGCGATCGACTCCCGCGGATAGAGGTGCTTGTCGATGTCCATCACCACGCGCTCCTCCTCGCAGTGGATGACGAAGCGATAGGCACCGGCCAGGCTCGGCGAATCGAGCAGCGCATAGGCGGTGAAGGTCGTCGAACCCGGCTTGGGCGTCTCGAACCAGAAGCGGGTGAACGCCGGAAACTCCTCGGTCTTGCCGTCGGTATAGGTGTTGACCGCCACGCCACGTGCCGACAGGCCGTACTGGTAGGTGTCGTCGACGGCCCGGAAGTAGCTGGCACCGAGGAAGGAGACGATGTCGCGCTCGGTCAGCGACGGCTCCTTGAACACGCGGAACCCGGCAAAGCCGAGATCCCCCAGCCCCTCGAGCTGGGAGACGTCGACATCGGCCCTGGCGTATTCGAACAGGTCGGGGCGGAAATGGATCTCCTTGGCCTGCTGGGTCTGCGGGTCGATGGAGTACATCCGAACCGGCTGGTTGAATCCCATGCCGACATGAAAGAACTGGATGTCCAGCGGACCATTCATGCTGTTCCACAACGAATGCTGCGGATCGTAGCCGATGGCGTTGTAGTTCTGCGGCGTGAGATTGGCCAGGGTCGGCGGCAGTTTCTCGACGTTGCTCTGATACGCCTTGGATGCCAGATCCCTGGCGAATTGCTGCAGCCAATCGAAACTGAAGGCTTCGGACTCACCGTCGGCGATATCGCTGGTGGCGCGCGCCGCCGCGAACAGTGGCGCTGAGGGCAAGCCGTACCAGGCAGCCAGGGCAATCGCGCTTTTCAGCACACTTCTACGATCCATGAACACCCCTTCCTTTGTGTGTCGGCAGTCGAACTGGCAGCATACCCGATCATCGCGAATCAGGCTGCACCGAAGAGAATCGTTCATAAGACGTCTTCGCGCCGGGCAGGTTCCCTGGCCGAATCGCGACTCACCTGGTGACGGCCAGGCCACCTTTCACCCCGCCCTTGGTGACATCGTCGACGAATGCAGGGCGTGCTAACGTCGAGAGTATCGGGACGCCCTGATCCCCTGCCGATATCGAGAGGTTTCGTGAAACGTCGCTACTCCTCCCACTATGCGTGGCGCCGCGCGCAGAGCATCGATGAACTCGCCTGGATGGCGCGCCAACGTCTCCCGGCCTTCGCCTGGGAGTATGTCCACGGCGGTTCCGAGGACGAAACCACGCTCGGCGACAACCGCCGTGCCTTCGCCGCCTGGGGCTGGCAACCGCGCACGCTGGTCGATGTCGAGGCCAGAGACAGCCGTACCCGACTGCTGGATGGCCCTGCCGAACTGCCGCTGGCCATCGCTCCCACCGGCTACAACGGCATGCTGTGGCGGGATGGCGATATCGCCCTGGCACGGGCCGCGGCCAGTCGTGGCATCCCTTTCACGCTCAGCACGGTCTCATGTGCCAGCCTGGAAACCCTCGCCGCCGCCGTGCCGGACGCGCGGCTGTGGTTTCAGCTCTATGTGCTGGACGACGAAGCCGTACGCAACGACATGCTCGAACGCGCCAGGAACGTCGGCGTCGAGACGCTGATGGTGACGACGGACACCGTCGTGCTGGGGCGCCGCGAATGGGATTCGAGAAGCTATCTCAACCCCCGGCGCCTGGCGTGGCCCTACCTGCTGGATGCCGGCCTGCATCCGCAATGGGCCTATCGCGCGCTCTGGCCCCAGGGGCTGCCGACGCTGGGCAATCTGGTGAAGTATCTGCCCAGGGAGCAGCAGAGCGCGGGCAGCGCCGCCGGCTATATCAACCAGCGCATGACGCGCCGGCTGACCTGGGAAGTGCTGGCCGATATCCGCGAGCGCTGGCCCGGCAAGCTGTTGATCAAGGGGATTCTCAACGCCGAGGATGCACTCGAGGCCAGGCGCATCGGCGCCGACGGCGTGGTCGTCACCAACCACGGCGGGCGCCAGCTCGACGGTGCACCGGCGACGCTCGATGCTCTGCCCGAGGTCGTCGACGCGGTGGGAGATTCGATGCACATACTGCTGGATAGCGGCATCCGGCGCGGCAGCGACATCGCCAAGGCCGTGGCACTGGGCGCCGAGGGCGTGCTGTGCGGGCGCGCGACCCTTTACGGCCTCGCGCTGGGCGGAGAGGCCGGCGCGGCCCATGCCATAGACCTGCTCAAGGATCAGTTGCATAACCTGATGGCCCAGCTCGGCCGGCCCACGCTCGCCCAGCTCGATGCCAGCTGCCTGCGGCGCTCCCCTTATGCCTCGACCCGAGGCGACTCGCCCCAACGCCCGAGCGATGCCCTGCCGGGTGGGGAAACGCCGGGGGACGTGCCCTAGGCGTCTCGAGCTACTTCGAACAAAAAAGCGATGACGGCAGGAGCCGTCGAACGACTAGGCTCCCAGCCCTTTCGACAACGAGGGCTGTACGACCTCGATCCAGTAGCCGTCGGGGTCCTTGACGAAGATCACGTTCTTCATCTTGCCCTGGTCCGAACGCTTCTTGAATTCGACATCGTTGGCATCGAACCACTGCTCCGCCGCCGCGAGATCCGGCACCGAGAAGCAGATATGCCCGAAGCCCTGCGGCTCGGCGTTGCCATCGTGATACGAAAGATCGGGATCCTCTTCGCTGCCCCAGTTGTGGGTCAGTTCCAGCACGCCCTTCTGGGAGAAGGTATAGGCGGTGCGCTCGCCGTCATCCTCGGGAATCGCGTCGGCGTCATCGACACGCGCCAGGAAATAGAGCGTGAACTGCATCTCGGGGAAGTCGAGCTTGCGCAGCAGACGCATGCCGAACACCCGCGTGTAGAAGGAAAGCGAAACTTCGGGGTCCTTGGCGCGCAACATGGTGTGGTTGAACACGAAGCCTCGCGTTTCCGTAGGGGCGGCTTGCACGCCGGGAACCTGGTCTTCGGCAATGGACATGGGATCCTCCTGTGGTCCGGATGACGATATCGACAGACAGCCGAAACGCCGATGGGCGACACCAGACAGTGGGGGCAACCTCTGCCGCTCTCAAGCGTCGCGGTTCCCGCCCTCGGCTCGAAGAGAACCACGACGACCGCATACCGAAACGCCTGAACCGGACGACTTTGCAGCACCGGGCCCCTGCTCTACACTCGGTTGAAACCGGCAGACAGGGCCCGCGGGCATGGCGACAGGCACCCCCCCCCACCATTTCTCTCGATTCACCGCGGCGCGGCAGACTCCCTCGCCCCGATCAAATCGCCAGGCAACGCTCTCCCATCCGCGCCTGCTGTTCATCGGCCTGTTCCTGCTGCTGCTCGCCGGTTGCAGCTCGCAGAAGACCATCGTCACCCGCGACGATGGCCCGGCCATCGATGGCAACAACCTCTCCATTGATCGCATTCTGGTGATGTCGGCGGCCAAGGAGGCGCTCGGCACGCCTTATCGCTGGGGCGGCACCACACCCAGTGGCTACGACTGCTCGGGCCTGGTCCAGATGGCCTACGGCAAGATCGGCATTTCGCTGCCACGCACCTCCAACGAACAGTTCCACGCCCTCGACGAGATCGATGTCGCCCGGCCCGGCGACCTGCTGTTCTTCGGCTCCGGCAATCGCGCGACCCATGTCGGCATCTACATGGGCGATCGCCAGATGATCCACGCTCCCGGTAGCGGCCGCACGGTCAGCGTTTCGTCGCTGGATATTCGCTACTGGCGCCAGCACTACCTGGGGGCGGCCGCGCCAGCGAATTGACCCGAACGCGACGGCGAAGGGAAAAACGGCCTCGCCCTTGAGATATCGGGCCTTGGCTACCACGTTATAGGTAGGTCACTCACACATCACGAGCGTTGGCATGTCGTTAGTGCTATCGATTGTTTCACGACACTGCTCTCGCCCGTCATGATAAGCACTCGACTCGAGGCTTCGCACAGAAGCCGTCAACGGCAACAGGAGAAAGTCATGGCTTTGCAACTTGGCGATACCGCTCCCGATTTCACCCAGGAAAGCACCGACGGCCCGATCAATTTCCACGAGTGGGCCGGCGACAGTTGGGTCATTCTGTTTTCTCACCCGGCCGATTTCACGCCGGTCTGCACCACCGAGCTGGGGGAAGTCTCGCGCCTCAAGCCGGAATTCGAGCGTCGCAACACCAAGGCGATCGGCCTTTCCGTCGACCCGCTCGACGATCACACCCGCTGGGTCGGCGACATCGAGGAAACCCAGGGCTGCGGGCTCAACTTCCCGCTGCTGGCCGACGCCGACCGCTCGGTGAGCGAGGCCTACGGCATGATTCACCCCAACGCCAGCGGTACCAATACCGTGCGCTCGGTGTTCATCATCGACCCGGCCAGGAAGGTGCGCCTGACGATCACCTATCCGCCCAGCACCGGCCGCAACTTCGCCGAGATCCTGCGCGTGCTGGACAGCCTGCAACTGACCGATAGCCACAAGGTCGCCACGCCGGTCAACTGGCAGGACGGCGACGACGTGATCATCGTGCCTTCGATCGACAACGAGAAGGCCAAGGAACTCTTCCCTAACGGCTGGGACGAGAAGAAGCCTTACCTGCGCGTCACCAAGCAGCCGAACAAGTGACCGCGGCGGCATCGCGTCAGTGACGCAGCCGATGCCAAGCAGAAGCGACGACGCCCGCATTCCTCGAGAGGAATGCGGGCGTTTTTGATGACGAGCGCGGTATGGTGGAAATATGGAGTGGAAAGAAGGTGAGCTGACGCTCAACCGTCGTCGTCCGCCGCCAGCCAACCGTCGACCAGCTCTCGATTGTCGTCGATCCATTGCGCAGCGCCTTGGTCAGGATCGCCGTTTTTTTCGATCTCCAACATCAGCGTGGAAAGCTGCTCCGGCGTCATGTGCCAGGCATCCAGCATCGCGGCGACGCCCGGATGCGATTCATCGAAGCCTTTTTCGGCGAGCCATTTGACCTGCTGGCCAGAAACCAGTGCGCCCTTGGGATCGTCCAGAATCTTGAGGTCGTATTTCGCAAAGACCCAATGCGGCTGCCAGAGCGTCAGCGCGATCGGCTCCTTGCGGCGGCAAGCTTCCTCGAGCTGGGCCAGCATTGCCGTTTCGCTACTGCTCAACTGACGAAAAGGCAACGAATACTGCTCGATCGCCGTCTCGGTTTCCTCGTAGATCGCCGACCCCGGCTCGATCCCGAAGATCGTCGGCTGCCCCTGATATTCGAACGCTTCGGCATGCGCCTTGAGATCGGCCACCGTATCGATATCGTCGATGTAGGCCGGCACCACCAACGCGTCCAACGCATCGTCGTACCAGGTGCCGTGCAGCTCGATCCGGTCCTTGTAAGGGGTCAAATAGGAGTTGTCGCTCGGCAGCCAGAATTCCAGGGAGACGTCGATGTCGCCTTCCGCCAGCCCGCCGAACAGTAGCGGCTTGGATACCTCTTTCAACGTGGCGTCGATACCTTGCTCTTCGAGCAGCAGCTGCCACAGATGCGAGACGGCGATGTTCTCGGCCCAGTTGTTGGTTCCTATGGTGATGCTATCCGCCGCGGCGACCTGGGCGGCCGCACTACAGAAGACAGCGCCGATCAGGGCGGTCTTGATGGGTTGCATGGAAATCCTGTCATTGGCGTCGGGGCGTCGTCACCGTAGGCGGAACGCAGTGCTACGGCTGGCTTTCATGATAGCCGACATGGTGGCCGTGCGATGTCAAACCTCACCACTAATGACACAAAAAAACGAACCCGGCCTGAGCGGCCGGGTTCGCGGATACCGATGTGTCGAGATCGCGTGCGTCAGCAGCGCGTGCACTGCTTCAGCGTTTCGACATCATCACGCTCGCCGTGCCTGGACGTGGGTCGCGACACTCTCGGCGATGGGCGCGAGGGATGAAGCAGCGCATTCGAGCGGACCAGCGTCATCAGCATGGCACGCACCACGTGCGCGAGCACGTAGACAACCACTGCCATAACGATCAACGCCTTGATGCGCCCTGAAATCTTCACGCTGCTTCTCCTTGAGTCGGGGGTGCCTGTCGTCCGGGGGGATGGCAGCTAGGATAGAACCACACGAATGTGACGAAAAATTGAAGGCATCGATAGCCGATATACGAGTCATCGATGTCAGTGATCACGGATTTCAGTAATCACAGATGCCGGTGAACATCGACGCCGGTGATCTATGCTGGAACCACCGTATCGGCAAAAAGGCACCACTCTTGAGACCAAACAGAACCGAATTCCCACTGGATCAATGCCGCTGCCACCTGGAAACCGGGCCGATCGTACTGGTCGGTTCTCAGTGGCAGGGCGAACGCAATCTGATGGTGATGGGCTGGCACATGATGCTCGGCTTCTCGCCGGCCCACTTCGGCTGCCTGATCAGCGCCGGCAACTATAGCCACCGGCTGGTGCGGGAAAGCCGAGAATGCACGATCAACGTGCCGACGCTGGATCTCGTCGATGCCGTGGTAGGCGTGGGCAACAGCGATGGCGATGAACTCGACAAGTTCGACGCCTTCGGGCTGACACCGGTTTCAGGCGGAATCGTCTCGGCGCCGCTGGTGGCGGAGTGCTATGCCAGCTTCGAATGCCGGCTGGTCGACGACAGCCAGATCGACCGCCACGAGCTGTTCATCTGGGAAATCGTCAAGGCCCACGTCGACACCTCTATCGAACTCCCCCGGACGCTCCACTACCGTGGCCACGGCCGCTTCATGGTCGCCGGCGACGAGATCGACCGATCGAGGGATTTCCGGGCGCAGAATCTCTAGGCGGCTATCTTACGAAACCAATCTGTCAGCGCTCCAACAACCCCTCGAAGAAGCTCACTGCGTTGGCTTCGAGCCCTTCCAGGTAGTAGCCGCCCTCCTGCACGATCAGCGTTGGTAACCCGAGACCGGAGATCTCGCGCCCAAGCTGGCCGAAGCCCGGCGTGGAGACCGACACCCTGGCCTGGGGGTCCTTCTCGTGGATATCGAAGCCCAGCGCCAGTACCAGCGCGTCCGGTTCGAACAGGCGGATGGCCTGGCAGGCTTCTTCGAGGCGGTCGACGAACACCGCTTCCGGGGAGCCGTGGGGCATCGGCAAATTGAGGTTGTAACCCAGCCCCGCGCCGCGCCCGCGCTCGTTCTCGAAGCCGGTGACCGCCGGGTAGAAGTTGGTGGTGTCGCCATGGATCGAGATGTACATGACGTCATCGCGCTCGTAGAAGATCTCCTGCACGCCCTGACCGTGATGCATGTCGGTGTCCAGCACGACGACGCGCGGATAGCGTGAGGTCAGATGCTGCGCGGCAATGGCGGCGTTGTTGAGAAAGCAGAAGCCCCCGGCGGAGTCGATGCCGGCGTGGTGCCCCGGCGGGCGCGACAGCGTATAGGCGAAGCGGTCGCCCGCCAGCAGCGTTTCGGCCCCGGCCACCGCGCTCTGTGCCGCCCAGTAGGCGGCCTGCCAGGTGTGCTTGCCCACCGGCGCGCTGCCATCCGCCAGATAGCGCGCGGCCTCAGCGAGGATTCCGCGCAGCGCGTTGGGCGAACGCACGAAGATGCTGGAGATCACCTCCTCGCCCCAATCTTCGCCCCCGTTCTCGCTGACATCGTGCCAGCGCCGATAGGCGCTCTCGAGAAAGCGCAGATACGGCAGCGAATGCACCGCCCGCAGCGGCGCGACTCCGTGGTCCTTGGGTGCCTGAGTCTCGAAGCCGAGCCGCCTGGCCGCCGCCAGCAAATGTTCGGCGCGGTCGCGCACTTCCTGGGGCTTGCGCATCTTGCCGCGCGAGAAATAGATCTGCGGTTGGTGCAACAGTTGATCGTCGTGAAAGAATGTCTTCATCGATGTTGTCCTTGTTGTTCCGCCATCCATCTCGAACTCAATAACCCGCGTGGCGATCCACCAGGCTCGCCGGTAATCGATCTTCGTCCAGTCGCGCCATCGGCATCGCCCAGCAGCGGATAGTGGAGATGTTTCGGGAGAGAGAAGCCCTGAGTGCGGTGACTTCGGGCAACCGAATCGCACCAGCGCCCATGCGCTATCGCAATGGCCGCTCGTAAGCCACGACCCGCTATCGAACGGAAGAATACGGTCGGCGAAATCTTCCTCGAACATGGCCGCCGCCATTGCCGAGAAATCACGCTTGCGCCTGCCTTCGGGCAACCGTTCGATACCGTAGAGGATTTCCGCGACGGTGATCGAGCAGATCGTCACCGCGTCCGCGTTCTAGCGATCCAGCCACTCGACGACCCGCAAGTCCGGCGCGGGCCGCATCAGCTCGGAGAGCACGTTGGTATCCAGCAGGATCATGTGTCGAGTCCTGGGTCGCGCGGTCTGTCGGACCGGTTCGGCAATTCCAGTTCGACGCCCTTCGCTTCGCCAAACCGCCTCCGTATACGGCTTCCCAGGCCTTCCTGTGGCGCTCGACTCAGGGCACCACGCCGAATGATACGCGCCTCTTCTTCCATGGAACGACCATGGCTGGCCGCCTGCATGCGGAGCTGAGCCTTCAATTGCTCGTCCAGGTTACGGATAGTGATCGATGCCATGAGACCTCCCATGGATGATATCAATGATAGCACTCGCTGCTACCACATATAGCTCGGGCCACGGCTTGCCGGGAACGTGAGCGTCGGCGCGAATACGGAACATGAGAACCCCCAGTATTCGAACACATTCGACGCAGACCGGCTTCGGCATGCGAAGATGGGCACGATCGATCCCTCATCAGAAGAGGCTGCCATGACGCTATCGAACGCCACGGATGCAAATTCCCCCAGCGTCAACCTTGCTCGCCTGACCCACTGGGTCTTCGACATGGATGGCACGCTGACCGTCGGCGTGCATGACTTCCCGGCGATCCGGCGCAAGCTGGAGATCCCGGATGGCGCCGATATCCTGCATCACCTGGAGACGCTGCCCGCCGCCGAGCGCGACGCCAAGCACGCCTGGCTGCTCGAGCACGAACGGGAACTCGCCATGCGTTCGACTGCCGCGACCGGGGCGGTCGAACTGGTTCAGGCGCTCTGCGAGCGCGGCTGCCGCCTCGGCATTCTGACCCGCAACGCCAAGGAGCTGGCGCACATCACGCTGGAAGCGATCGGTCTGGACGGCTGCTTTGCCGCCGACGAGGTGCTCGGTCGCGACGAGGCGCCGCCCAAGCCGCACGCCGGCGGGCTCGATCATTTCATCCGCCGCTGGCAAGTGGCGCCCTCGCAGGTGGTGATGGTGGGCGACAGCCGGCTGGATCTCGAATGTGGTCGGGCCGCCGGTACCCGCACGATTCTGGTCAACGTGGCGGAGAACCGCTGGCCGGCACTCGCCGATTGGCATCATCAGGATTGCCGGCAGCTGCTGGCACAGCTCTGAGTTTCGATTCCCGCAGGCATGCGTCGCTCAGCGCGCGCTTCTATGTTTTTACCGGCTCTTCCTTTACCGGCTCCGTGCCGGCTTGATGACTTTCCCCGCCCCGCTCCTTGTCTCGCCTCTTCTTCTCTTCGCGTCTGTCCTTTGCGTTTGTCGCCTTTGCTCGACTTCACAGCCGAATCAACCAGTGCTATACATCGAAACCAAGGGAATACTGTTTAACCGAGGTATAAAATGCAATCGTGCTAACGGTTCGCTATCGAAGCAACGGGAATAGCGGACGATTATCTAACCCGCGGCTCTGCCGCCGTTTCCTGTCGATCGAGGAAAATCATATGCCGAGGCTGATGCACCGCCGCTGGATGCGCCTGGCGACCGCTGCGCTGGCGTTGCTGTCGATGTCGCTGCCCGCCAGCGCGCAGGACACCGGGCAAGACGTGGGCCAGGACAAGTTCAAGGCCGTGACCACCTTTACGGTAATCGCGGATATGGCGCAGAACGTGGCCGGAGACGCGGCCATCGTCGAGTCGATCACGCGGCCGGGCGCGGAGATCCACAATTACGCGCCGACGCCGCGCGACATCCTCCGCGCCCAGGATGCGGACATGATCCTGTGGAACGGGCTCGATCTGGAACGCTGGTTCGAACGCTTCTTCCACAACCTGGAGGACGTGCCGAGCGTGGTGGTATCGAAGGGAATCGAGCCGATCGGCATCGCCGAGGGTCCGTATGACGGCAAGCCCAACCCGCATGCGTGGATGTCGCCGACGAGCGCGTTGATCTATGTCGACAACATCCGCGATGCGTTCGTCGAGCACGACCCCGCCAATGCCGAGATCTACCGCAACAACGCCGAGCGCTACAAACAGCGGATCGAAGCCGCCGTCGCGCCCATCCGCGAGTCGCTGGCGCAGATCCCCGAGGAGGATCGCTGGCTGGTGACGAGCGAAGGCGCGTTCTCCTATCTGGCGCGGGATTTCGACCTGAAAGAGCGCTATCTGTGGCCGATCAACGCCGATCAGCAGGGCACGCCACAGCAGGTTCGCAAGGTCATCGATGTGATCCGCGCCAACGATATTCCGGCGATCTTCAGCGAGAGCACCGTCTCCGACAAGCCGGCGCAGCAGGTCGCCCGCGAGACCGGCACCCGTTATGGCGGCGTGCTCTACGTCGACTCCCTCAGCGAACCCAACGGCCCGGTGCCGACCTATATCGACCTGCTGCGCGTCACTTCGGAGACGATCGTGAAAGGCCTGACCCGAGGGGCTTCATCATGACGAGGCATGCCGGCACGATGGCCGGGACGACATTCGCCGGTCCCGAGCAGACATCCGTCGATCGTGAAAAGGCCGGCGCCGGACTCCGAGTCGTCGATGCCGCCGTGACCTACCGCAACGGTCATACCGCGCTGCGCGATACCAGCTTCGAGATTCCCACCGGCACGATCACCGCGCTGGTGGGCGTGAACGGTTCCGGCAAGTCGACGCTGTTCAAGGCGATCATGGGTTTCGTGCGTCTGGCCCGGGGCGAGATACGCGTGCTGGGCCTGCCAGCGCGCGAAGCGCTCAAGCGCAACCTGATCGCCTACGTGCCGCAGTCGGAAGAGGTCGATTGGAACTTCCCGGTGCTGGTCGAGGACGTGGTGATGATGGGGCGCTACGGCCACATGGGAATGCTGCGGATCCCCAAACGCGCCGACCACGAGGCGGTCACCACCGCGCTGGCACGCGTCAACATGAGCGAGTTCCGTCAGCGCCAGATCGGCGAGCTCTCCGGCGGCCAGAAGAAGCGCGTTTTCCTGGCCCGCGCGCTGGCCCAGGATAGCCGGGTGATCCTGCTCGACGAGCCGTTCACTGGGGTCGACGTCCAGACCGAAGACCAGATCATTCAGCTGCTGCGCGAGCTGCGCGCCGAAGGCCGGGTGATGCTGGTCTCGACCCACAATCTCGGCTCGGTGCCGGAGTTCTGCGACCGGACGGTGATGATCAAGGGCACGGTACTCGCCTACGGCCCCACCGACGAGATCTTCACCCAGCGTAACCTGGAACGTGCCTTCGGCGGCGTGCTGCGCCATTTCGTGCTCGATCAGTCCCAGCCGGCCGGCGCGCCACCCCACGCCGTGGGCGTGTTCACCGATGACGAGCGGCCGCTGGTGCTGCAGAACGGCATCGCCGCGCGGCGTCAAGGCGGCGAGGGAGATCCCGGCTGATGGAGGCCCTGCTCATGTCAGCCGACCTGCTGCTGGAGCCGCTCGGCCAGCTAGTCGAACCCTTCGGCTATGGCTACATGCGCAACGCCATGTGGGTGTCGGCGCTGGTCGGCGGCGTCTGCGCGTTTCTCTCCTGCTACCTGATGCTCAAGGGCTGGTCGCTGATCGGCGATGCGCTATCGCATTCGATCGTGCCCGGTGTCGCCGGTGCCTACATGCTGGGGCTGCCGTTTTCTCTCGGCGCCTTCCTTGCCGGCGGGCTCGCCTCGGCGGCGATGCTGTTTCTCAATCAGCGCAGCAAGCTGAAAGAGGACGTCATCATCGGGCTGATCTTCAGCTCGTTCTTCGGCCTGGGGCTGTTCATGGTGTCGCTGTCGCCGACCTCGGTGAACATCCAGACCATCGTGCTCGGCAACATCCTGGCAATCACGCCCGCCGACACGCTGCAGCTGGTGGCGATCGGCGTGGTGTCGCTGGTCATCCTGCTGGCCAAGTGGAAGGATCTGATGGTGACGTTCTTCGACGAGAGCCACGCCCGCTCGATCGGGCTCAATCCCACCGCGCTCAAGATCCTGTTCTTCACCCTGCTGGCGGCATCGACCGTCGCGGCACTGCAGACGGTGGGCGCGTTTCTGGTGATCTGCATGGTCATCACCCCGGGGGCCACGGCCTACCTGCTGAGTGACCGCTTCCCGCGGCTGCTGATCATCGCGGTGGCGATCGGCACGCTGACCAGCTTCGTCGGCGCCTACGCCAGTTACTTCCTCGACGGCGCCACCGGCGGCATCATCGTGGTGCTGCAGACGACGATCTTCCTCATGGCGTTCGTGTTCGCGCCCAAGCACGGGATGCTGGCGGCAAGACGTCGTGCCGCGGCGTCGCTGGCTCGTGAGCCAGCACGCCAACCGCTATCGTCAGCGCCTCTATCAGAATCGCAAGAACCCGACGAGGAGCCGCGTCCATGAGCTGGCTCGATACGCTGCTGATGCCGTTCCAGTTCGGTTTCATGATCAACGCCATGATCATCGCCGTGCTGGTCACCGTGCCGATGGCCCTGCTCTCCTGCTTTTTGGTGCTCAAGGGCTGGTCGCTGATGGGGGATGCCATCTCCCATGCCGTCTTCCCGGGCGTGGTGATTGCCTATCTCGTCGGCATTCCCTACGCCATCGGCGCCTTCGTCGCCGGCATGTTCTGCGCCGTCGCGACCGGCTTCCTCGAGGAGAACAGCCGGATCAAGCAGGACACGGTGATGGGCATCGTCTACGCCGGCATGTTCGGCGCCGGCCTGGTGCTCTACGTCAAGATCCAGACGACGGTGCATCTCGACCACATTCTGTTCGGCGACATCCTCGGGGTCGGCTGGCGCGACATTCTGGAATCGGCGCTGATCGCCCTGGTCACCGTCGGCGTCATCGGCCTGAAATGGAAGGACTTCCTGCTCCACGCCTTCGACCCGACCCAGGCCCGGGCGGTGGGCCTGCGAACCCGGGCACTGCACTACGGCCTGCTCTGCCTGATCTCGCTGACCATCGTCGGCGCCCTGAAAGCCGCCGGGATCATCCTCGCCATCGCGCTACTGATCGCGCCCGGCGCCATCGCCTTCCTGCTGGCCCGACGCTTCGCCACCATGCTGCTGCTCTCGGTGACGCTGTCCGCAGTCATCGCCTTTCTCGGCGTCTATCTCTCGTTCTTCATCGACAGCGCGCCGGCTCCGACCATCGTGCTGCTGTTCTCGATCGTCTTCGGCATTGCCTTCGTCGTTTCCAACCGGCGTACGGCGAGAAGAGAAGCGGACGCGGGGTAAGGCATTTCGGCCCTAACCGTATCCAGTGCGAACAGCGGCAGAAAGTAGCCCAGCGCCTGCCAGGTGACAGACCGATCATGACAGCCGGCAAGGCCTCGAAACTCGTCGATCGCATCCAGCGCCTGTTCCACTTTTTCGATTTTGGGGCAGCCGGGCGGCCTGTCTGGATCGATCGGCATAGTCGCACAGCATCGGCAGGCCTACCATGCGGGACTCACAAGAGTGTCCACCATTCGTTATTCGATACAGGAGTGAACCATGTCTCTCATCGACAAGGCCGGTACATATGCCCTCGGCGATCGTCGGGTCAAGCGCCTGGGCTACGGCGCGATGCAGCTCGCCGGCCCCGGCGTGTTCGGTCCGCCCAAGGATCCAGCACGCGCCATTCAGGTGCTCAAGGACGTGCTCGCCGCCGGCATCGACCATATCGATACCTCGGATTTCTACGGTCCGCACGTTACCAACCAGCTCATCAAGCAGGCGCTGTATCCCTATCCCGACGAACTCTGCATCGTCACCAAGGTCAGCGCCCGACGCGACGAGACCGGCGCCTGGCTGCCCGCGCTCTCGCCAGCCGAGCTGACCCGGGCGGTAGAAGACAACCTCCGCAATCTGGGGCTGGAACAGATGGAAGTTGTCAACCTGCGCAGCATGCTGGACGTCCACGGGCCGGCGGAAGGCTCGCTGGAGGCGCCGCTGACGACGCTCGCCGAACTCAGGGAACGAGGTCTGATCAAGCACATCGGGCTGAGCAATGTCACCGCCACGCAGGTCGCCGATGGCCAGAAGATCGTGCCCATCGTCTGCGTGCAGAATCAATACAACCTAGCCAATCGCGCCGATGATGCGTTGATCGATCAATTGGCCGCGGAGGGCATTCCCTACGTGCCGTTCTTCCCGCTGGGCGGGTTCACGCCCCTGCAGTCGGAAACACTGTCCGAGGTGGCGCAGACCCTCGACGCGACCCCGATGCAGGTGGCGCTGGCGTGGCTGCTCAAGCGCTCGCCCAATATCCTGTTGATCCCCGGCACCTCATCGCCCGAGCATCTGCGCGAGAACATCGAGGCGGCGACGCTGGAGATTCCCGCTGCGCAGATGGCGTTGCTGGAACGGATCGGAGGCGAGTAACGGGGCCGGCGTCGGAGCATCCGGCTCAGGGAAGCTCGAACGCAGCGTGACGGTCGAAGACAACGTCGTCAGGCGCTGCCAGAACGCCTCGGCAAAAGCCGGCAGCGAAGTCCTGGCGCGGGTCGTGTGAATCTCGACGGGAATATCCCGGACCGGTTCGAGGGCTCGGACCAGTTGCCCTTCGCGCCATTCCGACTCCGTCAGAATGAGCGGAAGCCCCGCCACCCTGCTGCGCGAGCGCCGTGTGCTGATCAGCGCCACCGGCCCCTACGGCAACGTGCTCAAGATCCGCCCACCGCTGGTATTCGCCCGGGAACACGTGGACAGACTGAGCGACGCGCTGGCGGCTTCGCTCGCGGGATGGGCAACGCCCCGCTAGGCTGACCGGGAAGTCGGCGGCCTGTCACTCGGCCCGCCACCTTCCGTCTCCACTCGAGGAACCAGAGATGTCCAACGACGCCCCCGTGGTCATGGTCAGCGGTGCCAATCGCGGCATCGGTGCCGCCATCGCCGAGACTCTTCACGCCGCCGGCTGGCGCGTCAGCCTCGGTTGTCGGACCGAGCCCGCCGAACGCCCGGAGCGCAATGACTGGCTGGTCTGCCACTACGATGCGCTGGATTCGCAGAGCGCCCGATCCTGGGTCGAGGAGACGGTACGCGTGTTCGGCGGTATCGATGCACTGGTCAACAACGCCGGCGTGCTCAGCCGCGCTTCGGTGCTGGAAGCGGACGGCGACGAATTCGACCGGGTCATGGCGGTCAACGCCAAGGCGCCCATGCTGCTGACCCAGCAGGCCTGGCCGCATCTGGTCGACGCCCGGCAGGGCAAGGTGGTGTCGATCGTGTCGCTCTCGGGCAAGCGGGTGCGCTCGCCGGGGTCGGGGCTTTACGCCATGAGCAAGTTCGCGGCGCAGGCGTTCGTTCACGGCCTGCGCCACTGTAGTGCCGAGACCCGCGTGCGCGCCACCGCGATCTGCCCCGGCTTCGTCGCCACCGACATGGCGGCGGGTGCCGATGTCGACGCCGAGGAGGTCACTCAGCCCGAGGACGTCGCACGCATCGTTCGCCTGCTGCTGGAACTGCCGCCGTCGGCCAGCATTGCCGAAGTGCCGGTCAACTGGCGGATCGAGGACACGGTGTGAGCAGAATCTTCCTCCGCCGGAGAGCCTCGTTACGCATCCATTCGTCGAAATTAGCCGATGGTTGAAGTCTGAAAGCTTCGCTTCGGCCCTAGAGTGTCATTGACGCCTCCCCGTGGTGGAGGAACGATCACTGCCTCCGGGGGTTTGCATGAACCGCTATCAAGACGACTATCGCCGCTCGCTCGATGACCCCAACGCCTTCTGGATGCATCAGGCGGCGCGTATCCCCTGGTTCCGGCCTCCGACCCAGGCACTCACCACCGGCGACGGAGGACATGCCCGCTGGTTCGCCGACGGAGAGCTCAACCTTTGCCATGCCGCCCTCGATCATCATGTCGATCAGGGGCGAGGCGATCAGGTCGCGATCTACTGGGACTCGCCGGTGACGCGTGGCAAACGGCAACTGACCTACCGCGAGATGCGCGACCAGGTCGCGCTGTGCGCCGGTGCGTTGCAAAAACTTGGCGTGACCCAAGGCGACCGGGTGGTGATCTACATGCCGATGGTGCCGGAGGCACTGATCGCGATGTATGCCTGCGCCCGGCTCGGCGCCATCCATTCGGTCGTGTTCGGGGGTTTCTCCTCGCGCGAGCTGGCCCTGCGCATCGACGACGCGCGACCCAAGCTGGTGATCAGCGCTTCCTGCGGTGTCGAAGTGGATCGTGTGGTGCCTTATCAGCCGATCGTGGCGGACGCACTCCGCCACAGCGCCCATGCACCGTCAGGCTGCCTCTATCTGCAGCGTGACGCCGTGCGCGCCGAGCTCGGCCCCGGTGACCACGACTGGGAGGAGTCGATGGCATCGGCCAGGCCGGTGGACTGTGTGGCAGTCGCGGCCACCGATCCGCTCTATATCCTCTATACCTCCGGCACCACGGGCAAACCCAAGGGCGTGGTACGCGATACCGGCGGCTATGCCGTGGCGCTGCATTACTCGATGGAAGCGATCTACGCGATGGCGCCGGGCGAGGTGTTCTTCTCCGCTTCGGACGTGGGCTGGGTCGTGGGGCACTCCTACATCGTCTACGCTCCGCTGCTCGCTGGCTGCAGCAGCGTCGTCTACGAAGGCAAGCCGGTACGCACGCCCGATGCCGGCGCCTTCTGGCGGCTGATCTCGGAATACAACGTGAAGAGCTTCTTTACCGCGCCCACCGCCTTCCGCGCGGTGAGAAAGGAAGATCCCGATGCGCGGCTGCTGGCGGAGTACGACATCACCAGTCTGCGATCGCTGTTTCTCGCTGGCGAACGTCTCGATCCACCGACCTATCACTGGCTGAAGTCGCACCTCCAAGTGCCGGTGATCGATCACTGGTGGCAGACCGAAACCGGCTGGCCGATCGCCGCCAATCCGCTCGGACTCACGCCGATGCCGACCAAGGCGGGTTCGGCCACCATGCCGGTGCCGGGCTATGACGTGCGCATTCTCGATCGCCGGGGCGAAGAGGTTCCCGCCCTTACCCACGGCAGCGTCGTGATCAAGCACCCTCTGCCGCCGGGCTGTCTGAGCGGCATCTGGGGCGATCCCGAACGCATGGCGCAGGCGTACATGAAGGCGCACCCCGGCTACTACCTCAGCGGAGACAGCGGTTACTTCGACGAGGATGGCTATCTGTTCGTGATGGGACGTACCGACGATGTGATCAACGTCGCCGGACATCGGCTCTCTACCGGGGAAATGGAAGAGGTTCTCGGCTCGCATCCGGCGGTGGCGGAGTGCGCGGTGATCGGCACCCAGGATCCATTGAAGGGGCAACTGCCGCTGGGAATGGTCATTCCCAGGGCGGATTTCGAAGGCGACACGACGACGCTGGAGCAAGAGCTGGTCGCACTGGTGCGAGAACGTATCGGCCCGGTGGCCTGCTTCAAGCAGGTGTTGGTGGTCGAGCGCCTGCCCAAGACCCGCTCGGGCAAGATCCTGCGCAAGGCGTTGCGCCATATCGCCGATGGCGAGGCGTTCGATACGCCCTCGACCATCGACGATCCGACCAGCCTGGAGGACGCGAGGCAAGCGATCGAAGCGCTCAGGCCATCTGATGACGACGCCGCTGCCGCTTCGCCTCCCCGCCAATGATACTCCCGCGAGTGATGCGCCCGTGAATGACGCTCAGGCGTCGAACAGGTTCTTCAGCGTATGCGGCTGGCTGCGCAGGTACTGCTTCGGCGCGTGCACGCTGGCGCCGAGCCTGGCGGCGGCGTGCCACGGCCAGCGCGGATCGAAGAGAATGCCGCGTGCCAGGGCGACGGCGTCCGCCTCGCCGCTGAAGACGATGCCTTCGGCCTGCTCCGGCTCGGTGATCAGGCCGACCGCGATCACCGGCATGGCGACTTCCTGCTTCATGCGGCGCGCGAACGGCACCTGATAGTTGGGACCGACGTCGAGCGCCTGGCGCGGATCGAGGCCGCCGCCGGAGCAGTCGATGAAGCTGCAGCCGCGGGCATCAAGCGCTCGCGCCAGCGCGACGCTCTGCTCCAGATCCCAGCCGCCTTCGACCCAGTCGCTGCCCGAGATGCGAATGCCCACCGGCTTCTCGCTCGGAAATACCTCGCGAACGGCATCGAAGATCTCGAGAATCAACCGCATGCGGTTTTCCAGGCTGCCGCCGTATTCGTCGTCTCGCTGGTTGGAGATCGGCGACAGGAACTCGTGCAACAGGTAACCGTGAGCCGCGTGCAGCTCGATCAGTTCGAAGCCGAGACGGCCGGCGCGCCTGGCCGCGGCGACGAAATCCGCCTTGAGCCGTTCGATATCATCGAGGCTCATCGCCTGCGGCGGACGCTGGCCTTCCGAATAGGGCACGGCGGACGGCGCCACCGTTTCCCAACCGCCCTCGTCGAGCCCCAGTTGCGCCCCGCCTTCCCACGGCGCCTGGCAGGAGGCCTTGCGGCCGGCATGGCCGAGCTGGATACCGATCGGCATCGGCGAATGGGCGCGCACGGACTCGAGCATGCGCGCCATCGCCTGCTCGTTGTCGTCCGAATAGAGACCCACGTCGCCCGGCGTGATCCGCCCTTCCGGCGCGACCGCCGAGGCCTCGATGATCAACAGCCCGGCGCCGGAGAGCGCCAGGTTGCCGAGGTGGATGGTATGCCAGCTGGTCATGTTGCCATGCGTATCGGCGGAGTACTGGCACATTGGCGAGATGACGATGCGATTGGGAAGTTCCAGCTCGCCGAGCGTGAGCGGCGTGAAAAGCTTGGGGGATGCCATGAATGCGCTTCCTGGGATGAATGATGGCAAAAATGTAGCTGGCTAATAATTGTTTGGCAATGCCTATCCCCGACCGGCAGCCGCGAGCAATACCCGCCGATTCGAGCGGGGCCAACCATTTGCTCCTACAGGCCGGTGCGAAACGGCAGTGAGCGGATATCTCAGGCGCGCGCGGTGGTCGGCGCGGACGCCGGACCTTTGGAGGCTTCGAGGTCGTGCAGCGTCGAGGCAACGTGGGCGATGGCACTGACGACGTCGTTGGCTCCGGCGCGAATCCTGTCGATGGCATTGCCCGCCTCACCCGCCATGCGAACGCCGTTTTCCACGCTGCCTAGACAGGCCTGCATGCCGCCGCTCACCTCCTGGGTGAGGTTGCGCAGGCTGGCGATGGTGGCGGCAATGTCGCGGGTGGCTTGCGAGGTGCGTATCGACAGCTGGCGTACTTCGTGGGACACCACCGCGAAACCACGACCATGTTCACCGGCGCGGGCCGCTTCGATGGCGGCGTTGAGTGCCAGCAGGTTGGTCTGCTCGGCGATCTCGCGAATGGTTTCGATCACCGCATTGATGTCGGTCGAGCGCTGCGCCAGGGTATCGAGCTGCTGCGACGTGGTCGCGACCTGACTGGCGATACGACGAATTTC
Organism: Salinicola sp. MIT1003; assembly: GCF_001858555.1. Taxonomy (NCBI): domain Bacteria; kingdom Pseudomonadati; phylum Pseudomonadota; class Gammaproteobacteria; order Oceanospirillales; family Halomonadaceae; genus Salinicola; species Salinicola sp. MIT1003. The sequence goes on from NZ_MCAP01000011.1 coordinate 132,438, forward strand.
AGTGATGGTCTCGTTGATGATGCGAGAGCCGTCGTTGGCGGAAGTTTCCGTATTCGACGAGATGCGATAGGCCATCCGGGTGCTTTCGTTTTCACGTGTCACGCGGTCGGTGATATTGGTGGCGAACTTGACCACCTTGTAGAGCCGCCCCTCTGCATCGAAGACCGGGTTGTAGCTCGCTTCGAGCCACAGCGTCCGGCCTTGCTTGTCGAGTCGCTTGAACTGTCCCGACATGAATTCGCCGGCGTTCAGGTGGGTCCAGAAGTCGCGGTACGCCTGGCTGGCGGCATAGTCGCGCTCACAGAAGATTCGATGATGCTTCCCCTGGATTTCATCGAGCGCGTAGCCCACCGTGCTCAACAAATTGGCGTTGGCGTTGAGGATGTACCCGTCCGGGGTGAACTCGATGACCGCCATGGACCGGTCGATGGCGCTGAGCCGGCTGTGCATGTCCTGCTCGTCACGTACCCGCGCGGTAATGTCGATCGCCGTCTTGACCACCCGGATGACCTTGCCATAGCGATCGATGACCGGATTGTAGGAGGCCTCCAGCCACAGCGCGCGGCCATCGCAGGTTCTGCGCTTGAAGCGCCCGGCGATGAACTCGCCCTGACGCAGTCGCTCCCAGAAGGCCGCGTACTCCCGGCTCGCGATCAGCTCGGGATCGCAGAGTCGGCGATGGTGCTGGCCGATCAAGTCATCGGCATGGAAGCCGGTGATGTCGAGAAAATTGGTGTTGGCGGAAAGGATGGTGCCGTCGAGGGAGAACTCGATGACCGCCATGGCGCGATGAATCGCATCGAGCACGGCTTCATGGTGGTGCGGCGAACGAAATAGGGGCATGTCCTGCGTTCCTTTTTACGGTTCGTCGAGCGCTTTGCGAGCCATTGGCGGTTCGGTGAGTACGCGCATGAAATGCCTAAATCCTGAGTACGTTGCCACTACTATCGACCGCATCGACCGAGATTTTAGGCATCGACCGGAGAGGCGCATGAATCAGCAGGCCAACGCCGGGCAGGCTGGTATGAAAATCAGCGCAAGCGAGCAATATATATTTGGAAAAAAACAACATCCTTGCCGTTCTTTGCTCGGAAACGAACATCAATGCCGTTATTAGCGAAAGTCGAATGCGCTTTTTGGCAGATTTTGCCCACACTGTGACAAAACCATGACACTGAACGCGGCCTAACGAGACATACAAAATCGCGCGGTCGGTGTCGCTTATAACAACCTCCGTCTCAGGAGATTTCGCCATGCTACGACGCCTCAAACGATCCCAGTCTCGCTCGCTACGCCTGCCCCTCTCGCTCTTGACCACGCTGACGCTCGGCTGCGGCCTTGCCTTCACGGCCCAGGCCGCCGAAGAATGCCCACAGCGCGGCGATCTGGCGCCGATGTACTGCGACGCCAATGGCGATCTGGTCGCCGACGCACCGACCGACGAATCCCAATATCTCGACCCCGATCCGCTGGTCTTCGCCTACACCCCGGTCGAGGATCCGGCAATCTATGCCGATATCTGGGAACCGTTCATCGAGCATCTGCGCGACGTGACCGGCAAGGACGTGCGTTTCTATGCCGTGCAATCCAATGCGGCAGAAATAGAGGCGATGCGCAGCGGCCGCATTCAGGTCGCCGGCTTCTCCACCGGGCCGACGCCGTTCGCGGTCAATCTGGCCGGTGCCGTGCCTTTCGCGATCATGGGCAGCGACGACGGCGAATTCGGCTACACCCTGCAGGTCTACACTCGTAAGGACAGCGGCATCGACGAGCTGAGCGATCTCAAGGGCAAGCGCGTGGCCCACACTTCGCCCACTTCCAACTCCGGCAATCTGGCGCCTCGCGCGCTGTTCCCCAAGCAGGGCATCACCCCGGACGAGGATTACGAAGTGGTCTACTCGGGCTCCCACGACCAATCGATGCTGGGCGTGGTCGCGGGTGACTACGACGCCGCGCCGGTCGCCTCCGAAGTGGTCGATCGCATGGCCGAGCGCGGGCTCTACGACCCGGAAGAGGTCAAGATCGTGTTCGAATCCAAGCGCTTCCCCACCACCTCCTACACCTATGCCCACAATCTCAAGCCCGAACTGATCGACAAGATCAAGAAGGCCTTCTTCAGCTTCGACATGAAAGGGACCGAGCTGGGCGAGGAATTCGACGGCGTGACCAAGTTCGTGCCGGTCACCTATCAGGAAGATTGGGAAGTGATCCGCGACATCCAGGATGCCAACGGCGTCGTCTACTCCCAGGAAAACGTCGAATAAGCCTGCCAACGCCAGACGGCGCCGCCCGCCATGAAAGGCGATGGCGCCGTCAGAAGAGGATCTTCCATGCTGCGCATTCAGAATCTGGTCAAACGGTACGGCCATGGCGAACCGGTGCTGCGCGGGCTCGATCTCGACGTTCCCGGCGAATCGGTAGTGTCGATCATCGGGGCTTCCGGGGCGGGCAAGAGCACCCTGCTGCGCTGCATCAACCGGCTGGTGGAGCCTACGGAAGGCAGCATCGAGCTCAACGGCCTGGAACTCACGCATCTCGGACGGGAAGAGCTGCGCAAGGCACGTCGGAGGATCGGGATGATCTTCCAGGGCTTCAATCTGGTGGACCGGCTGACGGTGATGGAGAACGTCCAGTGCGGGCGCCTGGGCTACATTCCCTACTGGCGCGCGGCGCTGCGCAAGTATCCGGCGGAGGATATCGAACGCGCCTATCACCTGATGGAGCGCGTCGGCATCGCACATTACGCCAACAAGCGCGCCGACGCGCTTTCCGGCGGCGAACGCCAGCGTGTCGGTGTGGTGCGTGCGCTGATGCAGCAACCGGAAATTCTGCTGGCCGACGAACCCACCGCATCGCTGGACCCGGTCAGCTCGCGCCAGATCATGGAGCTTCTGCAGAACCTGTCCCAGGAGCTGTCGCTACCGGTGCTGATCAATATCCATAACGTAGCCGAGGCGCGGGAGTACACCCAGCGTATCGTCGGCATGCGCTTCGGCAAGCTGATCTTCGACGGCGTCCCGGCCGATCTGGATCAGGAAGCGATGGATGCCGTCTACAGCGGCACGCCGGGCGAGGAGCGCCAGCAAGCCGACGCTGGCCCGGCGCAGACTCGGGCGGTCACGTCATGAGCACGAGCGCCGAACGGGGAGCCCCGTCATCGCGCCGACACTGGCGCAAGCCGCCGTTCATCGCCAACCCGCTGCTGCGCTGGGGGCTGGTCATCGGTGTCGCGATCTATGCCGTATGGGCGATCTCGATCCTGCCATTCGATCTCGATCGCATCAGCCAGGGCATGACCCGTGCCGCGCGGATTTTTTCCGGTGCCTTCCCGCCCAACTTCGACCGTTACGAGCTGTTGATCGACGGCTTTCTCGAAAGCTTGCAGATCGCCATTCTGGCGACGCTGCTGGGCCTCGCGCTGAGCGTGCCCATCGCGTTCATGGCGGCGCGCAACATCGCCGCCAAGCCGATCTATCTGCTGGGCCGGGCGATCATCATCGTGGCACGCAGCTTTCACCCGGTGATCGTGGCGATCCTGTTCGTCAAGGCGGTCGGCTTCGGCCCGGTGGCCGGCATTCTGACCCTGACGCTCTACTCGATCGGCTTCGTCGCCAAGATGCTGGCGGAGCGCATCGAGGAGATCGACTGGGGGCAGGTGGAAGCGCTGCGCGCCAGCGGCACACCCTATATCAGCGTGCTGCAGTTCGCCGTGCTGCCGCAGATCATGCCGCGCCAGATCGGCCTCGGCATCTATCAGCTCGACAGCAATCTGCGCGCCTCGGCAGTGGTCGGCATCGTCGGCGCCGGTGGTATCGGCTCCACGCTGATGAATGCCTTCGGCCGCTACGATTACGACTTTGCGCTGGCGATCACGATGGTGATCATCGGCGTGATTCTGGTCAGTGAAGCGGTCAGCGGTCGGATCAGGAGGAACATCGGATGACCATGCGAACGACCCCGACCGTTGCCGAACGCACCTGGGCGCGCTATACCCCGCAACAACGCTGGAAGCGCTTCGTCACGCTGTTGGCGGTGGTTGCCGCCGTAGTCTGGGCAGTGGAGAGCATCGATATCATCTGGCCTTGGGTGTGGGATGCTCCCGCCCAGGTCGGCGACCTGTTCGGCCGCATGGTGCCGCCGGACGTGAGCAACCTGCATGCCATTCTTTGGGCGCTGGTCGAGACGCTCAACATCGCCACGATCGCCACCTTCGTCGCCGTGTTCATGTCGCTGCCGATCGCCTACATCGCGGCCCAGAACACGACGCCCAACCGTTTCACGCTGTGGCTGGGCCGTTTCATTCTGGTCTCGAGCCGGTCGGTCAACACGCTGATCTGGGCGCTGCTGTTCGTGGCGATCTTCGGCCCCGGCGTGCTGGCCGGGATCATCGCGATCATGTTCCGGTCGATCGGCTTTCTCGGCAAGCTGCTGGGCGAGGCGATCGAGGAGATCGACCGTCGCCCGGTAGAGGCGCTGGAAGCGACCGGCGCGTCGCGGGCCAAGGTAGTGCTCTACGCCATCGTGCCGCAGGTCATGCCGACGTTTTTCGCGGTCGGCATCCTGCGCTGGGACATCAACCTGCGCGAGTCGACCGTGCTAGGTCTGGTCGGCGCCGGCGGCATCGGCGTGATTCTCCAGGGCGCCATCGACACCCTGGCCTGGCAGACCGTCGCCACCATCCTGCTGGCGATCATCGTGCTGGTCATCCTGGGCGAGGCCTTGGCGGCCTGGCTACGCAAGAAGGTCATCTGATCGCGCGCCGGGCTATCGATCATCAACATCAGCCCGGCGGCGGCTGGGCGGATTCGCCGCGCTTGATCCGCTTCAGCCAGCGCTGCTTGGCGTACTTGCGCAGGTTATGCACGTTGTCGGTCTCGTCGACGATATCCTGCCCCAGGATCGTCTCGATCACGTCTTCCATAGTGATCAGGCCCACCCAGTTGCCGTGGTCGTCGTAGACCACGCGCAGATGGTTGTGGTCCTTGAGCATCGCGGTGAAGACGTGTTCGACGCTATCGGCTTCGTCGACGATAGCCACCGGATGCATCACCGATTTCAGCGTCTCTCCGTCCTCGGCGTGGTAGGTATCCGCCTTATGCACGTAACCCAGCGCATCCTCGGCGCCATCCATGACCGGAAAGCGCGTGAACTGGGTCTTGCCGTAACGCTGATCGAACTCGGCCACGGTCATGTCCGGCGTTACCGTCTCGCACACCGTCCGCGGCGTCATCACGCTCTTCACCGGGATCTCGTGCAGGTTGAGAATGTTGGTAATAGTGCGTGTTTCGTCCGGGTCCAGCGCCTGCTCGTCGAGTCCGATACGCGCCAGCGCCTTGATCTCGCCGCGCATGTCGACATCGTTCTCGTTCTTGGCGATACGGTTGGTGATCATCTCGGAGAGCCAGATGAACGGCAGCAGCGTGCGTACCATGATGTTCAGGATGCGCGGCAGCAACGGCGCCAGCGCTCGCCAATAGGTCGCGCCAATGGTCTTGGGAATGATCTCCGAGAACACCAGGATGCCGAACGTCATCAGCGCCGAAGCGATCGCCACGTGGGCGTCACCAAAGACGATCGATACCTGCGCACCGACACCGGTGGCACCGACGGTATGCGCGATGGTGTTGAGCGTCAGAATCGCCGCCAGCGGGCGGTCGATATTGGACTTGAGCTTGTTGAGCTTGTCGTGGAGTTTGGGACGGGAGTCCTTGAGCTGCGCGATATAGCTTGGCGTCAGCGAGAGCAGCGCGGCTTCCAGCACCGAACAGACAAAGGAGAAACCGATCGAGAGAACGACGAATGCCGTCAGCAGAAACATGGGGGGTCGCTATGTGACTAATGAGGACTCTTTATCCTGACTTGGCGCGTTACTGTCAATGATCTGGAATGCATAAAGCCGCCAGCGCCGATCGATGCTGGCGGCGGCCAGCTTCAGTGACCGAACTTCTCGTTCTCGCCAATATTGGGCTGGTGGTCTTTCTTCACGTTGGCCTTGGCGAATTCGTAGAGCTGGAACGTCTTGCTCTCCCGCGACTGCCAGTGTTCGCCGAAATGGACGTCGATCTCCATCATGGTGAGATCCGGATCCTCCTTGCCGCCGGTAAACCAGGCTGCCACGAACGGGTTCCAGTATTTCTCGATCAGCTCGGGATCGTGATTGAGGCGTGCCGTACCTGACATCGAGACATAAATGCCGTCATCCTGGTCCGAAAAGGAAATACAGACATCCTGATCGGCCTGCGCCTCGAACGTCTTCTCCGCACTGCGTCGCGTATAGAACCAGAGCTTGCCGTCGTAGGCATCCTGCACCAGATGCATGGGGCGGGAACGCGGCACGCCATCGTCGAGGGTCACCAACATGCCGACCTTGATCTTCTCGATCAGCTTCCAGATCTTCTGCTTGTGTTCGGGACTGGACATCGTTGCCTCCTTGCCAAGGTTGCCCTGACCGGGCTCTCTCATCACGCCATCCGGACGTGAGCGTGTTGCGCTTTCTGGATCGCCGCTTTCTGGATCGCCTATGCGTCTTGCGATCACGACGACTCCTAGCAGCCTAGTCGCGGCTTTCCGGTCGGGCAAACCGCGGCTATTCGTCTCGAAGCCTGACGTTATACTGGTGGCGAACCGCGATTTCCGCGTCATTGCCATGCGCCGCCGAACAAGACGTTGACCATGCCCCCGACTCGCCCCTTTTCGCTCGATCACGCCCGCCTGCTGGACGAACTGGCGGCTACCGACAACCTGCTGATCATCCAGGATCTGGACGGCGTCTGCATGGGGCTGGTCGGCGACCCGTTGACCCGGCGCCTGGAACGCCGTTATCTCGATGCCGCGCGCCAGCTCGACGGCCACTTCTTCGTGTTGACCAACGGCGAGCATATCGGCTCGCGCGGGGTGAACGGCATCGTCGAGGCGCTGTTCGAGACGCCCGACCGAGCCGGCGAACAGGGTCGCTATCTGCCGGGCCTGGCGGCCGGCGGGGTGCAGTGGCAGGATCGCTTCGGCAGCGTCAGTCATCCCGGCGTCACCGATGCCGAACTGGCGTTCCTCGAGGCGTTCCCCGCTCAGGCCGAGGCTTTTCTCGATGCGCTGCTGTCCCGGCCGCCTTACGGCTTGCCGGCCGACGTGCGGCGCGACCTGATCGCCGCTGCGGTGCTCGACAACCTGGCGTCGCCGACACTCAACCTCAACGTCTTCTACCGCCATTGGCGGGACGCTCCCGCGCGCTATCGAGCGCTGCAGATCGCCGCTGCCGATTTCATGCGCGAACGCCTGGAAGCCGCCGGCCAGGCCGGCCTCGACGACGCCTTTTTCATCCACTACGCCCCCAATGCCGGGCGGGACGCGCAAGGCAACGAGCGCCTGCGGGAGAGCGTCGACGATGGCAGCAATGGCGGCAACGCCGGCACCACCGACTTCCAGCTGATGCTGCGTGGCGCCGTCAAGGAAGTCGGCGTGCTGGTCATCCTCAACCGCTACTACCATCGCCATACCGGTCACTACCCGCTGGGCGAGGCCTTCAACGCCCGGGAAGCGCCTCGTGACCACGCCGCACTGCTGCAGCTGGCTCGCGAGCATTTCGATCCCGCGTTGATGCCGCGTATCGTCGGCGTCGGGGATACCGTGACCTCGTTCATCCAGCCGGACGACCCGCAGGCCGAGCGCCAGCGCGGCGGCAGCGATCGCGGCTTCCTGACTCTGGTCCAGCAGCTGGGGGATGCATTCGACAGCGGCAACCGGGTGCTCTACGTCGACAGCAGCGGCGGCGAGGTGCGGCGCGCCGGGGTGGATATCGAGCGGCTGTCACGCCATGCCGAGAATCCGGATATCGATGTCTGGCCGGCACTGGAAGGGATCAGCGATGCCGACGATCCGCTGACGCTGGACGTAATCTTTCCCCACGGCCACAGCCAGTACATCGACTTCTTTTGTACGCTGACCGCACGCTGGGCAAGCACGGCTCCGCAGCCGGCGCCAAGCGGTTATGATGGCTGAACGGCGACACATGGCACCGACAAACAACACATCCACAAGGAGCATCGCATGTCCCTCGAAACACAATCCTACTCCGACGTAAGACTCTATATCGACGGCGAATGGCGCGAAGGCCAGGATGGTCGCCAGATCGATGTGATCAATCCCGCTACCGGCGAGGTGATCGGCCGGGTCGCGCATGCCGCCACCAGCGATCTCGACGCTGCCCTGGCCGCCGCCGAACGCGGCTTCCAGACCTGGCGCGCCACTTCCGCGTTCGAGCGCTACAAGATCATGCGCAAGGCGGCCGAGCTGCTGCGCGAACGCGCCGATGGCATCGCACGGCTGATGACCCAGGAACAGGGCAAGCCGCTGGCCGAGGCACGCGGTGAAACCCTGGCCGCCGCCGATACCATCGACTGGCTGGCGGAGGAAGGCCGCCGAACCTACGGGCGCATCGTGCCGGCCCGGGCAGCCGGCGTCGAGCAGCGTATCGTCCGCCAGCCGGTCGGCCCGGTCGCGGCCTTCACGCCGTGGAACTTCCCGATCAACCAGGTGGTTCGCAAGCTCTCCTCGGCGCTCGCCACCGGCTGTTCGATCATCGTCAAGGCGCCGGAAGAGACCCCCGCCTCTCCCGCCGAGCTGATTCGCGCCTTCGCCGATGCCGGCGTACCGGCCGGCGTCATCGGTCTGGTCTACGGCGTACCGTCGGAAATTTCCAGCTACCTGATTCCTCATCCGACGATCCGCAAGGTCACCTTCACCGGCTCCACCCCGGTCGGCAAACAACTGGCCGCCATGGCCGGCGAGCACATGAAGCTCGCGACCATGGAGCTGGGCGGCCATGCGCCGGCGCTGGTCTTCGACGATGCCGATGTCGAACAGGCCGCACGGCTTCTGGTCGGTTCGAAATTCCGCAATGCCGGTCAGGTCTGCGTCTCGCCGACCCGCTTCCTGATTCAACGCGGCGTGTTCGAAACTTTCCTCGAACGCTTCGTCGCTCTGGCCCGCGAGATCAAGGTCGGCAACGGACTCGACCCCGACGTGACCATGGGGCCGCTGGCCAACGAGCGCCGTCGTCCGGCACTGGAAGCCCTGATCGACGATGCCCGCAGCCAGGGCGCGACCGTCCAGCTCGGCGGCAAGGGCTCCGACGGCCCCGGTTATTTCTTCGAACCGACGGTACTGACCGGGCTGACGCCGCAGATGCGTGCCATGAACGAAGAACCGTTCGGCCCGCTGGCACTGCTGGTTCCGTTCGACGATCTGGAAGAGGCACTGGCCGAGGCCAACCGCCTGCCATTCGGGCTGGCCGCCTACGCTTTCACCGCCTCGTCGAAGACCGCCCAGGCGCTCAGCGACCGGCTGGAGGCGGGCATGCTGACCATCAACCATCTGGGCATCGCGCTGCCTGAACTTCCTTTCGGTGGCATCAAGGATTCCGGCTACGGTTCCGAAGGCGGCAGCGAAGCGCTGGAAGCCTATCTCACCACCAAGCTGGTCACCCATATGGGGTGATTGGCATGACGTGATGGGTAGGGTTTAAACGCAAAAAAGAGCGGGCTGCATGCGCAGCCCGCTCTTGTTTTTCCTGCAGGGTCGTCTCGTCGCCGGATCTAGCCCGCCAGTACCTGGTCGACCAGCGCCTTGGCCTCTTCCTGAATCCGCTTGAGATGCTCCTCGCCCTCGAAGCTTTCGGCGTAGATCTTGTAGACGTCCTCGGTGCCGGAGGGGCGCGCGGCGAACCAGCCGGCGTCGGTGACTACTTTCAAACCACCGATGGCGGCGCCGTTGCCAGGCGCTTCGGTCAGCTTGCGGGTAATCGGATGGCCGGCGAGCGTATCGGCGGTGACCTGTTCCGGCGAGAGCTTGCCGAGCTTGGCCTTCTGCTCGCGGTTGGCCGGCGCGTCCACGCGCTCGTAGACCGGCGCCCCGAAGCGCTCGGTGAGCGCCTGATAGCGCTCGCCCGGATCCTTGCCGGTCACGGCGGTGATCTCGGCGGCCAGCAGGCCGAGGATGATGCCGTCCTTGTCGGTGGACCAGGGCTTGCCGTCCCGCGTCAGGAACGAGGCGCCGGCGGATTCCTCGCCGCCGAAGCCGAGAGTGCCCTCGATCAGGCCATCGACGAACCACTTGAAGCCCACCGGCACCTCGACCACGTCCCGGCCCAGGCCTTCGGCGACGTAATCGATCATCGACGACGACACCAGCGTCTTGCCGATGGCGGCCTTGTCGCCCCAGTCCGGACGATGAGTGAAGAGATACTCGATGGCGACGGCCAGGTAGTGGTTGGGATTCAGAAGCCCGGTCGAGCGCGCGACGATGCCGTGGCGATCATGGTCGGTGTCGCAGGCAAACGAGACGTCGAAGCGATCCTTGTTCTCGATCAGCCCTGCCATGGCGTGAGGCGACGAGCAGTCCATGCGGATCTTGCCGTCCCAGTCGACGCGCATGAAGCGGAAGGTCGGGTCGACGGTGGTGGAGATCACTTCCAGCGGCAGATCGTAGCGCTTGGCGATACGCGGCCAGTAGTGCACCCCGGCGCCGCCCAGCGGATCGACGCCGAACTTGAGTCCGGAATCGCGAATCGCGGCCATGTCGATGACCTTGTCCAATCCGCTGACATAGCTGTCGATGAAATCGAAGCGCTGGGTGGTCGGCGCCTTCAGCGCTTCGGCGTAGCTGACGCGGCGAATGCCCTCGAGCCCGCCGGCGAGTAGCTCGTTGGCGCGCTCCTGAATCCACTTGGTGACATTGGTGTCGGCGGGGCCGCCGTTGGTGGGGTTGTACTTGAAGCCGCCATCCACCGGCGGGTTATGCGACGGCGTGATCACGATGCCGTCAGCCAGACCGCTGGTGCGCCCCTGGTTGTAGACCAGAATGGCGTTGGAGATTGCCGGCGTCGGCGTGTAACCGACCTCACCGCCGGTCTCCTCGCAGCCGGCGTCGATCCGCGTCTCGACGTCGTTGGCCGCCAGCACTTCCAGCGCGGAGACGAATGCCGGCTCGGACAGCGCATGCGTATCCATGCCGATGAACAACGGCCCATCGATCCCCTGGGCCTCGCGGTACTCGCAGATCGCCTGGGTCGTCGCCAGGATGTGCCACTCGTTGAAGCTCGTCTTCAGCGACGAGCCGCGATGGCCCGAAGTGCCGAAGGCGACCTGCTGGCCGGGATCGCTGGCGTCCGGGCGTTCGCTGTAATAGCGCGACACCAGACGCGGCAGATTGGCGAGACTGTGTTCATCGGGCAAGCGTCCTGCTTGGGGATCGATACTCATCGTCGGTTCCTTTCGATGGTCCTTGGGGCGGATTCCTTATAGCAGACCATCATCTCTGCCCGACAAGCAAGATGAGCTCGCCCATCCTCCCGACCGATACCCCGGCACCGCCGGCCGGGCTGCCGATGCTTTCACGTTTTACTGACAGGTTGCCGCTATGGCGTCGCGATCGACCGACGCCTCCGGCCGCGTCCTGACCGCCACCAGGATCAGCGCCGCAGCGGCCAGCAGCAGTGTGCCGGCCGTCGCACAGACGCCCAGGACCCCGCTGATATCGAACATGACGCCGCCGACGGCAGCGCCCAGCGCGATCGCCAGCTGGATCGAGGCCACGATGAGGCCGCCGCCGCTTTCGGCTTCGTCCGGGACGACACGGGTGATCCAGGTCGACCAGGCGACCGGCACCGCGCCGAAGGCGAAGCCCCATACCGCTACCATGATGGCGTCGGTACCCATCGAGAAACCGCCCAGGGTCGCCAGCATCCAGCCCAGCACGCCCATGACCAGCGGCATCAGCAGCAGCGTCAGCCGCAGGCTGCGCTCGAGCAAAAATCCCGCAGCCAGTGTGCCGACGAAGTTCGCCACGCCGAAGGCCAGCAGCGTCGAGGAGAGTTGGTTGATCCCCATCCCCGAGACGCCTTCGAGGAACGGACGTACGTAGGTGAAGAAAGCGAAGTGACCGCAGAACACCAGCACGATGGCGACGATGCCCGCGCCCATGCCCGGCCGCTTGAGAACGCTGACCAGGGTACCGAGCGGTGTCGGGCGCTCGGGCGTCATCCGCGGCAAGGTGACATACTGCAGTACCAGCGTCGCCACCGAGAGCGCCGTCGCCAGCAGGAAAACGTTGCGCCAGCCGATCACATCGCCGAGATAGCTGCCCAGTGCCGCGGCGCTGATGGTGGCGATGGGCACGCCGGTGAAGATCACGGACAGCGCGCGCGGCACGTCATGCTCGGCCACCAGCCGCATGACCGTCGCGGTCGAGAGCGCCCAGAACCCACCCAATGCCACGCCGAGCAATACCCGCCCGAGCAGTAGCCAGGCCAGATGCGGCGCGAACGCCACCGTCAGGTTGGCGGCGATCATCAGTACGGAGAACGCCAGCAGCACATGTCGGCGATCGAGCCGCTGGGTCACTGCCGTCACCAGCAATCCTGAAAGCAGTGCCACGATCGCCGTTACGGTAACGGCCTGCCCGGCCTGCCCGGCCTGCCCTTCGCTGATCGCGAGCGACTCCGCCATCGGCGTCAGCAGGCTGGCCGGCAAAAATTCCGCCATCACCAGGCTGAACACGCCCATCGTCAGCGAGAATACGGCGATCCAGCGCGAGGGCTCTGGCACCGTCTGAGTCGAGTGTCGAGGTTCTTGCATCGTCATTTCGAGATTTCCGATCAAGACTTGGGATGGCGCCTAGACTAAAGTAGTATCGCAAGACCCTCTATCACTAAAGCTCCGGCATGTTTGACCAAAAGTCCGAAAATGCAGCTCGGCATTCGTCGAACGCTTCCGCCGCTCGCTGTCGCCGCCAGACTCTGGCGCGACTGGCTCATGGGTCTGGGCCGAGGATCGCCCTCGAGGCTTCCGCCCGTGCCGGCCGGCACTCGAAGAGACGGCACTCGAAGAGACTGGGCGCCGGCCGATCCTCTGCCTAGACTGGGATACCGCCCGCAATGACGGAGCCCGATCATGAAGATTTTCTCTCGCTACTCCCGCCGTATCGAGCACGACGACACCATTTATCTGCCCGCTGACGTGGCGGTCGAATTACCGTCCGGTTCCGAAGCACCCGCCAAGCACCAGGACAGCTACAGCGATGAGCGCTTCTGGCGCAAGCTGACCCGCTTCGGCAAGCGCGCCGGGCGCGCGGTGGCGCTGAAGGCGCTCCAGCTCTATTTCGTGCTCAAGCGACCCGATGTTCCGCTCTGGGCGAAGTCGACGATCATCGGGGCGCTGGGCTATTTCATCTCGCCGCTGGATGCGATCCCCGACTTCGTCGCCGGTGTCGGCTATACCGATGACGCCAGCGTACTGGCCGCCGCGCTGGTGGCCGTATCGATCTATATCGACGAGGACATCAAGCGCCAGGCGGAGTCCGCGCTGGCACGCTGGTGGCCGGAGGACAACGGGAACTGAAGCCGGCGTCGCCCAAGCCTTTCGCTTTACCGGTTTTTTTGTACACAAAAACGCTCTAGAGTAGTTCGACAAAGGTAGACAACAACAACGGACTCTGGAGTATTCGATGAATCAGGACACCACCGCGGCAAGCCGTCATTCCAAGGAAGAATGCCGCCTTCACGTCAACGAAAACGATAGTCGGCTACGCGATATCGACTACTTCCCACCGCTCCGAAAGGCGGTTCCACTTGGTATACAACATGTGCTGGCGATGTTCGTCAGCAATGCCGCCGTGCCGCTGATCATCGCTGGCGCGGCGGGCCTTTCAGGGGCGGATACCGTCTTCCTGGTACAGATGGCGATGTTCGTGGCGGGGATCGCCACCCTGGTCCAGACGCTGGGGATCGGGCCGCTGGGCGCGCGTCTGCCGATCGTCATGGGCACCAGCTTCGGCTTCGTGCCGGTGATGATTCCGATCGCTGCCAGCCAAGGGCTGCCGGCGGTCTTCGGCGGCGCACTGATCGGCGGGTTGGCAATGGCAGTGGTGGGCGTCTTCTACAAGCGTTTGAGCGTGTTCTTCCCGCCCGTGGTTTCGGGCACCTTCGTGCTGCTGATCGGCATCCTGCTGTTGCCGGTGGGCTTCGCCTATGTCGGCGGCGGCGTCGGTGCCGAGGACTTCGGGGCACCGCATCATCTGTTGCTGGCCGCGCTGGTCTTCATCGTCACCGTGGCGTTTCATCAGTTCTGTCGCGGATTTCTCTCCGAGGCCGCCGTGCTGATCGGCATCCTCGTCGGCTGTGCGGTAGCCGCGCCGCTCGGCCTGCTCGACTTTTCCAAGGTCGCCGATGCCAGCTGGTTCCAGTTGCCGGTCCCCTTCGAGATCGGGCTGAGTTTCGATCCGGCGGCGATTCTGGCGATCACGCTGATGGCGGTAGTGACCTGCGCCGAGTCGATCGGCGACATTTCCGGTACGGCGATTGGCGGCGCCGAGCGCGAGGCCACGCCGCGAGAGCTGTCCGGTGGCGTGATGGCCGACGGTCTTTCCAGCAGTTTCGCGGCACTGTTCGGTGCCTTCCCGCAGATCAGCTTCAGCCAGAACGTCGGGCTGGTTGCCCTGACCGGTGTCGCCAGCCGTTTCGTGGTCGCCATTGGCGGCGGCTTCCTGGTGCTGGCGGGGCTGATTCCCAAGCTCGGCGCGGTGGTTTCGGCGATTCCCGCCGCGGTGCTGGGCGGCGCAGTGATCATCATGTTCGGGATGATCGCCAGCGCGGGGGTGAAGATGCTTTCCCATGCCGCGTTCAACAAGCGCAACATGCTGATCGTCGGCGTCTCGCTGGCCGTCGCCATCGGCTTGCCGGCCCAGAGCGGGCTCTACGCGGGCGCGCCCGATCAGATCGGCGTATTGCTGGAATCCGGCTTGATCCCCGGCGCGCTGGTATCGATCGTGCTCAACCTGATCCTGCCAAAGGCCGCTGACGAATCGGCAAAGGCGGATGATCCGGCATTCTGAGCGCCCATGACCAACGGATTCGATCGGGGACAAGGACAAGCCGTCGCCGGTCGGTCTACGCTGGATGAGAGTTGGCTAATTCGGCAGCAAGGAGCATGCCATGGGCATTTACTGCCTGACCTTCGACAGACCGCTGGGAAGAATGGATAGCCATCGCCTGGAGTCGATGCTCGGACGGTTCGAATCCATCCCGCTGTTTCGCACGACCTGGCTGATCGAGTCGACCGATCCGATCGAGTTTCTGCGTTCGCGGTTGAACCGGGCGTTCGGCAAGCAGCCCCGCTTTTTCATCACCCGGCTGAGCGAGCCCTGGTGTACGGACGGGATCGGGCCGGTGGGCAAGTGGCTGAGCGACCCGAAGCGCCAGTGGTAGACGCTCAGCCCTTGGCCGCATCCTGCACGCCCTGGACATCCTTCTCCAGCTTGCAACGCACCAACGCGGCCATCAGCCTGGGGTAATCCTCGCGGGATACCTTGTCGGCCAGCTTGTCGGCGTTGGCCTTGAGCCCCAGTTTCTCGGCCGCGGAGAGCGCGGCCTTGTCAGCATAGGGGTAGCATTCGTCCCACACCAACTGGATCTCGCGCAGAAAGATATCGGCACCGGTGCCGCCGATTCCCTTGAAGGCCTTGAGCCGTTTCCGCAACGCCTTGGGGCTACCTCCCGCCGCCTCGCGCAACTTGCGCAGATCGCCACCGTAGGTCTCCAGCAGTGCGGCGTTCATGTCCGCCAGCTGCGTGGCGGTCTTTTCGTCGACGCGTGCGTAACCGGACTCGTTGAGTACCCGCGCTCGGGTTTCCCAGTCGCTCGCCTGCAGTTTCTGCGGCGTCGTCCAGCCGGCCCCGGCCATCGCCCTGGCGCCACGCATCGCCAGCTCGGCACTGATCGGCGCACTGGTCAGCAGCGAATAGCAGAGCAGACGAAACAGTGGCGACGGCGTGTTCTTGCGCAGGTCGATCCCCAGTTCGCTGGCGAAGGTGCGTCCATGACGCTGCATCAGTGCCGCGATGATCCGTTTTTGACTGGCCATGATGACTCCCGAGAGCGATGACGGCATTTCAATGGTGATGGAACTTCAACATGGCATCGCCGGGCCAACTGTCAAATCGGCAGGGACCACCACGACGAATGACGGAAACGCGCGCCCCGCCGGCCTTGAGATCGACCGCGCGCCGCCGCATATTATTCCCCCGCCACGGCACACGCCCGTTCGCCAGTCTTCAACACCGGAGTCCCATGTCTTTCGATACCACTGCCCACAATCGCCGGATGACCTACTTCGACGATCACGAATCGGTATGGCTATTTGGTTACGGTTCGCTGATCTGGAAGGCGGATTTCGACTACCTAGAACGCCGCCCGGCCTCGATTCGCGGCTGGACGCGGCGCTTCTGGCAAGGCTCCCACGATCATCGCGGCACGCCGGAAGCGCCGGGGCGGGTGGTGACGCTTACGCCGGATGCCGATGCAATCTGCCACGGCATGGCCTATCGCATCTCTCCCCGCGTGTTCGAACCGCTGGATATCCGCGAGAAGAACGGGTATCTGCGCGTCATTACCGAGATGAAGTTCGAGGACGCGCCCTCGGGTCATGCCAGCCGTGCCGAGGGCGTGGTGTACCTGGCGGGAGAGGACAACGCTGCCTATCTCGGCCCGGCCTCGGAAGCCGAGATCGCGCGCCAGATCGCGGCGTCTCACGGCCCGAGCGGCCCCAACCGCGACTACCTGCTCAACCTGGCTGCCGCGTTGCGCGAGCTGGGATTCGAGGACGCCCATGTCTTCGCCCTGGAGCGCGCCCTGCTCGCGGGTTGATCCGTGAGTTCGCCCGCTTCTCACGGGCAGCGCTTTGCCTTGTCAGTGGCCGCCGCCGGACCGGAGCTTCTTGATCAGTTGCACCACGCCGAGCACCACCGCTCCCGCCAGCAGGCCGCAAGCGAAGTTGAGCAGCATGGGCGTCAGCGGCTGGATGATCGCGCCCACGCCGGGAATATCGGCCGGCACTTCGGCGAGGTTCTCGATGGCATGGTGAATGAAGGGCACGCCATGCGTCAGGATGCTGCCGCCGACCAGGAACATCGCGATGGTGCCGACGATCGACAGCAGCTTCATCAGATAGGGCGCCGCCCACAGAATCCCGCGACCGATCGACTGGGCGAAGCTCGCCGAGCGTTCGGTGAGATAGACGCCGAGATCGTCGAGCTTGACGATGCCGGCCACCAGGCCGTAGACCGCCGCGGTAATGGCGACGGCGATGATCGCCAGGACCACGACCTGCTGGGTGAAACTGGCGCTGGCCACCGTGCCCAGCGTAATGGCGATGATTTCCGCCGAGAGGATGAAGTCGGTCCGCACGGCGCCCTTGATCTTATCCTTCTCGAACGCCAGCCGCTCCTCCTTCGTCTTCAGCTTCGCGGCGGCGCGGACATCTTCCTTGCTCGCCTCGGCGCCACCGTGCAGAAACTTGTGGGCCAGTTTTTCCGCGCCCTCGTAACAGAGAAACGCGCCGCCCAGCATCAGCAGCGGGGTGATCAGCCAGGGAGCGATCACGCTGATCAGAAGCGCCGCCGGCACCAGAATCAGCTTGTTGCGCAGCGACCCTTTCGCCACAGCCCACACGATTGGCAGCTCGCGGCTGGCGCGAACGCCGGTGACCTGTTGGGCGTTGAGCGCCAGATCGTCACCCAGCACGCCCGCCGTCTTCTTGGCGGCCACCTTGGTCATGAGGGAAACGTCGTCGAGCAACGTGGCGATATCGTCGAGTAGTGTCAGTAGACTGCCTGCGGCCACGAAGAGTCCTCTATCGGTGAATCAGGAATGCGCCAAGCGTAGCGGAAATCCTCACGATGGCGTGACGACTTTCGCCAGCGCCTGCTTCAAGGGCGCCGTCGACTCCGGCCGGACACAGCGAGCGACCTCCTCGCCGTCACGCAGAAAGACCAGCGTCGGCCAGAGCTTGACTCGAAAGGCCCGCCCCAGCGGCCGGCCCTTGCCATCCTCGATCCTGAAGTACGGTAGCTCCTGCGCGCCTTCGAACGCTTCGGCGATCAGCGGCTGGGCCGCCTGACACCACGGACACCAGGGCGCGCCGAATTCGATCACGGCGGGCCCGGCGATGTCGTACAGCGCCTCCCGGGCGGGTTCGTCGGTCGTGTACTGGCTCGTCATGGCATCCTCCTGGGAACCGGTTTCTCGCAATATTGAGCGCAAGTTCGCTATGTCGAACACAAGCTCGCCGTGTTGAATACAAGATAGTCGCAAATGACAAAACCCTCGCCGATGACAAGGGTTTCATGCCGATATTCGGGAAGAAGCAGGAAAGCGGAATAGGCTTATCGGGGTTGGATCAGGGGCTGGATAGCCCTCGAATGTCAATCGATGTCGATCGGTTTCAAACCTCGGGAGAAGGCTTGCCAGCGTTCGACGTAATGCGCTGCCGAGGCCTTCAGCCCCTCGATTGCCTTGTCGTCCAGTGTGCGCACCGCCTTTGCCGGCGCGCCGACGATCAGCGAATTGTCGGGGAAAGACTTGCCTTCGGTCACCAGCGCGTTGGCGCCGACCAGGCAATTATTGCCGATCTGCGCGCCATTGAGCACGGTCGCCCCCATACCGATCAGCGTGTTGTCGCCCAGGGTACAGCCATGGAGAATCGCGTGGTGGCCGATGGTACAGCCACGGCCGACGCGCAGCACGAAGCCGGGATCGGTGTGCAGCATGCAGCCTTCCTGGATATTGCTGCCTTCGCCGATCAGGATCCGGTCATTGTCGCCCCGGATCACCACGTTGAACCAGACGCCCACGTCCTCTCCCAGTTCGACCTGCCCGATGACGTGAGCGCTAGGCGCGACCCAGTAGCGCCCCTTGTCCGGCAGATTCGGCACTGCATCGAAATAGGCATAGACAGGCATGGGCATGACTCCGGCTGAAAGGTGACATCATCCTCGCCTGCGGCCGCATCGGCTGCCAGCCGACTTTAGGCCCAGAGAATCTGCCTTATAGCGACACACGTCATATCCTGCGCAAACGAAAAGCCCCGATATCGTGTCGACATCGGGACTTTGTCGTCATTCGGGTACTTCATCGCGGCATTCAGAATCCAGGGATATTCAGGCCGACTCGTCGTCCTGCTTGTCCTCGCTGACCACGGAGGAATTGACGCTGGTGCCGCTGTAGGAACTCTGGTGCTGGCTGGCTTCGCTCTCCGCAGCCATGGAAAACGGCAACACGGCGGAGACGACGATGGCGGCCAACATCGAAAACAATTTATTGAACGCTTTCATGACCACTCCTTCGGTAATGGACTCCCTGCGACGTTTTGTCGCGACGCCTAATTAGCATGCTAAACGAATATCCCCTCGTCAAGCACAGAATAGTCGTAGCGTCTCTGGCCTCGTCGTTCCCCGATGGTCGGTCAGCGCTCGACCCAGGACTCGATGCCCAACGCCTGGGGCAGAGCGCGAAGCTGCTGCGTCAACTCGCGAGCATCCGCCGAATGGCAGCCACTGTCATGCTCGAGGGTCGCCGTTTCTCCGTCGCGATTCGTCCACGTCACGGTGTAATGGGGCAGATCCGTCGCGCGCGGGCCGCAGTCCGGCGTGGCGGTCGTCGTCCCCATCGCCGGCTGCCACGGGGCGAGCCGCCTCTCGACCAGCGTGAATCGCTCGGGATCGTTGATGCGAACACGCTCGCCCGCGACGGCCGTGAACCGCTCCCCGGTGAATCGGGTCGTGCCATCCTCGCTGATATCGACGCCGTAAACCGGGCACATGCCGTGACAGGGGCCGAGCTGGTAACGAATATTGGTCACGGCCTGACCACTGCGGGCCGGATGGCTACCTGCCGTTTCGCCGTCCGGCAGTGTTCGCGACTGGGTGCATCCGGCAACCAGCAGAATCGTGATCGCCGTCATCAGATAGCGTGCCGCTTGTCGTGTCATGGCGTTTTCCTCGACGTTTCGATGATGTGAAGCCCGATCAACATGCTCCGGCTGGCGCCAGCATTCGACGAGGCAATGCGGGCGTTCGGTGCCGTCTCCGGGTCCGCCAGCGTCCAGCCGTCTGGATCCGTCTTCATCCCGCGCTCCTTTCAATGTTGTAAAAATTCCGTAATTCAACAATAGATTATTGATTGATAAGATAAAAAAGGAGTTCACACCGCGCTCGTCGCCAAACCGGGGCCGTCATAATCATGGCACTAACGCCACGACCTCATTAAACTGTCGTCCTAGTCGCGTTCGCGCCTGTCCGTATCCATCAGACAGAGAACCTTCATGAAATTGCGTCACGGCATGACATTCTGTTCCAGCCTGCAGACCCAGCCTGGAGCCGAATCCGGCGACACCCAAAACGTCGACGTCGTCCTCATCGGCGGCGGCACCATGAGTGCCACCCTGGGAACCCTGCTCCAGTCACTGCAGCCCGATTGGACCATCCACCTCTACGAGCGTCTGGACAAGGCAGCCGAAGAGAGCTCCAACGTCTGGAACAACGCCGGCACCGGCCACTCGGCCTTCGCCGAGATGAATTACACCTCGCCTCAGCCCGATGGCAGCGTGGACATTCAACGTGCCGTCAAGATTACCGAGCAGTTCGAGGTGTCGCGTCAGTTCTGGGCGAGCCAGGTTCGCGAAGGCGTACTGGCCAATCCGCGCTCCTTCATCAATACCGTACCGCATCTGAGCTTCGTCTGGAGCGGCGAGCGCGTCTCGTTCTTGAAGACCCGCTTCGAGGCGATGCGCCAGAACCCGCTCTACGCCGGCATGGAATATTCCGAGGATCCCCAGAAGATCGCGGAGTGGATACCGCTGGTCATGACCGGGCGCGATACCAGCGAGCCCGTGGCCGCGACGCGGATGCCGATCGGCACCGAGGTCAATTTCGGCGAGATTACTCGCCAGATGATGAACGCGCTGGCCCGCCGCGATAACTTCCATCTGTCCGTCAATACCCAGGTGCAGGACCTGGAGCGCAACGTGGACGGCACCTGGAAAGTCACCGTGGCCAACACCAGCGACGGTGGTAACGAGCGCACCGTCAATGCCCGCTTCGTGTTCATCGGCGCGGGCGGTGCGGCGCTGCGCCTGCTGCAGAAATCCGGCATTCCGGAAGCCCGGCAGTACGGTGGTTTTCCGGTCGGTGGTCAGTTCCTCTTCACTACCAATCCGGAAGTCGTCGCCAAGCACGACGCCAAGGTCTACGGTCTGGCGCCCGCCGGTTCGCCGCCGATGTCGGTACCGCATATCGACAAGCGCATTCTCGACGGCACTCCGGCGATCATGTTCGGGCCGTTCGCCACCTTCTCGAGCAAGTTTCTCAAGAACGGTTCCTGGACCGACCTGATGCGCTCGATCACGCCCAACAATCTGTGGCCGATGACCAAGGTCGGCATCAACAACATGGATCTGGTGCGGTATCTGATCAGCCAGCTGCGCATGTCCGAAAGCGGCCAGTTCAAGGAGCTTCAGCACTACTATCCACAAGCCAACCGTGAAGACTGGAAGCTGTGGACCGCCGGCCAGCGGGTGCAGACGATCAAGGACATCGAAGGCAAGGGTGGCACGCTCCAGTTCGGCACCGAACTGGTCAGCGGCGCGGAAGGTTCCATCGCCGCGCTGCTGGGCGCCTCGCCTGGCGCCTCGACGGCACCCTCGATCATGCTGACGCTGCTCGAGAAAGTCTTCCCCGAACAGGTGGCCAGCGACGAATGGCAGGCCAAGCTGAAGGCGATGATACCCTCCTACGGCAAGGCACTGGCCGACAATCCTCAGTTGCTCTACGACGTGCGCGCCATGTCACGTGAGCTGCTGGAGCTGAGCGAGCCGGACCTGACCACGACCCCCGCCTCGACCTCGGAGCCGGAAATCAGCGGCAGCTGATATGGATCGCGTCTCCGGCAGCGACGACCGCCCGCCTCGGCCAAGCCGAGGCGGGCGGTTTGCGTTGGCAGACCTGAGTTTCCGTTGCGGGCGGGCTCGCCCCCACAACGTCCCGAGACTAGCTATTCCATGGCGCTGCTGGCGTCGATCACATTCAGCTTCGACAGCATCTCGTAGGCCGCCTTCACTCGCGCGTCGTTGGGATAGTTCCGGTTGGCCAGCATGACCAATCCGACCTGCTTGCCGGGCACGAGGACCACGTAGCCGCCGAAGCCATTGGTGGAGCCGGTCTTGTTGATCCAGACATCGCTGCGCGGCGCTTGCGGTGGTTGAATCGCCTCGGCCGCGTTGGGCTTCAGGATCATGTCGTAGCCGTTGCCCGCCAGCAGCGTATCGAGCGAGACCGGCAGCGGGTACTGCTCCCAGATCAGATCCTGGGTCATGTCGCCGACCTGGAAATAACCCTGGCGCGTAGCATCAATCGCTCGCTGCAGATCGTCATCGATCTCGAGCAGACCGAGGTTGGCCTGCACCAATCGGGCCAGATCGCCGGCGGTCGTCTTGATGCCGTAGGCCTCGTCATCGAGCACGCCGGGCGCCACGCGAATGGGCTCGCCCTGCTTGTCCTCGCCCATGGCGTAATGCGCCATCTGCGCCTCGGGGACATCGTAGAAGGTGTGCGCCAACCCGAGCGGCTCCAGCACGCGAGCCTGCATCGCCGGCCCGAATGCCTGATCGAGACTGGCGGCGGCTTCCAGGCCCAACAGCCCGATGCCCAGGTTGGAGTAGGTGCGGCTTTCGCCGATCGGCTCGGTCGGCTGCCACTGACGATACCAGGCCATCAGCGAGTCGCGGTCCGTCACCTCGTCGGGCACGAACAGCGGCAGCCCGCCGGTGGTGTGCGTGCCCAGGTTGCGCCCGCTGGTCTCGTCGAAGGCGCTGCCCTCGAGCTCGGGCAGATAACGGCTGACCGGCGCGTCCAGGTCGAGCTTGCCTTGGACGGCGGCGAGCGAAGCCAGTGTCGCGGTAAAGGTCTTGCTGATGGAGCCGAGCTCGAACAGGGTGTCATCGTCGACCGGTGTGCTGCCATCGCGGTCGGCGACGCCGTAATTCAGGATCTGCGTCCCCTGCGGGCGAATCACCGCCACCGCCATGCCGGGAATGCTCTGCTGGCGCATCAGCGACTCGATGACCGGATCGACGGCTTCCCGGATATCCGCTCCGTCGCTCTGTGCCGATACGGCGGCCGACGAACCCAGCAGCAACAATGACACCCCTAGCACGATTCCTTTCATGACGATTTCGATCCTCGGCACTGTGCGCCGACGGGCATCGTCGGGCGCAAAAAACGGTGCCGCCCATCATGCGCGAAAAGGCCATGAACCGGAACCGCCAGCCTGCTAAAGCGACACCCTCCACGGCCTGCGCGCTGGCTGTTCAGTGCACCACGTTGCGGATGAAGCGCAGCCGACCCGGCCCTTCATTGCGGTAGCGGTAGGACTGGTCGCTGGGATAGACATGGAAGTCGCCGGCCTCGATCGTCACGCAGCGATCGTCCAGCTCCAGGGTCAGCGTGCCCTCGATCACCACCAGCATCTCGTGCCAGCCGGTGTCGTCGGCGGCCGACTCGTAGACCTCCCCCGGCTCCATTGACCAGGACCACAGCTCGACCTCCTGCCGCGCCGGCTTGCTCGCCAGCAGCCGGGCATGACTCTCGGGGAAACGTCCCACCCAGGCGACTTCGTCGATGCGCGCCGAATCCTCGCTGCCCGGCGGCTGGACCAGCGCATAGAACAGCACGCCCAGCGCTTCAGCGAGGCGATCCAGCGTGCTCAGGCTGACGTTGACATCGCCCTTCTCGATATTGACCAGCATGCGCCGACTCACGCCGGCCTGATCCGCCAGCGCCTGCTGGCTCAGCCCCGCGGCCTGACGCAGGCGCCGGACGTTGGCCGCCACATGAACCAGCACGTCGGGGCGCTCGCTAGACTTGTGCAATATATTGCCCATCCGTACAATTGCGGCTCTCGTCGAATGCCCCTCGACCGCCGGTTCGGCGAGTGGCAACGTCTGGCGAGCCATCATGCCGCAGACCTCAGGAGGTGTCATGTCAGTCGCCATGCGTGAATTCGTGGCCAGAGCCTGGCCGGTGGCCATGCTGATCGTGGCGATGTGTTCGATCCAGACCGGCGCGTCCATCGCCAAATCGCTGTTTCCGGTCATCGGCGCCACCGGCACGACCTCGATTCGCCTGATTCTCGCTGCGCTGATCCTGCTGATCGTGATGCGGCCTTGGCGCCAGCCACTGAGCCGCCGCGCCTGGAAGTCGACGCTCGTCTATGGCGTCGCGCTCGGCATCATGAACCTGCTGTTCTACCAGGCGCTGCAGACGGTGCCGCTGGGGATCGCGGTGGCGCTGGAGTTTACCGGGCCGCTCACCGTGGCGCTGCTCTCCTCGCGACGCTGGCTGGACCTGCTGTGGGTGGCATTCGCCGTGTTCGGCCTGGCGTGTCTCCTGCTGCTGGGCGATGACAGCAACGGCCCGGTCGACCCTTACGGCGCGGCCTGCGCGCTGGGAGCCGGCGTCTGCTGGGCGCTCTACATCCTGTTCGGCCAGAAGGCGGGCTCGATCAACGGGGCCCAGAGCGCCACGCTGGGCATCACCATCGCGGCGATAGTGATCGCCCCCGTCGGCCTGATCGACGTCGGCCCGGCGATTTTCGCCCCGGAAGTCCTCCCGCTGGCATTCGCCGTCGCCGTGCTCTCCACGGCCCTGCCCTACACGCTCGAAATGGTGGCGCTGCCGCGCCTGCCGACCCAGACTTTCGGCACGCTGATGAGCCTGGAGCCGGCGATCGGCGCGCTCTCCGGCCTGCTGTTCCTGAGCCAGCTCCTGAGCGGCCTGCAGTGGCTGGCCATCGGCCTGATCATCGTCGCCTCGATCGGCACCACGCTGACGGTGCGCCGACGCGATACCTTCGAGACCCCGGCCCCGGACTGAGGCGCCTCGGGAGCTGGCTCGAAGGTTTAGCTGCACGAACGTTCCAGACAAGCATCGCTCGTGCTGGCATGCTGACGGATCGAGACGGCATACCGCATCGACCGTGGGGCGGGAGGCAGCATGACATCGACGAACTGGATCGACCTGCAACAGGATGGCGATACGGGCATCGAGACGATCCGCGCCCATTTCGAGGGCCATGCCTACGATCCGCACTGGCACGACAGCTACCTGGTCGGCTTCACCGAACAGGGCGTGCAGCAGTTCCACTGCCGACACTCGCGACACGACAGCACGCCGGGCCGCCTCTTCTTTGTCGAGCCGGGGGAGATCCATGATGGACACGCACCGGCCAGCGGCGGCTTCACCTACTCCATGCTCTACATCGATGCGGCCTGGCTGCAACGCGAACTGCGCCAGTTCGGTACGCCAGGCCTCGCCTCGGGGGAGCCGGGCTTTACCACGACCCTGGTCGACGACGCGCCATTGATCGCCGCCGTCGCCCATGCCTTTACCACGCTGCGCGAGCCGGGCACGCGGCTGCAGCGCGACGCTGCGCTCGACACCCTGCTGCAGGGCATGCTTCCGCATCTGGGCTGGCGCCGGCGACGCCGGGACGACGACCCGCGCCTGCCCCGCGTGGCGCGACGTGCCCAAGCGTATCTGCACGCCCATTGTGACAGCGATATCGGTCTGCAGACGCTCGCCGAAGAGTGCGGCGTCGACCGTTTCCGCCTGACCCGCGCCTTCAAGGCTGCCTTCGGCCTGGCGCCCCATGCCTATCTGATCCAGCTGCGCTTGAGTCTCGCCCGCCAGCGTCTCGCCACCGGCGAGTCACCCGCCATCGTGGCCAGCCAACTGGGGTTCGCCGACCAGAGCCATCTGGGCCGCTGGTTTCGCCGCGCCTACGGTTTGACGCCGGCCGACTATCGCCGTCGTTGCCGGCCATCGCGCTGACAATGGCTCACGGGATCGAGTCGTTCAGCCCGCTCGTGCCGCACGGCTGCTCAAACCTTCCAGACGCCAACGCCCGCCGACGTCATAGTGACGCTCCCGCCTTTCGAGGAGTTGTCATGTCGTCCTGGTTGCCCTTCACCCTTTTCGCCTTCGTCGCCTCGATCACGCCGGGGCCGACCAACCTGTTGATCCTGACGCAAGGCGCGCGCCGGGGCTGGCAGCGCGCACTACCCGCGGTATTCGGCGCCAGCCTGGCGGCCGCGATGATCGTGCTGGTCGTCGGCGGCGGCCTGGCGCAGACCCTGCTTGCCTACCCTCTCATTCGCCAAGTCATGGCAATCGCCGGGGTCGCCTGGCTGAGCTGGCTAGCCTGGAAGCTCTATCGCAGCCCGCCACCGACGCTGGAGAGCGAGGCATCTGGCCGGGCACCGCATTTCGGTGCCCTGCAGGCCGCCGGCTTGCAACTGGTCAACCCCAAGACCTGGATGATGGCGTTCTCGGTCGTCGGCGTGTTCACCGATGGCACCACCAGCACGATACATATTGCCGTGTTGGCGCTCATCTTCGGCGGCATCGCCGTGCCTTGTCTGGCGTGCTGGGCGCTGATGGGCAGCGGCGTCGGCCGGCTGTTTCGCACCTCGCGTCAGTGGCAATGGTTCAACCGGGGGCTGGCTTTTCTGCTGTTGAGCGTGGCGTGGTGGAGCGTATCGATACCGGGCTGAAACAGATCGCCGACAGCGCAACGCCACGATCAGGCATCCAGGCCCAGCCGCCGACAGTAGGCGCAAGCGTCGGCACGAAGCGCATCACAGCGCGCCTCCAGCTCCCGGCGCGACGCCTGGTCGGCCAGTGCTTCCAGGTTGGCCTCCACGCCGATCACCAACGCCTCCAGGGCCGCCCTGAGCATCGTGGCGCCGGCCAGGGTATCGCTGCGCATCGCCTTGGATGTCAGAGGCAACGCCTCGACCGCCAGCGCCAGCCCGTCACGACACCGCTCGGCGGCAGCCAGCGGAATCCGGATCGAGGCGTCGCGGGCCTCGCGCAGCGCCGAATCACGCCGGCTCGCCTCGGCATCGGTATCGTGCGGCAGATGCTGCGCGTCGAGATAGCCGGCAAACGCCGCGGCATCGTCATCCACGGCGCTGGCCAACGCTTTATGAAGCGCATCGCCCTCGGCGACCCGCTGGCGGTGAAGGTCGCGGTCGGATTCGCCGCGATGCAACCGTACTCCCTTGAGGATCAACGATAATCCCAGGCATCCATTCAGCGCCGCAGCGGCGCCACAGCCCGGGGTGGAGCGCGTTTCGACGGCGTGCTGAAAATCGGCAAGCGAGCTCTGCCAGAGCGAAGACGAGGTCGACATGGGGACTCCCGGAGATGATCGATGTCTCAGCATAGACGCCGCCACGCGAAGCATGGCAAATCCAGAGGAGGTGAATGCGAGCCGGGAGAGCGCGGGTGGAGCGGTAGCAGATGACGAGGAAGCGGACGGAGAGATAGCAGCAGAAAAAGAGAGAGGGGAAGGCACCATGGCGAAACAGCCCGAGACCGAAATTGCCTCAAGCCGCTTGGCGATAGTGCCCTCCCCGAGGCGCACGCCCCTTGCGCGAATAGCTGCCTTTGCCTTTCTTGGGCTTCTGTTGCTGCTGACGGAATTGAGGCGAGCGCAACGCCGCCTTGAGCGCGTTGTCCCGGATGGGATGCGGTTTCATATCGGCTCCTGAATAGCGGGAGAATGTCGAAGTATCAGACACGACACGACCGCATGGTCATGCGGCCGTGGCAGGAAGGTATGGGCCGGGAAGCGGCGCTTCAACCCACTTGGACGAACAGATGCTCGTAGACGACCGTGATGCCGATGGCGATCAGCACCACGCCACCCGCGATTTCGGCGCGCTTGCCGATCAGCGAGCCGATCGCACGGCCAAGCATGATGCCGATGGTAACCATCAGCGTCGTCGCCAGCCCGATCGCTACCGCCGCCACCACGATATTCACGTCGGCGAACGCCAGCGTCACTCCCACCGCCATGGCATCGATACTGGTCGCCAGGGCCGTGACGGCGAGCAGCCAGACCGACTTTCGCTCCGGCGCCTGCTCGTCGTTCGCCTCTGGCTCGACGGGCTTGAACCCCTCCCAGATCATGTGGGTACCGAGCGCGCCCAGCAGCACGAACGCGATCCAGTGATCCCACTCGGAGACGAAGCGAGTCGCCGCCAGCCCGATGGCCCAGCCAATGACCGGTGTGATCGCTTCGACCGTGCCGAAGATGACGCCGATACGAAGCGCTTCGGGGAAGCGAGTACGTCTGAGAGCAGCACCCTTGCCGATCGACGCGGCAAACGCATCGGTCGACATGGCAAAGGCGAGTATGACGAGAGAAGCAGGGTTCATGATTTTATCCAGCCGGTGGTATCACCACGACATCCACCGTGCCCGACTCTGCACCGCGAATGTCCATGGTCTCGCCAACCGGATCCGGCGTTCGTGCCACGGCATCGCCGAGCATGTTGACACGAACATCACCGCCGAGGTCTGGTCGGCGGTGATCGGCTACTCCCCAAGGAGGGTTCAGACTATAGACGCCTGCCCGCCAGATATCAATAAATGATTGAATTTAAAGAAAAAATTCACCCTGGTTAATTCGTGTCGTTGACGTTAATCAAGTTAACGCGGGTTGGACTTTGATCGCCGGGTTGCCAACTCGACAGTTCTGGCTCGCCGATGCGCAACCGGACGACCGCGAGCCATGGTCTTGGGATGCTGCGATGGCCGTCTCGGTGCCGACTCACTCCTCGTTCGTCAACGTGCCGGCGATCCATCGCTGCAGGTTGTCGGTCGTGGCCGCTTCCGGATCGTAAAGCAGCCGATAAGTCATCGGCGCGATGATGCCGTCGATGAGCCGTGCCACCGAGGGCGCGCCTTCACCGCGCACCAGGGCCCGCTCTCGCAGCGTGCCCATGAGCGACTCGCCGTAGCGATAGCAACGCTCCCGGCGCCCGCCGTCGGCGCTGGCCATGACGTCGTTGAGCGCGCGCTGCCCCGGCACCGAGGTCATCTCCTCGAGATACTGCTCGCCCCAGGCCTGCAGGTCGCCGGCCAGCGTACCGGTATCCACGGGGTCGTCGTCGGGGCGCATCCGCTCCAGCGAGACATCGGCAACCAGCTCCGAAAGGTTGCCCCAGCGGCGATAGATCGTCGATGGCGTGACACCGGCTCGCTCCGCGATTCGGGGCACCGTCAGTTCGTCGCGTGGCGTCACGGCCTGCAGTTCGCGAACGGCCTGGTGAACGGCTTCCTGCACCCGGGCGCTGCGGCCGCCCGGTCTGACGGCTTCTTTGATCGGCATGACTATCCACTACACGAAAGAACTATACGAAAGGACTCTGCGAAAGACACAAACGCAAAATATTTGCTTTATGAGCCTGCTAAGCTCAAACTCCGCTAACGCAAAATTTTAGCATTAATGGATTCCTCGATGTCACCGCCCGCGTCTGCGCCCAAGACCAATGTCTATCCGTCTCCTCGTCTCGGTTCACTGGTTTACTACGCGATTTTGATGGTGACGTTTCTTGCGGCCTCCAGCGCACCCACGCCGCTGTATCAGCTCTACCAGACGACCTGGCATTTCTCGACCACCTGGTTGACGCTGGTGTTCGCCAGTTACGTGTTCGCGCTGCTGCTGGCGTTGCTGACCACCGGCTCGCTGTCCGACTACATCGGCCGGCGGCCGGTCGTCGCCATGGCGATCGTGGGCGAGCTCCTGTCGCTGGTGCTGTTCCTGGTTGCCGACGGGCTGGCATGGGTGCTGGCGGCCCGGATCCTGCAAGGCATGGCCACCGGGATCGTGACCAGCGCGCTGGCAGCGGCGATGCTCGACAGCGACCATACTCGCGGCCCGGTACTGGCAAGCATCGCGCCGTTATCGGGCATGGGAATCGGGGCGCTGTTCGCCGGCGTGCTGGTGGCTTACGCACCGGCGCCGATGCGTCTGGTCTATCTGATATTGATGGTGTTGCTCGTCGTGATGGGGCTATGGCTCACGCGGATTCCGGAGAGCGTGACACCGCGGCCCGGTGCGCTGGCGGCGTTGCGTCCGCGCGCGCATATTCCACCGGCAGTGCGCGGCCCGCTGTTTCGTGTCATCCCGGCGGTGGTTTCCTCCTGGGCGCTGGGCGGCTTTTCGCTGTCGCTGGGGCCGACGCTGGTGGAGAGAATCAGCGGCGTTCACAATCCGCTGGTCGGTTGCCTGATTACCTTCCTGCTGCCTTTCATCGGCGGTATCAGCGTGCTGACGCTTCGCGCCAGGCCGCCAAGGCTGGCCGTATTGCTCGGCACCGCCTGCCTGATCGTCGGCATGC
The DNA here is from genome assembly GCF_001858555.1 of Salinicola sp. MIT1003. NCBI lineage: Bacteria > Pseudomonadati > Pseudomonadota > Gammaproteobacteria > Oceanospirillales > Halomonadaceae > Salinicola > Salinicola sp. MIT1003. Next base: position 162,509 of record NZ_MCAP01000011.1, read on the forward strand.
TGGGGCTGCTGCTGGGTGTCCATCAGCAGTCGGTCGCGATCCTGCTGGCGGGTACGGCGATCGCTGGTATCGGCTTCGGCGCCGCGTTCATGGGCGCCATGCGCGTCGTCATGCCCCTGGCGCCACCCACCGAGCGTTCGGCGTTGATGGCGGCGTTCTACGTGATCTGCTATCTCTCCGCGAGCACGCTGGCGTTGTGCGGCGGTATCGCGACCCAGCATCTGGGGCTGATCCCCACCACCTACGTCTACGGCAGCCTGGTGGCCCTGCTCTCTCTCGCCGCCTTCGTCGGCACGTTGACGCAGCGCCAGCCCGAGTCCCGGCCCCGGGCTTGCAGCCGCACCCCCGCCTAACCGGCATCTGCAAATCTCTTCCGCTGGCGTTGCGGCACACGACGAAAATCATCGATCAGTCGCCGTGCCGTGACATTTCGTCGCCCCGGATGCGCCGCATAATCGCGACGAATCCTCTTCTTCAGCGCCAATATCCTGCCAAAATCGTCGAAAATACCGCTCTCTCCCTCTCCCTCCAGGCGGTCGAAGCCGCCGGTCTCGCCAGACTCGTTGCAAGTCTTCACGGGCAATGCCGATAATTCGTCAGGTAACCAGCGTGTAACGATCGTGCCGGCAGGCTACGCATGGCCTGGCAGGCTTTCCACTCCTTGGGATGTTATCGCATGAAACGACTCGACGACCTGACGGTTAAAACCAGTTGGCTACTGGTGATATTGGCTTTTACCTTCCTGGTGCTCAGCGTTGCCGGGCTTGCCGCCTATGCGGCCAACGCTGGCCGCACGGTGTCGACGGGCTGGTTGAACCTCGCCATCGGCACCGCCGTCGTGTTCACGCTGGTTCTGGTCGCGATCATTCTCTGGGGCGTAGCCGTCAACGTCATTCGACCGCTGAAACGTCTGGTCGAGCATTTCGAGCGCTTGGCCGAGGGCGATCTTTCCGGCGAGATCGAAAGCCGGGGCAACAACGAGATCGGCCGCCTGTTCGCCGCACTGGAGCGCACCCAGGCGCATCTACTGCACACCGTCGGCAATACCCGGGATGCCAGCGACAACGTTCATCAGGGAGCCATAGAAATCGCCCAGGGCAATACCGACCTGTCGGCGCGCACCGAACAGCAGGCGGCGGCGCTGGAAGAGACCGCGGCAAGCATGGAGCAGCTGACCTCGACGGTACGCCAGAATACCGATAACGCCCGCCAGGCCAGTCAGTTGGCCGACGATGCCTCGGCCGTCGCTCGCGAGGGCGGCGATGTGGTGGGCAAGGTGGTCACCACCATGCATGACATCAGCGACCAGTCGCGCCAGGTGGTGGAAATCCTCGATACGATCGACTCGATTGCATTCCAGACCAATATTCTGGCGCTCAACGCCTCGGTGGAAGCCGCCCGGGCCGGAGCGCAGGGGCGCGGCTTCGCCGTCGTGGCCCATGAAGTCCAGACGCTGGCGACCCGCTCCGCCGATGCGGCGAAGAAGATTCGCGAACTGATCCAGCGTTCAGCGGAGCGCGTCGAGGATGGCGCCCGGCTGGTGGACAAGGCGGGGGCGACGATGAAGGAGATCGTCACGGCCATTGGCAATGTCGACGCCATCATGCATGAAATCGCCACGGCTTCGGAGGAGCAGAGCCATGGCATCGACCAGGTGAACCAGGCGATCACGCAGATGGACCAGGTCACGCAACAGAATGCGGCGCTGGTACAGCAGGCAGCCGACAATGCCCGCGCGCTGGAGCGGGAGTCGGAGGCGTTGCAGGCCGCCGTGGCGGTCTTCCGGCTCAGCGCCAGCGAAAGCGCCAGCAAAGGCGCCGCCATTCCGGCGATGCCGCAGCCGACACGACCCCAGCCCGGCAACCAATCCGGCAACCAACCCCTGCCGGCCAGCGCGCGTCAGGAAGAAGACGAGTGGGAGACGTTCTAGCCTCCGCCTTTCCCGCCCAGATTCAGGAAGCGTCTGCCGCCTGGCGCTCCAGCGTACGGCAGAGATCGCCATCGAGATCGAGCGCCGCCGCCAACTGATCGAGCCAGGCCCGCTCCATCGGGTTCTGCTCGTCGATGATCGCCACGCTGGCCAGATAGACTTCCCGCGCAGCCTGCGGCGAATCGGTATCGCGGGCGATCGCCTCGGCGTCCAGCGGCGCGGACATCTGCTGCTCGACCCAGGCATGCAGCTCGGCGTCCGCGCCCAGCGCGTCGATCTGCTCGGCCAGTGCGGCCCGCTCGGCGGCGTCGATATGACCATCGGCCCGCGCGGCGGCGATCATCGCACGCAGGATGACCAGGCTGCGGCTCTCCTGCCGATCGCCGGAGAGCTGCTCCAGCGGCCGATCGGCTTCGCCAGCGGAGGAAGCCGCATCGGATTTATTCTGATGCGCCTGCCAGGCTTTCCAGGCCAACGCCCCCAGTCCGGCCAGCGCACCGTACTTGATCGCCTTGCCGCCCATGCTGCGACCCCGCTTGCTGCCAACCAGCATGCCCAGCGCACCGCCACCCAGCAGCGACTTGGCATCGAAACCGCCACCGCTCGACGACGTTTTCCGGCTGCTGCCAGCCTGTTTCATGATCTGCGAAAGAATTTTCTGCGCGTTCATCGATCCTCCATTACCCCGTTGCCTGAATGTTCCGCACTGCTATAGACCGTCTCGCACTGCTATAGACCGTCTCGGGGCGAGGAGGTTTAACGCTTGGCGTCGATTCGCTCAATCGATCAGTGCCGGGCGCCGGGGATCGGCGTGAAACGCGAAGGCATCAAAGATGTCCCGCACGATGACTCGAGGCTCGGAGAGCGGCGGCAGTTCATCGGGAGAAAAGTAGGCCGCATCGTGCACTTCATGACCGGGGTCGAGCGGCTTGGTATCGAGCCGCTCGCAGAGGAAGAACAGCTTGTAGAAATCGAGCACGTCCGCCGGGTAGGCGTGCTTGGCCTTGTGGCGAACGGCATAGAGCCGCCTGGCCTCGACCCTGACACCGGCTTCTTCCCACACTTCCTTGACCGTGTTTTCGACCGCCGACAGCCCGATCTCGGCATAGCCGCCGGGCATCGTCCAGCCTCCGTCCATCTTCTCCTTGACCAGCAGGATCCTGCCGTCGTCGATGATCGCCGCGCGCACGTCGATCTTGGGCGTGACGTGCCCTTCGCCGGCACCCAGCGCCAGATTCACGCGGCCGATGGGGATATCGCCCAGCACCGCCATCATCGACGTCGAAATCTCGGCGACCTCTTCATAGCGCTCGCGGTCGAACTTGTCGCGGCAATAGTGCAGCCCGGTGTCGGCGAGTGCCGAGAGCCGTTTGGCCCAGGCGAGCCATTGATCTTCCATGAGGCGGTTTCCGATTCAGGGGTAGGTAACGTTCACCTGAAGACTAACAACTGCGGCCGACAACGTCAGGCAGTGGCGGCATCAGGCACGAAAAAGCCCTTCCGGAGAAGGGCTCGTGTGGTGCGCGTCGATACAGTGTGATCGACGCAAGAGGCATTCGACCGTATCAGCCGGCCGTGGGCGCTTCGCCTTCCGGCTGCGGACCGTGGCGAGGCCCCTTGTGCATGCCGCGAGGCGGTTTCGTCAGCGCTTCGAAGGCGGCGAGCTGCTCGTCGTCGAGCACCTCGGAGAGTGCGCTGTGACGTTGCTCCAGCAGCTGCTTGAACTGCGCGCCTCGTGAATCCTTCATCGTTATCGTTTCGTCCGACTTGCCATCGGGACGCTTCAGCTGATGCAGCCCGTCGAAGAAGGTGCGCTCGGCATTCAGCACGGCGGCACTCTGCTCCTGGCTCAGGTTCCAGGTGGCGAACAACGGCGCGTAGCGATCCTCCAACCCGGCCGTCATCCGCTCGGGGTCCATCTTCGGGCCACTGCGATGGTGCATCATCGGCGGGCGCGGACGCTCCAGCATCTGGTAGGCGTGCAACTGCTCGTCGGTCAGTACGTCGGCCAGTTGCTCGCGCTGCTGCTCGAGCAGCGACTCCATCGCGGCGCGACGTTGTTCGGGCGCTGCCTTGTCGTCACTGTCATGACGCAATTGCTGGAGGCCGGTACGGAAATCGCTGTCGGCCTGCGCCAGGCTGGCCAGTTGGTCTTTATCGAGATTCCAGCTGGCGACCACGGCATCCTTGAGCGGATCGGCGTGCGGCTTGTACTCACCATGGGCAACTGGCGGTCGGGGTTGTTCGGTCTGCGCGGCCTGAGCGAGCGGTGACAGGATGGAGGCAGCAACGGCCAGCGCCAACAGGTTCTTTTTCGAAAAATTCATGACTTCACGCTCCTGGTTGCGCACCGAGACGCGGTGCAGGAACACTATCGCGTTGTTTCTTGCAGACAGTGTGCAGCGAACAAGGAAGCCTGAATCACGAAATCGTCAAAAGATGGGTAACGGAACCGCCTGCGCAGAACGCCACAGACAGCGGAACCCTGAACGTCAATCGCCCGCGCTCGGGTCGGCGCGAAAGGGCATCCTGCCCAACGCGCCTCTTGCGTCATCCTGACGCAAGATCCGGCACGGGTGACCGTCGTCCAGCACCATCTGGCAGGCGTCATTAGAGTGGCAAAACCAACCTGATCGACCTCGCCAGCATTTTCGGTTCGTCCAGGTGTCTCAGAACGCCCAGTCTTCGTCCTCGGTACTGACGGTCTTGCCGATCACGTAGGAGGAGCCGGAGCCGGAGAAGAAGTCGTGGTTCTCGTCGGAACCGGGCGAGAGCGCGGCGAGGATCGCCGGGCTGACGTCGGTGACGCTGGCCGGAAACAGCGCTTCGAAGCCCAGATTCATCAACGCCTTGTTGGCGTTGTAGTGCAGGAACTTCTTGACGTCTTCGGTCAGGCCGACATCGTCGTAGAGCGCTTCGGTGTACTTGACCTCGTTGTCGTAGAGCTCGTGGAGCAGCTCGTAGGCGTAGATCTTGATCTCTTCCTGACGCTCTGCCGGCAGCTGAGCAAGCTGACGCTGGAACTTGTAGCCGATGTAGTAGCCGTGGATCGCTTCGTCACGAATGATCAGGCGGATCAGGTCGGCAGTGTTGGTCAGCTTGGCGCGGCTGGACCAGTACATCGGCAGGTAGAAGCCGGAGTAGAACAGGAACGATTCCAGGAACACGCTGGCGATCTTGCGCATCAGCGGGTCCTCGGCGCGGTAACGCTCGAGAATCAGTTCCGCCTTCTTCTGCAGGAACGGGTTCTCCTCGCTCCAGCGGTAGGCGTCGTCGACATCGCGAGTCGCGCACAGCGTCGAGAAGATCGAGCTGTAGGAGCGGGCGTGAACGGATTCCATGAAGCTGATGTTGGTAAACACCGCCTCTTCGTGCGGCGTGACCGCATCTTCGATCAGTGTCGGCGCGCCCACCGTACCCTGGATCGTGTCGAGCAGGGTCAGGCCGGTGAAGACGCGAATGGTCAGCTGCTGTTCGTGCTCGGTCAGCGTGTTCCAGGCCGGGATGTCGTTGGAAAGCGGGATCTTCTCCGGCAGCCAGAAGTTGCCGGTGAGCCGGTTCCAGACTTCCAGATCCTTGTCGTCCTGAAGACGGTTCCAGTTGATCGCGTCGACCCGGCTCAGACGGCGGGCGGCGGCGGTAGCGGGCATATCCATGGGAGTGTTCTCGTTCGGTTGGCGCCGGGGCGGGTGATGCCTCATGAGACATCGGGCCCCGGCGCGTTCACGCAAAGTCGGTCGTTATCGAGAGACAGGCGTCACAAGGTGCAGGAAACGCAACCTTCCACCTCGGTGCCTTCCAGCGCGGCCTGCCGCAGACGAATGTAATAGATCGTCTTGATGCCCTTGCGCCAGGCGTAGATCTGCGCCTTGTTGACGTCGCGAGTCGTCGCCGTGTCGCGGAAGAACAGCGTCAGCGACAGCCCCTGGTCGACGTGCTGGGTCGCCTCGGCGTAGGTGTCGATGATCTTCTCGGGGCCGAGTTCGTAGGCGTCCTGGTAGTACTCCTGGTTCTCGTCGGTCAGGTATGGCGCCGGGTAGTAGACGCGCCCCAGCTTGCCTTCCTTGCGGATCTCGACCTTGGCCGTCACCGGGTGGATGCTCGAGGTGGAGTTGTTGATATACGAGATCGAACCGGTCGGCGGGATCGCCTGCAGGTTACGGTTGAACAGGCCGTGAGCCATGACCGAGGCCTTCAGCTCGCGCCAGTCGTCCTGGGTCGGGATCTCGATGCCGCTCTTCTCGAACAGGCCGCGCACTTTCTCGGTCTTCGGCTCCCACGCCTTTTCGGTGTACTTGTCGAAGTACTCGCCGCTGGCATAGGTCGACTTTTCGAAGCCGGCGAAGCGCTGGTTGCGCTCGATGGCGATGCGGTTGGACGCCCGGATGGCATGGAACGCGATGGTATAGAAGTAGATGTTGGTGAAATCCAACCCTTCCTCGCTACCGTAGAGAATGTGCTCACGCGCCAGATAGCCGTGCAGGTTCATCTGCCCCAGGCCGATGGCGTGGGACTTGGCGTTGCCTTCGGCGATCGACGGTACCGAGGTGATGTTGCTCATCTCGGAGACCGCGGTCAGACCGCGAATGGCCGCCTCCACCGTGGTGCCGAAGTCCGGCGAGTCCATGGTCTTGGCAATGTTGAGCGAGCCCAGGTTGCAGGAGATGTCCTCGCCGATGTGACGATAGCCGAGGTCGTCGTCGTATTCGGTGGGCGTGTTGACCTGCAGGATCTCCGAGCAGAGATTCGACATGTTGATCCGGCCATGGATCGGGTTGGCACGATTGACCGTGTCCTCGAACATCAGGTACGGATAGCCGGATTCGAACTGCAGCTCGGCGATGGTCTGGAACAGCTCGCGGGCGTTGATCTTCTTCTTGCGAATGCGCCCGTCGGCGACCATCTCTTCGTACTTCTCGGTCACGCTGATGTCGCCGAACGGCACGCCGTAGATGCGCTCCACGTCGTAGGGCGAGAACAGATACATGTCCTCGTTGCGCTTGGCCAGCTCGAAGGTGATGTCCGGCATCACGATGCCCAGCGACAGCGTCTTGATACGGATCTTCTCGTCGGCGTTTTCGCGCTTGGTATCGAGGAACCGCAGGATGTCCGGATGGTGGGCGTTGAGATAGACCGCGCCCGCGCCCTGCCTCGCTCCCAGCTGATTGGCGTAGGAGAAGGCGTCTTCCAGCATCTTCATGATCGGGATGATGCCAGAGGACTGGTTCTCGATGCGCTTGATCGGAGCACCGGATTCGCGCACGTTGGAGAGCGAGAACGCCACGCCACCGCCGCGCTTGGAGAGCTGCAGCGCCGAGTTGATGGAGCGCCCGATGGACTCCATGTTGTCTTCGATGCGCAGCAGGAAGCACGACACCAGCTCACCGCGCTGACGCTTGCCGCAGTTGAGGAAGGTCGGCGTCGCCGGCTGGAAACGGCCGTGGATGATCTCGTCGACCAGCTGTCTGGCCAGCACCTCGTCGCCTCGCGCCAGGCTCAGCGCGACCATGCAGACACGATCCTCGAAGCGCTCGAGGTAGCGCTTGCCATCGAAGGTCTTGAGCGTGTAGCTGGTGTAGTACTTGAACGCCCCCAGGAAACTCTGGAAGCGAAACTTCGCCGCGTAGGCCTGATCGAACAGCGCCGAGACGAAGCTGAAGTCGTACTGATCGAGCACCTGCTGCTCGTAGTAGCCCTCTTCCACCAGGTAATCGAGCTTTTCCTTCAGCGAGTGGAAGAACACCGTATTCTGGTTCACGTGCTGCAGGAAATATTGACGCGCCGCTTCGCGATCCTTGTCGAGTTGTAGACGGCCATTGGCGTCGTACAGGTTCAACATGGCGTTGAGCGCGTGATAGTCGAGCGTCTTGGCGTTGTGTTCAGCGCCGGCAGCAGGGCGTGCTGACGTCTCTGACTCTAGGCTGAGCGTTTCCAAAATTCGTTCACCCCTGAAAGGACTCGGTGGACATCGTCTACGGTGCCCATCAGTTCAAAACGGTAGAGAAGCGGTACCTGACATTTCTCCGCGACGACCCGTCCGGCCAGCCCGAAGGAGGCACCGAAGTTGGTGTTGCCGCCAGCGATGACGCCGCGAATCAGGGACCGGTTATGTTCGTCATTCAAAAAGCGAATGACCGGTGACGGCACCGCAGAACGCGGGTCGCCATCACCGTAGGTCGGTACAACGAGAATATAGGGTGTTTCAACCCGCAGCGGTGGGTCGCTCCGGTTCAATGGAATCCGGCTGGCCGGCAAACCCAGCTTTTCGACGAAGCGACGCGTATTGCCTGATTTGGTCGAAAAGTAGACCAGCCCGGCCATGACGAGTCTCCTGCGCCCTGCGCGGTTCTCGGCAGCGCGATTCGAATGCCGCGCCAGCCGGAAAGATTCGAGTCAAAAAATTCGAAATCGTCGGATCAGGCAACCAGCGTGCTGATCTTGTCCGGGCGGAACCCGGCCCAGTGATCTTCACCCGCGACCACGACCGGCACCTGGCGATAGCCCAGGTTCTGGACGCGCTGCATCGCATCGGCGTCTTGCGTCAGGTCGACCACGGTATAGTCGATTCCTTGCTTGTCCAGAGCGCGATAGGTGGCGTTGCACTGGACGCAGGCAGGTTTGCTATAGATCGTGATGCTCATGATAACCATCCTTGACTGGGAAAGACGCCATCGAGATCGATGGTGCTGGCTTGGGGGCGACGTGGGAATCACGCGTTTTTGCGCGTGTCCGCCGCTTCTGCAAAATACTATATATGGTAGCCGCGTCTTTTTCCAAGCATAGATGTGCTGTTTTTCTGTTAATTTCCTGTAGACAACTTTTCACCCTCGCGGAGCCCGCATGGTAGCCCGCTTTCCGTCATGTCAAGGATAAAAACGCCCCACCCCGTAACCGGAAACGCGCCGGTGGCTTGTGCCAAACCGGCGCGTCGAAACACACTATGTGGTAGCAGGAAAGGAGTGATCCGGTATCGACAGCAGAGCCCAGATCACCCCTTCTTGATCGCGTGTCCGCCAAATTCGCTACGCATGGCAGACAACAGCTTGTCGCCATAGGAATCCTGCTCGCGGGAGCGCAGGCGCTCGAGCAGCGACAGGGTAATCACCGGTGCGCTGACGTCAAGCTCGATGGCTTCCGCCACGGTCCAGCGTCCTTCGCCGGAGTCCGACACGAAGGGCGCGATGCCCTCCAGCGACGGATTCTTCTCCAGCGCGTTGGCAGTCAGATCCAGCAGCCAGGAGCGCACTACGCTGCCATGACGCCAGATCTCGGCGACCTGATGCAGATCGAGATCGAAATCCTTGCGCTCCATGATCGCGAAACCTTCGGCATAGGCCTGCATCATGCCGTACTCGATACCGTTGTGGACCATCTTGGTAAAGTGGCCCGAGCCGCTGGGACCGACATGGCCCCAGCCCTTGTCGGCGGCCGGCGCCAGACGCTCGAACAGCGGCCTGAGCGATTCGACGATCGGCGTCTCGCCGCCGACCATCATGCTGTAGCCCTCCTGCAGGCCCCAGACACCGCCGCTGGTACCGACATCGACATAATGAAGGTGGCGCTCGCGCAGTGTCTCGGCCCGGCGCACCGTGTCCTTGTACATCGAGTTGCCGCCGTCGATGACGATGTCGTCCTTCGACAGCAGCGGTTCGAGCTCGCCGATGAGCGTATCGACCAGAGGGCCGGCCGGCACCATCAGCCACACGATTCTGGGCGACGGCAGGGCGTCGATCGCCGCCGCCAGCGAGTCCGACGGCTCGATCCCTTTCTCCGCCGCCTTCGCCATCGCTTCCGCGCTGGGGTCGTGCCCCACCACTCGGTGCCCGCCGCGCACCAGGCGCTCCGCCATGTTGGCGCCCATGCGCCCGAGTCCCACCATTGCAAGATCCATACGAACTCCTCCTGAGTCGAGAAAGGCGTCGTTGGCCGAGATGCTCCTCGCGCTCGGCGCCTACGGTTGGCGTGTGAGGCTAGCCGATCGAGCGTGTCAGATGACTCGCGATCAGGCGTCTGGCCGGCCAGGCCGCTTCACCGGCGCGCAGTACCGCCTTGCGCAGCCATCTGGCCGGGGTGCGGTCATCGGTGTAGAGGCCGACGATCGCCAGCGTGGCGGCGAACAGCGGCGCCGTCGCCAGACGCTGCTCGCGCTGATAGCGTGCCAGCAGCGTTGGCGAGGCGATATCCTGCCCTCGCGTTCGCGCCTCGCCGATCAGGTCTGCCAGTCGCGACAGCCCCTGCAGCCCGAGATTGAATCCATGTGCGGTTACCGGATGCATGCCCACGGCGGCATCGCCGATCAGCGCCTGGCGGTGCCCGACGAAGCGTTCGGCATAGACACTGACCAGCGGATAGCGATGAGGCGCCGCGACCCGGCGCATGGCGCCCAGCCGGCCACCGAAGCGCCGCGTGATATCGGCGTTGAAGTCCTCGTCGCTCAATGACAGCTGCTTCTCCATCTCTGCCGGTGACAGCGTCAGCACCAGCGACGAGCAGTGCGTATCCACCGGCAACAGCGCCAGCGTCTGGCCGTAGCCGAACCACTCCCAGGCCGTCTGGTCGTGCGGTTCTTCATGCTGCATCCGGCAGACCAGCATATGCTGACCGTGCTGGTAGGTATAGGCGGGGATGCCCATGGCACGGCGGGTGGTGGAAAAGCGGCTGTCCGCCGCCACCAGCAGCGAGGCCTGCAGCCGCTCGCCGCCGGCGAGAGTGATATCGACCTCGTCGTCCCGGGCCTCGAACCGCTCGATCTGCCGTTCATCCCGCCACAGGATCTCTCCCGCGCCCGCCGAGCCGGCCGGCAACGCCGCATAGGCGGCACGTCGAATCACCTGGTTGGGCACCAAGCAGCCGAGGGGCTCGTTGCGAGAAGCGCCAGGCGCAATTTCCATCGCGAACAGCGACTGACCATCGAAGACCTTGGCGGCACGCATCCGGGCGCGTTCGTCCGGCTCGACTCGCGACCATACGCCGAGCTTGTCGAGAATCTGTTGGGAAGCCCGGGGCAGCGCGATCTCCCGCCCGTCGCTGGCCGGCTCCACCATCGCCGACCGCGGCTGACGATCGATCAGCACCGAACTCACGCCATGACGCGACAGCGCATTGGCAAAACACAGGCCGATCGGCCCTGCACCGACAATGGCGACGTCGACCTGCGTCACAGGGGTTGAATCATCCATTCGTGCCGCTCCCTAGCGTCAATGGGGCGTAACGGTAACGGAAAAAGGTGCCACGGCGAAGCCTCACCCGTCGCATCCCGGGTCAACGCCGCCATCATCCCGCCGGTTCGGCATCGGATGGCCCATATTGCCTCTACCGGCGTTCGAACTGGCAGTGTTCACGCCAGCGGTGTTCGAGCCGATGCGATTCCAAGGCCGACAGGCGCGTTCACTGCTTTTCGCTGTGAACCTTGACGTGGCCCAGCTTGTCCTTGAAAACCTTCTCCTCGAACTCGACCTCCAGATGCTTTTCGCCCTTGGCTCGGAGGCGGTGGTACTCCAGACCGCTGAAGCTCAGTTCCAGCTGGTCATCGTACTCTTCGAGCAGTTTCCTGAATTCGCCAACGGTAATGATCATGACCTCTCCTTTTTTCGAGGGAACGGTTCGAGGAAACGTCCGAGGGAACGTCGAACGCCTCCCGATACCCCAAGACTAGACCATGAGGCCGGGCGGCGTTTCGCCATCGTGTCATTCGGTCACAGAATGACCGTTGCTACCCATCCCCGAACCACCGACCATGGTCACCCTAGCGCAGGATGGCGCTAGCGCGGCGCCTCATCGCCCTGTCGTCACCATTCGCGGATCGCTTCATCGAACCCTCGCTTGCAGGGTGTCTTTTCCGCCAGGAGTGTTAACTCATGAATCTTCGTTTCCTTTCCGCCGCCTTGATGGCCGCTTCCGTCGTCGCCTCCCCGATGGCCGCGGCCGTGAGCTTCGATAGCGTCAAGAAGAGCGCCGGCGAAATGCTGTCCGGCCAGTCCTCTCAGGACACCGAGTCCGCCGGTGGCGCCTCGCTGCTCGGCGCGCTGAGTTCCGGCTCCCTGAACCTGGGCAGCATGCAGAACGTGGCCGGCGTGCTCGGCTATTGCCAGGAACAGGGCTATACCGAAAGCACCACCGACAAGGTCAAGAACCGCCTGCTCGAGCAGATCGGCGGCCAGAGCCAGGCCGAGGAGAGCGACGGCTACCAAAAGGGGCTGGGCGGGCTGCTCGATAGCGGCAACGGCCAGACCTTCAGCCTGACCAACCTCAAGGATCAGGTCGGCGAGCGCGCCTGCGGCATGATTGCCGACAAGGCCATGTCCTCCTTCCTCGGCGGCTGATGCCCGCCGGCGCATCGTACGCTGCTGCAATCCGGCGCCACGGCCCTGGCGTCATGGAAGAACGCCACGGCATGCGCCAGACTGGACGCATGCCGATACTGCCCTCGTTTCGATTCCCGACCGTCGCCGCCCGTTCCCGCGGGCGGCGTTTCGCCGTTTTCCTGTTGCTGGCGACGCTGGCGTCGCCGGCCCTGGCCGCCCCGCTGCCCGAGGCCGCTCGCGACAGCATCGCCGAGCAGGCGGGCACTCTGCCGCGCAGTCACTCCCTGCTGGTCGCCGTCGATGGCGACACCGTGATCGACGAAGGCTTTCGCGGCCACGAAACGGACGAGACGGCCAACATCAAGTCGCTTTCCAAGACGCTGATCTCGGCGCTGGTCGGCGCGGCCATCGACCGCGGCGTGATCGAGAGCGTCGATCAGCCGGTGGTCGAACTGCTGGGCGACCGGGTTCCTACGGATATCGACCCACGAGTGAGCGATATCACCGTCGGCAACCTGCTCTCGATGCAGGCGGGGCTCGAACGCACCTCCGGCGGCAACTATGGCGCCTGGGTGGCGAGTTCGAACTGGGTCGCCGATGCGCTGGAACGCCCCTTCGTCGCCGAACCCGGCGGACGCATGCTCTACTCTACCGGTAACAGCCACCTGCTCTCGGCGGCGCTCACCGAAGCGACCGGCCGCAGCACCCTGGCACTGGCACGCGACTGGCTGGGCGATCCGCTGGGCATCTCGATTCCTCCCTGGACACGGGACCCGCAGGGCATCTATTTCGGCGGCAACGAGATGGGCCTGACACCGCAGGCGCTACTGCGCTTCGGCGAGATGATCCGCCAGCATGGTACCCCCGACGACCGCACGGTACTCTCGACCGACTGGATCGAACGCTCCTGGCAGCCGCGCACCCGCTCGTTCTTCAACGGCGACGACTACGGCTATGGCTGGTTCATCACCCGCATCGCCGGCCAGCCCGTCTACTATGGCTGGGGCTACGGCGGCCAGTTGCTCTACGTGATGCCGTCTCGCGCCATGACCGTGGTGATGACTTCGGATCCGACGCCGCCTTCCAGCGGCAGCGACTATCTGGACGACGTCGAAGCGCTGGTTGCCGAGTTGATCGAGGCGACCAATCCTCCCAATCAGGAAACCTCCACGTGAAACATCCCCACCGAGAACGCGACAACTGGACGCTGACCACACCCGCCGCACGATCGACACGCGGCGCGGTGGCCTCGCAACACCGCATGGCGGCGCAGGCGGGTGCGGCGCAACTGGACGTCGGCGGCAACGCCGTCGATGCCATCGTCGCCACCGCCTATGCGCTCAATGCCGTCGAGCCATGGATGTGCGGTCTCGGCGGCGCCGGCTTCATGGTGATCTGGCTGGCGAAGGAGCAGCGCGCCGTGGCGCTAGATTTCCAGGGCGTGCTCGCCGGCGATACGCGACTCGAGGACTATCCGGTCGATCCGGCCCTGCCGGCGACGCCGATGGGTTTTCCTGGGGTGGTCGACAACGCCAATATCGAAGGCTACCGCTCGATCACCGTCCCCGGTGCCGTGGCCGGGCTCGAGCATGCGCTCGCCCGTTTCGGCTCGAAGCCGCGCGCCGAGGTCATGGCCCCGGCGATCCAGTTGGCCGAACGGGGCCTGCACGTCGACTGGTTCACCAGCCTGCAGATCGGCGTCTGCGCCAGAACGCTGGCCCGGGATCCGGTATCACGTTCGATCTATCTGCCCGGCGGGCATCCGGCGACGCCGGAGAGCCGGCTGCGCATTCCGCAACTGGCCGACACCCTGCGCGAGATCGCCGAGAGCGGCGCCGACACCTTCTATCGCGGCGCCCTGGCCGAGAAGATCGTTGGCGATCTGCAAGCGGGCGGCTCGCGCATCTCGCGGGAGGATCTTGCCGCCTACGAGGTGTTCGAATACGAGCCAATGGCCGCCGCGCATCGCGGCTACACGCTCTATACGCCGGGCGAGGTTTCCGGCGGCCTGCGCCAGCGCGAGATGCTGGCGTACGCGCTGGAGGCGATGCCGACCCCGCCGGAAACGCCGACACCGGAGACCTGGCTCGCCTACGCCGAGGCGCTGGAACACTGCTGGAAGCGGCACAAGATTCGCAACGGCGTGCTGTCGCCCACGGATGGCGGTTTCGGTGGCATCGATATCGAGAATGGCGCCTGTACCTCGTCGATGTCCTCAGTGGACGCCGAAGGCAACATGGTGGCGCTCACCTATACCTTGCTCAACCGCTTCGGCTCCGGCGTCACGCTGCCCTCCACCGGCATGCTGATGAACGACAGCGTCAGCTACTTCGACCCGCGCCCCGGCTATCCCACGACGATGGAAGGCGGCAAGCGCATCAACTCCTCGAACATGTGCCCGACGGTAGCGGTGAAGGGCGGCGAGGCACGTTTCTCGGTGGGCGCCTCCGGCGGCAACCTGATCATGCCGGCAGTGACCCAGGTTGCCGCGCTGATGATGGACTTCGACATGAGTCTGGAAGATGCCGTGCATCATCCGCGCCTGGACGCCAGCTATCGCGGTTCGATCCGTGTCGACCCGCGCTTCGATCCCGAGACGCTGGCGAAGCTGGGCGAGCGCTTCGAGCTGGAGATCGCCCAGCAACTGGTATTTCCCAAGCTCTACGCCTGCGTGTCGGCCGTGTCGCGAGCTTCCGAAAACGGCGAGTGCATCGGCATCAACGACCCGACCCAGCCGATCGGCGGCGGTGCCGCACCGGCGCCGTTTCAGATTGAACCGCTCGACGACGAGCCGGTCGTGCGCCCCTGATTCACTACCAGGATTCCGAGATGTCTATCGTTGTATCAATACCGGGTGTGGATAAAACGAACTGGTGGATCGAGCAGCTTCAGGCCCTGCTCCCGCGCTGGACGATCCGCCCCATTCACGACCCGGGTGATGTCGAGAAAGTCACCTATGCCGTGGTTTGGAAGCCGGCAACCGGCGCTTTCCTGCCCTTCCCCAATCTCAAGGCGATCGTGTCGCTGGGCGCCGGCATCGACCACGTGCTGGCCGATGCCGAATTGCCGCGCCAGGTGCCGATCATCCGCACCGTGGGTACGGATCTGACCCAGCGCATGCGCGAATACGTGGCGCTGCACGTGCTGCGCCACCACCGCGACATGCCGGCTATCAGCGCCAATCAGCGCGAGCGGCGCTGGGCACAGCTGGTGGTGCCGCCAGCGACGCAGCGCAGCGTGGGCGTCATGGGTCTGGGCAATCTCGGCGGCACTGCGGCGCGCACGCTGGCCTCGCTCAGCTTCGAGACGCTGGGCTGGTCGCGCACGAAGCGCGAGATTGACGGGGTCACCACCTATGCCGGTCAAGCCGAGTTCGCCGACTTCCTCGCGCGCTGCGAGATCCTGGTCTGCCTGCTGCCGTTGACCGAGGCGACGACGGGGATTCTCGACGCCGACCTTTTCGCCAGACTGCCGCGGGGTGCGAGCGTGATCAACGCCGGTCGCGGGCCTCACCTGGTCGAAGACGACCTGCTCGACGCGCTGGAAAGCGGCCAGTTGAGCCACGCCACGCTGGACGTCTTCCACGTCGAGCCGCTGCCGAGCGAACATCCCTTCTGGGCGCATCCCGCCATCACGGTCACGCCGCACATCGCCTCGCTGATCGACGCGCCGACCGGCAGTCGCATCGTCGCCGCCAATATCGAACGCTTCGAGATGACCGGGCACGTCGAGGATCTGGCCGACGCCGAACGTGGATATTGATGGCGCCATCGATCAGCGGTGGCCGGCAGTAACCTCGGCCGCACGCCAAGGCGACAACTTGCTAAACTGGCGCCACAGATGAGCGGGATATCGACCAACCTTTCACGCGCATGCTAAGGGGACATATGGCTAGCAAAAAGGACAACACCACGAGTCGTCACAACATCAAATCGTGGCTGACCGATATGGATGGCGTGCTGGTGCACGAGAACAAGGCCATCCCCGGCGCGGCGGACCTGATCAACCAATGGCGGGAGCGGGAGATTCCGTTCCTGGTGCTGACCAACAATTCGATCTTCACGCCGCGGGATCTCAGCGCGCGCCTGCGGCACAGCGGCCTCGAAGTCCCGGAGGAGAAGATCTGGACCTCGGCGCTGGCCACGGCAGCGTTCCTGCGCGACCAGGCACCGGGCGGCTCGGCCTTCGTCGTCGGCGAGGCCGGGTTGACCACGGCGATCCATGAAGCCGGCTTCATCATGACCGATGCCAAGCCGGACTACGTGGTGATCGGCGAAACCCGCTCCTACTCGTTCGAGGCGATCACCAAGGCGATCCGCCTGATCAATCAGGGTGCGCGCTTCATCTGCACCAATCCGGACGCCACCGGGCCCAGCCAGGAAGGCGTGCTGCCGGCCACCGGGGCGGTCGCCGCGCTGATCACCGAAGCGACGGGGCGCAAGCCGTATATCGTCGGCAAGCCCAATCCGATGATGTTCCGTTCGGCGCTCAACAAGCTGGGCGTGCACTCCGATGGCACCGGCATGATCGGCGACCGCATGGATACCGATATCGTCGCCGGTATCGAGGCAGGCATGCACACGGTGCTGGTGCTGAGCGGCATCGCCGACAAGGCCGATATCGAGCGCTATCCGTTCCGGCCCAAGGAGATCCTGTCGTCGGTGGCGGAGCTGGTGGACAAGTAACGCTAGCTGTCTAGTCGAGGCGGCGTTTCCCGCGCCGCCTCGGCTCAAGCCTCCGACAGCAGACGCTCACCCAGCAGTCGGCCATTCTCCAGGCAGTCCCCCACCGCGATACCGCCGCGCCAGTTGCCCGCCAGATGCAAGCCGGGATGCGCCCGCAGCGCATCGTCCAAGGCCTCGATTCGGGCCAGATGGCCGACCTCGTACTGCGGAATCGCCTGCGGCCAGCGCGTCACCTTCTGCCATACCGGTTCGCCGCGAATGCCCAGCAGATCGCGCAGCTCATCGAGCACCCGCGCGACCTGCGTGTCGTCGTCGCCGTCCGCCGCCGACGGATCCTGCCGCCCGCCGATGAACACATTGAGCAGCTTGTGTCCGGCCGGTGCGCGGTTAGGGAACAGCGTCGACGAGAATAGCGCGCCCAGCGTGCGCCGCTTTTCGGCGCGTGGGATCAGCACGCCGAAGCCGTCCAGCGGATGGGCGATGTCCTGCTCGCGAAAGCCCAGCGCGATGGCGTTGACCGGCGGATAGACGATGCGCTGGAGCGGCTCCGCCAACGCCGGGTCCAGCGGCTGCAGGAGGCGGGCCGCGACCGGTGCGGGCACCGCCAGCATCAGCGACCTGGCTCGCCACTCCCCGCCGTGATCATCCGTGACGATCCACTGCTCGCCGTCGCGACGGATGCTCTGCACGGGGCAATCGGTGTGGATGGCGGCCGTCGGCTGGGCCGTGATGCGCTCCGCCAACCTATCGGCCAGATGCTGCAGCCCCTGCGGGAAGCTCACCAGCTTGCCGCACCATTCGGCGGGAACGCCCGCGGGGTCGCGACGCGACTGCCGCAGGCGCGTCACCCCACCGATGATCAGCGAGCGATGCTCCTGCTCGATGGCGGCCAGACGCGGCATGGCGGCCTGAACGGACAGCCTGCGCGGATCGCCCGCATAGACGCCGGAAACGAAGGGATCGACCATGCGCGCGAGAATCCGTGGACCGAGCCGCCGCTCGACGAAGGCGGCCAGGGTTTCCTCCTGCGCGCTCGAACGGCCGATGAACGGCTCGCGAGCCAGCCGTGCCCAGCCACGCCAGCCGATGAGCGGGCTGGTCAGGGCGTCGAGCGGTTTCATCGGCAGCGCCACCGGCTCGCCGTTCATCACGACATAACGCTTGTTGGCAACGGCATTGGCGGGTTGCGCCTCGTCGAGCAGATCGAGCTCGTCCAGCAGCGCGTAGAGCGGTGGCTTCATGATGACGGTGTTGGGCCCGTGTTCGATCTGCCACTCGCCGTCGCGCTCGGTGCGAAGGTTACCGCCGACCTGGGAGTTGCTCTCCAGCAGGGTGACACGCCGGCCACGGCTGGCCAGCGCCCAGGCCGCCGCCAGCCCGGTAGCGCCAGCGCCGACGATCAAGGTATCGGAAAGGGCCTCGCTGGGGGAACGAGGCGTCGCGGTCGAAACGTCTGCAGCCTGACTGTCCATGATGACTCGCACGAGAAAATGTCATTGGCAGTCTACGCAGACACCACGCAACCTGCATCCGGCCGGCATGCGACGACTTGCCGCCACGCCAGCCGATCGCGCGGCTCAGCCGTGGGACGAATCGTCGGACTCGCCCGGATGGCAGCCAGGCGCCGCCGGATAGAGGCTGCAGTCCGCCTTCACCGCGGTTTCCTCGTGCGGCGTGCCGTCCGGCGCCCAGTTGTAATCGACCAGCTGCGCACGGTAGACCTGGTTGGTGACGTAGTCGTCGCTCGGCATCGACTTGCCGAAGAACGGGCTCACGTACTCCCAGACGATCTCGCCTTCCGGGGTGACCTGGAACAGGCGGCCGTTCTGGCCTTCATCGATCAGCGTATTGCCGTTGGGCAGTCGCCGCGCGCTCGAGATGAACGAGCTGTAGAAGGTATACGGCGAACCTCCCGACATGTTGCCGGTGTATTGCCAGACGATCTTGCCGCTGCTCGGGTCGACCTCGATCACGCGGGAGGACGAGAAGAACCCCTGCTTGGCAGGCGGAAAGCCGGCATTGCCCTGATTGTCGAAGATCAGCATGTTGCCCGCGCCCGGCAACCCTTCAGGGATCAGATGAACATCGTGGGAGCCCACGGTCTGGTCCACGGGGCGTCCGAGCTTGCCGTTGAGCTGTAGTGCCGGCAGGTCGGGGCCGATGCGCCAGACGATCTCGCCGCTCTGCCGGTCGACGATGAAAGTGACGTTGGCGTTGCGGGAGTTGACCAGGATATTGTCCGGCGCGAAACGCTCGTCCCCCGCGTCGTACCAGTGATTGGGCCCGACGGGCACCGCCGTGTTCAGATGCAGGAAGTCGGGATCCTCGGAATCCTTGAGCGACCGCAGGCCGGCGTCGGAAAAGCCCATCTCGTCGAGATGGTCGCCCGCCTTCCATTCCCAGACGACCCGGCCATCGTCGTCGACCTCCTCGATACCGTTTTCGATGATCGGGTAGTCGAACCCGTTGAGCTCGCGCATCTCGGCGGTCATCACCAGGTTGTTGCCGTTGGTCAGGCGACGCATGTCGTGGTGCTGATAGACCGGGTTCTGCTGGCTGCCCCACTGCCACTGCACTTCGCCGTCCCAGTCCACCTCGGCGACCGAGGCGTTGGTCAGCCCATTGCCGGGGCTGGCGTGTTCCGGGAGTTCTTTCGCCCGTGCCAGTTGCACCAGCAGGCGGCCTTTTTCGCCGTTGGTCTGGTCGGCACTCAAGGCCACCGGCGGGAAGCTTTCGTAGTCCCAGCGGTGAACCTCGTTGCCGTTCATGTCGATCAGATGGGTCTTTCCGTCGCCGCCGGGAAACAGCACGAAGCCGTTGTAGGCCCGCTCGGGATCGTAGTAGGTCGTGCCGGTGGGGAAGCTGCTGGGCAAGGCGACCGCTGCGGTTGCCGTTGCCGTCAACAGGGCACCCAGTAACATCGAAACGGATCCTGTCCGTGACATCATCGCTCGTCGCTCCTTCGTCGAGTCCCGCCATGCGCGGGTTTGGCCGACACTTCGGTGTGTCGGCGATATCAGCTTGGCCGATGATGATGATAGCAAACTATCGCTAACGGCCTTTCTCGTAGCCGGTGCGCATGGTCGATTCCACGCAGCAGTTGGGCAGAAAGCCGGCCTGCAGCGTCAGTGCTTCGATCAAGCCTCAACATAGTCGATTCGCGATCCAGTCACCGCTGGAAACCATACTTGCGACGACTCGCCCCTGGCTCGCTCAACGGTGAAATTCCCCTGCCCGCTCGGGTTGGTAAAGCAGCTCGTCCACCCGTAGCTCAACTTCGCGGCCACCCGGCAGGGGCCCCTTGGTGGTATCACCGACCCGCACCCCGAGTAGCGCGGCGCCGATCGAGGCGAACACTGACAGACCATCCTCATGCTTGGCGACCGATTGAGGATAAACCAGTGTTCTGGTCAATTGAGTACCGCGGCTGAGATCGGTGAAGCTTATCCTGCTGTTCATGCTCGTCACATCATGGGGCACGTCCTCCGGTTCGACCACGTCGCCCCGCTCGATCTCGGCATCGAGATATTCGGCCACCTCGAGATCCTTGTCATCGGCATGCTCTATCAAACGTCGCAAACGTTCGGCATCAAGCCGGTTGATGATGAGATAAGTCTCGCTCGACATATGCAAACCTCATTGCTTTCGGCGCCAGAATCAAGGCCTCGTCACGGGCAGGGCCTTGTTCCATAAAAAAGGCCCTCCGCCCGAAAGCGGAGGACCGTTACGTGTCAAATTGAGTTGAAGCTATGCCGCAAGACTCGGCTGGTCAAGTCTACAAAAGCATTGTCACCAGGGCCCGTCCCCTAGCCGTAAACACCCTGGCTGCGCAGATAGTCGTCGTAGCTGCCGCTGAAGTCGACGATACCATCCTCTTTCATTTCGATGATGCGTGTGGCCAGCGAGCCGACGAATTCCCGGTCGTGACTGACGAAGATCAACGTGCCCGGGTAGTTGTCCAGCGCCAGGTTGAGCGCCTCGATCGACTCCATGTCGAGGTGGTTGGTGGGTTCGTCCATCACCAGCACGTTGGGCTTCTGCAGGATCAGCTTGCCGAACAGCATCCGCCCCTGCTCGCCACCGGAGATCACCTTCACCGACTTGCCGATATCGTCGTTGGAGAACAGCATCCGCCCCAGCGCGCCGCGCACGGTCTGCTCGCCTTCGGTGGTCCACTGGCGCATCCAGTCGAACAGCGTCTCGCCGCCCTCGAAGTCGGCCGCGTGATCCTGGGCGAAGTAGCCCACTTCCGCCGCATCGGTCCACTTCACCTCGCCTGCATCCGGCGTCATCGTGCCGACCAGACAGTTGAGCAGCGTGGTCTTGCCGATGCCGTTGGGGCCGATGATCGCCACCCGCTCGCCGGCTTCGACCTGCAGGCCGAAACGCTCGAACAACACGTTGTCGCCCCACGCCTTGGAGAGCTTGTCCGCCGTCAGCGCGTGACGGTGGATCTTCTTGCTCTGCTCGAAGCGGATGAACGGGCTGACACGCGAGGAGGGCTTGACCTCCTCGAGCTGGATCTTGTCGATCTTGCGCTGGCGCGAGGTGGCCTGCTTGGCCTTGGACGCATTGGCCGAGAAGCGGCTGACGAACTGCTGCAGCTCGGCGATCTCGGCCTTCTTCTTGGCGTTGTCGGCGTGCAGGCGCTCGCGGGCCTGGGTCGCGGCGATCATGTACTCGTCGTAGTTGCCCGGGAACAGCCGCAGCTCGCCGTAGTCGAGATCCGCCATGTGGGTGCAGACGCTGTTCAGGAAGTGGCGATCGTGGGAGATGATGATCATCGTCGAGCTGCGCGCCCGCAGGATCTCTTCCAGCCAGCGGATGGTGTTGATATCCAGGTGGTTGGTGGGCTCGTCGAGCAGCAGCACGTCGGGGTCCGAGAACAGCGCCTGGGCCAGCAGCACACGCAGTTTCCAGCCCGGCGCCACCACGCTCATCGGCTCATAATGCTGCTCCAGCGGAATGCCCAGCCCCAGCAGCAACTCGCCGGCGCGGGATTCGGCGGTGTAGCCCTCGAGCTCGGCGAAGCGCACTTCCAGGTCGGCGACCTTCATGCCGTCCTCGTCGCTCATCTCCGCCTGGGAATAGATGCGCTCACGCTCCGCCGTGACTCCCCACAGCTCCTCGTGGCCCATGATCACGGTATCGATCACGCGCTCGTTCTCGAACGCGAACTGATCCTGGCGCAGTTTGCCCAGCCGCGTGGTGACGTCCTTCATCACCTGACCGCCGGTCGGCTCCAGGTCACCGCCCAGAATCTTCATGAAGGTGGACTTGCCGCAGCCGTTGGCGCCGATCAGGCCATAGCGATGACCACCGCCGAATTTGACGGATACGTTTTCGAACAGCGGCTTGGGGCCAAACTGCATGGTGATGTTGGCAGTAGAGAGCACAGCGGGGAATCTCGCGGGAAACGGCGTGAATGGAGCGACGACAGTATCGATACAACGACGAAAGCCGAGGCGAGCTCGACTTCCCTCTTGGACGTTCGTATTAGCTGGATTATACGCGGATGCGGTGGCCGCTCATACGCCGCGAGCGAAATGATTCACGCCGCGGCACCCGGCGGCCACGATGTCACTCGCCGCGCGGGAAGCGCTGGGACGCCTCGACGATATTGAGATCCATATGGTTGCGCATGTAGCGCTGGGAGGCGTCCTGCAACGGCTGGTGATCCCACGGATAGTAGTGACCGTTGCGCAGCGCCTGGTAGACGATCAGCCGCTGCGCCTGGCTTTCGCGGACCTCGGCATCGAAGCGCTGCATGTCCCAGCGCTCGCGAACCTTGGCCTGGAATTCCGCCAGTGTCTCGGCGTAGTCCGGGTCCTCGGCCAGATTGCGGGTCTCGTGAGGATCGGTCTCGAGATCGAACAGCTGCGGCGGGTCGATCTCGCAGTGATTGAACTTCCACTTGCCTTCGCGAATCGTCACCAGCGGTGCCTGCGTGCCTTCGGCGGCGTACTCCATGTAGACCGGCGCCTCGCGCGTACCGCCGCGAGCCAGGGGCAGTAGCGACTCGCCGTCGGTCCAGGGTTCGATCTCGGAGAGATCGATGCCCACCAGGTCGGCCAGCGTCGCGTTGATGTCGATGGTCGACACCGGCGTCTCCACCGAGCGCGGCTCCAGCCCCGGCGCGGCGATCATCAGCGGTACGCGCGACGAGCCTTCGAACGGGCTCATCTTGAACCACAGCCCCTTCTCGCCAATCATGTCGCCGTGATCGGACGTCACCACGATGATGGTGTCGTCGAGCATCCGGGTGCGCTCGAGCACGTCCAGAATCGAGCCGACCTTGTCGTCGATGTAGGAGATGTTGGCGAAATACCCCCGCCGTGCCCGGCGCACGTCTTCAGGCTGGATATCGAATTTCGTGTAGTCGTTGGCCTCGAAGATCCGCCGACTGTGCGGGTCGAGCTCGTCGAAGGGCACCACCTCCTGCTCTGGATCAAGGTGCTCGCAATCTTCGTAGAGATCCCAGAACTTGCGCCGCGCCACATACGGGTCGTGCGGGTGGGTGAAGCTCACACACATCGCCCACGGCCGCGAATCGTGCCCGCGGGAGAGGTCGAACAGTTTCTGCTCAGCATGAAAGGCGACTTCGTCATCGTACTCCATCTGGTTGGAGATCTCGGCCACGCCGGCGCCGGTGACCGAGCCCAGATTGTGATACCACCAGTCGATGCGCTCGCCGGGTTTGCGATAGTCCGGCGTCCAGCCGAAGTCGGCAGGATAGACGTCGGTGGTCAGCCGGGTCTCGAAACCGTGCAACTGGTCCGGCCCCACGAAGTGCATCTTGCCGGAGAGACAGGTGGAGTAGCCGGCGCGACGCAGATGATGAGCCCAGGTCGGCACGGCGGAGCGAAATTCGGCGGCATTGTCGTAGACGCCGGTACGCGAGGGCAACTGGCCCGACATGAAGGCCGCCCGACCCGGCGCGCACAGATAGCTCGGCGTGTAGGTGTTGTTGAAATTGACCGCCCGCCTGGCCAGCTTCTTCAGGTTGGGCGCGTGCAGAAAATCCGCCGGCCCATCCTTGAACAGCGTGCCGTTCACCTGATCCGCCATCAGCACCAGAATATTCGGTCGCGTCATGCTCCCCTCCCTGCGTCGTTGTATTGGACATTCGAGATACGCCCAGCTTGCGCGCCACGCATGGATTAGCACAAACGATCAATTCGACGCCTGAGGCCAAGGCAGGCTTGGGCTGAACGCGGGCTACGTCTAGGGCGGCAGCAGGAAGTTGCCCTGCCGACCATCGCCGAGGTGGGAGTCGACTTCGCTGTCGTCTTTCAATGCAACGCCGGAGGCGCCCAGCACCTGTGCCTCGCGCATCAGATAAGCCAGCAGCCTGGCGGCATTGGCGTAACTCAGACCGCGCGGGCGAATGTTGGAGATGCAGTTCCGCTCGCTGTCGCGCCGGCCCGACCGGGGTGCCCAGGTAAAATAGAGCCCGAGACTGTCCGGCGAGCTGAGTCCGGGACGCTCGCCGATCAGCACCACGCTCATACGGGCGCCCAACGCCTCGCCGATGGGGTCGCCGATCGCGACCCGGCCCTGCTCCACCAGCGCGACCGGCCCCAGCGACAGCTCCAGCCGTTCGATCTCCGGTAGCGCGGCGTCGAGAAACGGGATGGCCTGCTCGTGAATCGCCCGCGCGGAAAGGCCGTCGACTATGCAGATCGAGACATCGCAGGGTTCGAGCGAGAGCTGGGCAAGCTCCTGCTTCGCTTGTTCGGACAGCTGCCGGCCGAGATCCGGCCGGCGCAGGTACTCGTCGCGGTCAATGGCGCGGCTGTGCAGACGCAGCGCCAGCGGGAAGCGCGCGTCCAGCTCCGGCATCAGGCGTTCGGTATCCAGCGCCATGTGCACGGCATCGCGTGCGCGGGCATGGTCGAGCTGAAAGGCCAGCTGCGCCGCCGTGGGCAGGCTGCCGCCGGCTCGACCCAATCCGATCCGGGCGTCGGTCAGCTCGTGTAGCCGCTGCCAAGGATTAATGACGGTGATATCCGTATCGCCATCGTGGAAATCCTCGTCGTTCATCGTGCCGTTCCCGTATCAACCGTGCCCGAGCCCATTGACCCCAACAGGTGCTGGAAGCGTGACGGCAAGTCTCGATCGAAGGCGATGCCTTGGTCGTGGCGATAGATGCCGCTGGCCTCGAGCCAGGCCTCGAACTCCGGCGCCGGGCGCAGACCGAGTACCTGGCGCAGGTAGAGCGCGTCGTGGAACGACGTGGTCTGGTAGTTGAGCATGATGTCGTCGGAGCCGGGAATGCCCATGATGTAGTTGCAGCCCGCCGCCCCCAGCAAGGTGAGCAGCATGTCCATGTCGTCCTGGTCGGCCTCGGCATGATTGGTGTAGCAGATATCGCAGCCCATCGGCACGCCGAGCAGCTTGCCGCAGAAGTGATCTTCCAGCCCGGCGCGGATGATCTGCTTGCCATCGAACAGATACTCGGGGCCGATGAAGCCGACCACGGTGTTGACCAGCAGCGGCTCGAACTCCCGCGCGACCGCGTAGGCGCGCGCTTCCAGCGTCTGCTGATCGATTCCGTGGTGCGCATAGGCGGAGAGCGCGCTGCCCTGCCCGGTTTCGAAGTACATCACGTTATTGCCCAGGCCGTTGCTGTCCAGACCTCCGCGACCGAGCGACAGTGCCGCCTCGCGCCCCTCCCGCAGCAGGGCCAGGTCGATGCCGAAACCCCGGTTGGCAGCCTCGGTGCCGGCGATCGACTGGAATACCAGATCGGTGGGTGCGCCGCGCTCGATCGCCTCGATGGCGGTGGTGACATGGGTCAACACGCAGCTCTGGGTGGGGATTTCGTAGCGGGAGATGATCTCGTCGAGCATCTTCAACAGCGTCACCACCGTGGAGGTATTGTCGGTGGCGGGGTTGATGCCGATCACGGCGTCGCCGCTGGCGTAAAGCAGGCCATCGAGGATGCTGGCCGCGATGCCGGAAGCGTCGTCGGTGGGATGATTGGGCTGCAGCCGCGTCGACAGCCGTCCGGGCAGGCCGATGGTGTTGCGAAAGCGCGTGATGACCTCGCACTTTCGGCCTACCAGCACCAGATCCTGCACGCGCATCAGCTTGGAGACCGCTGCGACCATCTCCGGCGTCAGGCCGGAGGCCAGCGCCTTCAGCGATTCACCATCAGCCTGCTCGGAGAGCAGCCAGTTGCGGAATTCGCCGACGCTCAGCGAGGCAACCGGCGCGAACGCGGCACGATCATGACGATCGAGAATCAGCCGCGTGACCTCGTCTTCCTCGTAGGGAATCAGCGGCTCTTCCAGAAAGGTGGTCAATGGCAGTTCCGCCAGCGCCATCTGGGCGGCGACCCGCTCTTCCGCGCTGCTGGCAGCGATGCCGGCCAACTCGTCACCGGAACGGCGCGGCGAAGCGGCGGCCATCAACGTGCCCAGGCTGTCGAAGCGGTAGCGACGACCGCCGATGTCAATTGCATGTTCGGCCATGGAGAAACCCCGTGATCGTTGTCTTTATACGGTCGTCTCAGTTTATGCCATGAGCAAGACTTCGCTCGCGACAGGAAATGTGGAGTCCCAGACAAAGAAAAAGCCCTACCGAACGGGTCGGTAGGGCTTTTGTCACCGATGGCACGAGGCCATCGGTTGTCGCGGATGCATGAGCCGCCGGATTCGACGGCCGAGCGATTTAGCGACGCAGGCCGAGCTTCTTGATCAGCGACTGATAGCGATCGAAGTCCTTGCCCTTGAGGTAGTCCAGCAGCTTACGGCGCTGGTTGACCATGCGGATCAGGCCACGACGAGAGTGGTGATCCTGCTTGTGATCCTTGAAGTGGCTCTGCAGACCGTCGATGTTGGCGCTCAGCAGTGCAACCTGGACTTCCGGGGAACCGGTGTCGCTTTCGCCCTGACCAAACTCTTTGACGATCTCGGCTTTCTTTTCAGCAGTCAATGCCATGAAAAACTCTCCAGCAAGCAATATGCCTGAATGATGAATGTCGGAGACCACGCATATTTGCAGCCTCCCGGTTGACCGTCACGGGGACGGGGTGCATCGAACCGATGCTGACAGATCGATCGGCTTCACCTGTCGGGTTTCGATCCCGGCTCAGGCTTGAACCGCATTCAATGCTGTCGTGTCGACCAGACGCCGGGGAGTGACTTCCCCCGGCGCGGTCAGTTCGACCAATCCCAGAAAGGATTCGTCGCGATACAATCTTGCCGTCGTGCCCGGCGTCAGCTCGGTATCCGCTAGCGATGCCCGCTGACCCAGCAACAAGCGCTGGGCCACCGTCTCCGCCACGCTGAGCGTCGGCAGATGCTCGAGCATGACATCGACCGGCAACAGCTGCGCCAGCCGCTCTTCGTCGCTCATCGCCTCGAGCGTCTCGAAAGAGAGCCGCGCTGCACTGTCGAAGGGACCCGTTTCCAGGCGCTCCAATGCCGTGATATGCGCGCCGAAGCCGAGTGCTGCGCCGATATCTTCGGCCAGCGTCCGTATATAGGTGCCCTTGCTGCAGCGAACCTGCAACCAGACACCATCGGACTCCCACTCGAGCGGGCGCATATCATATATCGTCACGCGCCTAGGCGCACGCGTTACCGTTTCACCCTGGCGCGCGAGCTCGTAGAGCTTGCGGCCCTGATGCTTGAGCGCCGAGTACATCGGCGGCACCTGCTCGATCTCGCCGCGAAAGCGTTCGAGCACGGCTTCGACGGCGTCACGATCCAGCGTCTCGGGCAACGGACGACGCTCCACCACTTCGCCTTCGGCGTCTCCGGTATCGGTCACTGCACCAAACTGGATCCGGGTGCGGTAGACCTTGTCGGCTTCGAGCAGATGGGCGGAGAACTTGGTCGCCTCACCCAGGCAGACCGGCAACAGCCCGGTCGCCATCGGGTCCAGCGTCCCGGTATGGCCCGCCTTGCGCGCCTGAAACAGCCGCCGGGCACGCTGGAGCGCATGATTGCTCGACACGCCCTTGGGCTTGTCGAGCAGCAGCACGCCGTTGATGGGCAACCCCTTGCGACGGCGTGCCATCAGCGTGGCTCTCCATCCTCTTTTCGAGGATCGCTTTCCCGCGCTTCATCCTGCGGCGCCGCTTCGTCACTCTCCTGCGGGCGGTTGCTGGCGACGGCCTCGTCGATCAGTGCCGACAGCTTGTGCCCACGCACCACGCTTTCATCGTAGTGAAAACGCAGCTCGGGTACGTGACGAAGCTTGATGCGGCGCGCGATCTGCGAACGCAGAAAGCCGGCAGCCCGCTTGAGCACGGCCAGGTTTTCCTTGACCCGAGCCGGATCGTTCTCGCCCAGCAGCGTCACGTAGATATCGGCGTAGCCGAGATCCCGACTGACCGTGACCGAGCTGACCGTGACCATCCCCAGACGCGGATCCTTGATCTCGCGCTGGATCAGCACGGCCAGTTCCTGCTGCAGCTGGTCGGCGACCCGATCGGTTCGTTTGAATTCGCGCATCGTTGCCTCTCGAGATCCCGCAGGCGCCTATTTCGTGAAAACCTAGACGCCGGCGGGATCCTGTCGCTTACAGGGTACGCTCGACCTTGACCTGGTCGAAGACCTCGATCTTGTCGCCGACCTGAACGTCGTTGTAGTTCTTGACGCCGATACCGCACTCCATGCCGTTGCGGACTTCGTTGACGTCATCCTTGAAGCGGCGCAGGGATTCCAGCTCGCCTTCGTAGATGACCACGTTGTCGCGCAGGACGCGGATCTTCTTGTTGCGGTGGACGGAGCCCTCGATGACCATACAGCCAGCGATGGCACCGATCTTCGGCGCCTTGAACACGTCGCGCACTTCGGCGACACCGACGATCTCTTCCTTCCACTCCGGCGCCAGCATGCCGCTCATGGCCTGCTTGACCTCGTCGATCAGCTGGTAGATGACGCTGTAGTAGCGCAGATCCAGCCCTTCACGCTCGACGATCTCACGGGCGGAAGCATCGGCACGGACGTTGAAGCCGACCAGAATCGCTTCACTGGCCAGCGCCAGGTTGGCGTCGGTACCGGTGATACCGCCGACCCCGGAAGAGACGACCGCCACCTGCACTTCATCGGTGGAAAGTTCTTCCAGCGCACCGCGAATCGCCTCGAGCGAGCCCTGGACGTCGGCCTTGAGGACGACATTGACCTTGGCCACTTCGTCCTGGCCCATCTGGCTGAACATGTTCTCCAGCTTGGCCTTCTGCTGACGCGCCAGGCGAACTTCACGGTATTTGCCCTGACGGAAGTTGGCGATTTCACGCGCCTTCTTCTCGTCGGCCAGGACCATGAAGTCTTCACCGGCTTCCGGCGTGCCGTCGAGACCCTGGATCTCGACCGGCATGGACGGGCCGACCGACTCGACCTGCTTGCCGAGTTCGTTGGTCAGCGCCCGCACACGGCCGTAGTGCAGGCCGGCAAGGACGATGTCGCCACGCTTGAGCGTACCGTTCTGGACCAGCACGGTAGCAACCGGACCGCGCCCCTTGTCGAGGCGAGACTCGACCACCACGCCTTTACCCGGCGCTTCCGGAACGGCCTTGAGCTCAAGCACTTCGGAGACCAGCAGCACCGACTCCAGCAGTTGATCGATGCCTTCGCCGGTCTTCGCCGAGACCGGAACGAACTGGGTGTCGCCGCCCCACTCTTCGGAGATCACGCCGTGCTGTGACAGCTCGTTGCGAATCCGGTCGAGGTCGGCACCTTCCTTGTCGATCTTGTTGATCGCGACGACCAGCTGTACGCCGGCAGCCTTGGCATGCTCGATCGCCTCGATCGTCTGCGGCATGACACCGTCGTCGGCGGCCACCACCAGGATGACGACATCGGTCGCCTGGGCACCACGAGCACGCATGGCGGTAAACGCTGCGTGACCCGGCGTATCCAGGAAGGTGACGCCACCATGTTCGCCTTCGACGTGGTAGGCACCGATATGCTGGGTGATGCCACCGGCTTCGCCAGTAGCGACCTTGGTGCGACGGATGAAGTCGAGCAGCGAGGTCTTGCCGTGGTCGACGTGACCCATGACAGTGACGACCGGCGAGCGGGTGATTTCGTCACCTTCGTAGGAGATGCCTTCGAGCACTTCGGTCTCGAGCGCATCTTCCTTGACCAGCTTCGGCTTGTGACCCATCTCCTCGACCACGATCGCGGCAGTATCCTGATCGATGGTCTGGTTGATGGTCACCGCCGCACCCATGCTGAACATGGCCTTGATCACTTCGTTGGCCTTGATCGACATCTTGTCGGCCAGTTCGGCAACGCTGATCGATTCCGGCAGCGCGACTTCGCGCACGATCGGCTGGGTCGGCTTCTGGAAGCCGTGCTGGTTGTCGCCACGACCACGACGGCTACCGCGACGCTCGGCACGCTTGACCTTCTTGGCCCCGCCGCCACGGCGACGCTCGGAACGGTCGTCGTCGTCATCACGGCGCCCACGGCGACCCTGATCACGCTCCTTGTCCTTCTTCGGATGGGCGCGACGATTTTCGGTGCGCGGCTCCTTGGGCGGCGGCTCGACGAACGGCTGACTGTTGGAAGTCGGCTCGTCGTCCTCGACCTGCGGCTCATCGGGAATGTCATCCCCGGGTGCCTGGGGCTGAGGCGCCGGCGCGGCAGCCTTGTTGGAGCTTTCCTGACCTGCGGTCTGATTCTGAGCCGCTTCGCTCGCCGCCGCAGCCTGGGCACTAGCCTGCTCGGCGGCCTGCTGTTGTGCCTGATCGGCCATGTCGCCAACCAACTGACGCGGACCAGTCTCTTCGACCGGCGCTTCTTCGGCCGGTTCTTCCCGCTTGACATAGGTACGCTTCTTGCGCACCTGCACTTCAATGGTCTTGCCGCGATCGCCCGAGCGGATCTTGCTGCGGGTGTTGCGCGTCAATGTGATGCGGTTACGCGGACCGCGTCCCCCACCGTGACTCTTGGTCAGGTGATCGAGCAGACGCTGCTTGTCCTCTTCGGAGACGGCGTCGCTTTCCTTCTGATGCGGCAGACCCGCATCCTTCATCTGTTCAAGCAGGCGGGACACATCGCGTCCCACCTTGCCGGCAAACTCTTTTACGGTCATGTCTGACATTACGACCCTCCTGAACCCGTGACCACGTTACTCTTCGCTCTGAAACCAAGGCGCACGGGCAGTCATGATCAGTGCCGCTGCGCGCTCCTCGTCCACGTCGTCGATATCCTTCAGATCCTCGATGGACTGTTCTGCGAGGTCCTCCATGGTGACGATGCCACGGCTGGCAAGAATGAAAGCCAGGTGGCGGTCCATGCCGTCCATCGTGAGAAGGTCTTCGGCGGGCTGAGCGCCATCCAATTGCTCTTCCGTCGCGATGGCCAAGTTGAGAAGCTCATCCTTGGCTCTTGCACGAAGTTCCTCGACCAGATCCTCATCGAACTCTTCGATCTCCAGCATCTCTTCGAGCGGCACGTAGGCCAGCTCTTCGATCGTCGTGAACCCTTCCTCGACCAGGATACGGGCGACGTCTTCGTCGATCTCGAGATGGTTGATGAAATATTCGACCAGGCTGTCGACTTCCTGCTCGCGTTTGCCCTCGGCTTCGTCAACGGTCATCACGTTGAGCGTCCACCCCGTCAACTCGCTGGCGAGTCTGACGTTCTGGCCGCTACGACCGATGGCCTGAGCGAGGTTGTCTTCGCCGACGGCGACGTCCATCGAATGGGCATCTTCATCGACGAGAATAGAAGCGACTTCCGCCGGCGCCATGGCGTTGATCACCAACTGCGCAGGGTTGTCGTCCCATAAAATGATATCCACGCGCTCGTTACGCAGCTCGTTGGATACCGCCTGCACGCGTGAACCACGCATGCCGACACAGGCACCGACCGGGTCGATGCGCCTGTCATTGGTCTTGACCGCAATCTTGGCGCGCGCCCCCGGATCGCGGGCGGCCCCCTTGATCTCGATCAGCTGTTCGGCGATTTCCGGCACTTCGATCTTGAAAAGCTCGACCAGCATGCCCGGTTTGGTCCGGGACAGGATGAGCTGGGAACCGCGCGCTTCCGCATCGACTTTCCACAACAGGGCCCGTACCCGCTCGTTCATGCGGTAGCGCTCGCCGGGGATCATCTCGCCCCGCGGCAAGAAGCCCTCTGCGTTCTCGCCGAGGTCGATGATCAGGCCGTCACGTGTCGTTTTCTTGACGATACCCGCGACCAGTTCGCCTTCTCGCTCGGCGTAATGCCTGACGATCTGGGCACGCTCGGCTTCGCGCACCTTCTGCACGATGACCTGCTTGGCGGTCTGCGCCGCGATACGCCCGAAAGCCACCGATTCGATCTGTTCTTCGACGGCATCGCCCACCGCCAGCGGCGGCTCGCGCTTTTCTGCCTCGGAGAGCGGAATTTCACGATCTTCGCTGAGGTACTCTTCGTCCTCGACCACGATCCAGCGACGGAAAGTATCGTACTCGCCGGTGCGGCGATCAATCTGGACGCGAATACTGACGTCCTGACCTTCGAAACGCTTGCGCGACGCGCTGGCCAACGCCGCTTCGACAGCCTCGAAAATGACGTCTCGGGGCACGCTCTTCTCGTTGGAGATGGCGTCAACGACCAGCAGTATCTCTTTGCTCATGCCTATGCCTCGCCGAAAAACCGGTTCTTGATCTCGAATAACTGAATCGGTGTCGAATCCTGAGTCAGCCACGAATAACTGGGTCACCAAATGATAGGTGGTCGAATCAATCGTCGAACTGCGGGACGACACGAGCCTGATCGATGCTTTCTATCGGAAAGCAGTACTCTTCCGAGTCGATATGCAGCAGCACTTCG
The DNA here is from genome assembly GCF_001858555.1 of Salinicola sp. MIT1003. Taxonomy (NCBI): domain Bacteria; kingdom Pseudomonadati; phylum Pseudomonadota; class Gammaproteobacteria; order Oceanospirillales; family Halomonadaceae; genus Salinicola; species Salinicola sp. MIT1003. The sequence continues at coordinate 195,210 of NZ_MCAP01000011.1, forward strand.
TCGCCGTCGATGCCGGCCAGGCGCCCCTGGAACTTGCGTCGACCGTCAAACGCCGTGCGCAACTTGAGCTGCACCACGTGACCGCTGAAGCGCGAAAAATGATCGAGCGTATAGAGTGGGCGATCGAGTCCCGGAGAAGACACCTCCAGGTTGTAGTTGCCCGAGATCGGATCTTCGACATCCATGACACTACTGACCTGGCGGCTGACGTCGGCGCAATCGTCAACCGAGATCCCGTTGGGGCTGTCGATATAGATCATCAGCTTGGAATGCTTGCCCTGAGCCAGATAGTCGAGGCCCCACAACTCAAAGCCCATGGCAGTTACCACCGGCTCGATGATCGCATACAGTGCTGCGTCCTTGGTAACCACAAACGACTCCTACAGCAGTTGCATCAGGCACCTGACCGGGAGTTGAGAGAAATGCAAGGTGCTAGGTGGCTGACTGGCAATGACGTCAGCAGCGCCGTTAACAACGACAATGCGCTGACAATGACAAAGCTGCTAACAAAAAGCCCCTTCTCAGGAAGGGGCCTTTCATAAAAACTTGGTAGCGGGGGCCGGATTTGAACCGACGACCTTCGGGTTATGAGCCCGACGAGCTACCAGACTGCTCCACCCCGCAACATCAGGTTGGCGATTATAGGAACGACCTTGGGATGGGTCAAGGAAGGCCGCGATATCGCCTGATTCTTTTCACAAGAATCGTCTTGCGTATCGTTAAGAGGTCCGAATCAGCTCGACCGGAAGACTTGACGATGGTGCCGAAGGCGGGACTTGAACCCGCACGACCGTAAGGTCACTACCCCCTCAAGATAGCGTGTCTACCAATTCCACCACTTCGGCATCAGGGGCGTGCAGCGCCTAGGCGCCACACCAATTCACTGCTTTCAACCGATTCATCGAAGGCTGTGAATTTCCTTTCCACTCAAGGATTTGACGATTTCTGACCGCCATCTTCCTCGAGTGCTGGCGCAGCATTATTCCCGCTTTGGTCGCCGTCGTCAAGGGTCGGCGCACCATTATGTTGCTGTTCGATCACTTGCGCATCGGGAATACCGCTCTGCGGCGCGCTGCTGGCGCTGGTCGCGAAATAGGCCAACCCCAGAGAGGTGACGAAAAAGAGCGCCGCCAGGCCGCCGGTCAGCTTGGACAGGAACCCGCCACTGCCGCGTGAGCCGAAGACGGTCTGCGAAGATCCGCCACCAAAAGCTGCACCGGCCTCGGCACCCTTGCCCTGCTGCAACAGGACCAGCACCACCAGTGCAATGGCGGCCAGAACGTGAACCAACAAAATCGCTATCTGCATGAAATCAACCTGCTGACTGACAAATCGCTATGAAATCGTCGACCTTGAGCGACGCACCGCCGATCAGGCCGCCGTCGATATCCTGCTGCGCGAGCAACTCCTGGGCGTTACCCGCATTCATGCTGCCGCCATAGAGCAGACGCAATGCATCGGCCAGTTCACGATCGAAACCGGCCTGATAGCCGCGAATCGCAGCCATCATCTGCTGAGCCTGCTCTGGCGTCGCCGTACGCCCGGTGCCGATGGCCCAGACGGGCTCGTAGGCGATCGTCATCTGCTGGCGCTGCCCCGGCTCGAGCCGGGCCATGACGTACCCCACCTGGCGCAGCACGACATCCTCGGATCGGCCGGCATCACGTTCTTCAAGGGTTTCACCCACGCAGAGAATCGGCTTGAGCCCTGCGCCGAGCGCCGCTATCACGCGCTCGTAAACCTGTTCATCACTTTCATGATAGAGCTGGCGACGCTCGGAATGGCCGACCAATACGTACTCGACCCCGAACTCGCTGAGCATCTGCCCGCTGACTTCCCCGGTCCGGGCACCGGAATGCAACGGATTGAGCGTCTGCGCTCCCAGGCCGACGAACGTATCCGCAAAGGCGCGGCGTGCAGCATCGAGATAGGGAAACGGAGGATGGATCACGACATCGACCGACGACGCCAGATCCGTCTCGGCAAATGCTCGGCCAAACGTCTCGATCAATTCCGCCGAGCCATTCATCTTCCAGTTACCCGCGATCAGCGGCTTGCGCATGCAACCTCCTGTCGGTGGTGCGACATGGTATAAGAGCCTTGACAGCAAGACAACAAGTGCTCTTGGCTATCTGGTCGGCTCAGGCAATCAGAGTTTCGACACTATCGGCAATTCGCTGCGCCATGGCCTGGACGTCGAAGCGCGGCCGCCCCTCTACCATGACTCGGATCAGCGGCTCGGTGCCCGAAGGACGCAACAGCACTCGACCACTGCCGCCAAGCTCATCCTCGACCGAGCTCACCGTCTGGCGCAGCGCCTCGCTGTCCAGCAAGGTCCTGGCATCATAGTTGCTCGGCAGGCGCACGTTGACCAGCGACTGCGGTGCCTTTTCGAAGCCTTCCAGCAACTGCTCCAGCGGCACCTCTTCCCGCACCATCACTGCCAGCACCTGCAGCGCGGAAACGATACCGTCGCCAGTGGTCTGCACGTTGCGGCAGACGATATGACCGGAGGCCTCGCCTCCCAGCAGCCAGTCGTTGGCGAGCAGACGTTCGACGACATAACGATCCCCCACCTTGGCCCGCTCGAAGGGAATCCCCTGCTTCTCGAAGGCTGCCGCCAGGCCGAAATTGGTCATGAGCGTGCCCACGACGCCGCCATTCAATTTACCGCGAGCGTGCAGGTCACGAGCGATGATATAGAGGATCTCGTCGCCGTCTACCAGCTTTCCGTGCCGATCGATCATCAGGACGCGATCGCCATCGCCGTCGAACGCGATACCCAGGTCGGCCTGGCGCGCCAGAACCGCCTCGCTCAAGCGTTCGGTATGCGTCGAGCCCACGTTCTGATTGATGTTGAGACCGTCGGGCTCGCCGCCGATCACGCTGACATCGGCACCGAGCTCGCGAAAGACGTTGGGTGCGATGTGATAGGTCGCGCCATGGGCGCAGTCCAGCACGATTCGCAAACCGTGCAGCTCGAGGCGATTGTGAACCGTGGACTTGCAGAACTCGATGTAGCGTCCGGCGGCGTCATTGATACGGACCGCCTTGCCGAGCTGGTTCGGCGCCATGGTCTCCAGCGGCTTGTCGAGCTCGTTCTCGATCTCGGTCTCGACCTCGTCGGCGAGCTTCAGCCCTTCCGCCGAGAAAAACTTGATGCCGTTATCCTGATAGGGATTATGCGATGCCGAAATCACGATCCCGGCATCGGCTCGGAACGTGCGTGTCAGATAGGCAATGCCCGGTGTCGGCATCGGCCCCAGCAACGAGACATCGGCCCCGGCAGCCGAAAGCCCCGCTTCCAGCGCCGATTCGAACATGTACCCGGAAATGCGCGTGTCCTTACCGATAATCACCTTGGGCCGCGTCGACTGGGCGGACTTCTGCCGAGCCTGATGGCTGCTCAGTTTGCGCGCCAGCACTCGGCCCATGGCCCAGCCCAGCTTCAGCATGAAGTCGGCGGTGATGGGATACTCTCCAACGGTGCCGCGAATCCCGTCGGTACCGAAATAACGTCTACTCATGATCGCCTCGCTCCTGAAGCTGGTCGTTCCTGAAGTACTGCCCAAGCCATATTGATGGCATCGACCGTGGGCGCAACATCATGCACTCTGATGATTCTAGCGCCCCGCTCGACCGCCATCACGCTCAACGCCAGCCCGCCAGGCAAGCGCTGATCGACGGGGCGCTCCAGTACCTGTCCGATCATGCTCTTGCGCGACATTCCCACGAACAACGGCAGTCCCAGCGCTTCCAGCGCATCCATGCGATTGAGCAACCGCAGGTTGTGCTCCAGAGTCTTGGCAAAGCCGAAACCCGGGTCCAGCAGCAGCCGCTCCCGCGCGATGCCCGCCGCCTCGCAAACCGCGATACGCTCGCGCAGGAAATCGCCGACGGCCGCTTCGACGGGGCGATCGTAGTGCGGCGCCTGCTGCATCGTCTGCGGCTCTCCCAGCATGTGCATCAGACACACGGGCAGACCAGTGTCCGCCGCCGCCTCGAGCGCGCCTGGGCGCGTCAGCGAGCGCACGTCATTGATCATGCCGGCACCGGCTTCGGCGACTTCCCGCATCAGTTCGGGCGCACTGGTGTCGACCGAGACCAGCGCATCGAACTCCGACACCAGCATCTCGACCACGGGCAACACGCGCTCCCGTTCGGTTTCCAGCGTCACCGGCTCGGCCCCCGGCCGTGTCGACTCGCCGCCCACGTCGATGATGGCCGCACCTTCCTGCAGCAGACGCTCGGCATGACGGCGAGCAGCATCCAGCCGGTCGTGTCGACCGCCATCCGAAAAAGAATCCGGCGTCACATTGAGAATGCCCATGACGCGGGGGCGTGAAAGGTCGAGATGATGATGATGACCACAGCGTAATTGGACGCCAGTGGATACCGAATCTGTCATGGGAGTCGTCGCTCAAAAAGCGTTCACTCTAGGCAGACCGAGAGTGTTGTGCAACCGTCCGAAATACAGCGGGGCGCCATCTCTGACGCCCCGCTGCAAGTCTGTCATTTCATTTCGTCAATGGGCCACATCAGAGCCCCGATGACCCGCCCAGCGGATCCGAAGGCCGTCGATTTCCCGACTCGTCATCCGGCGAACCTTCACCGCTCGGCTGCGGCTCCGGGTCATCGACAGGACGGCCGGAACCCGAAGTCGGCCCGTCGTCGCCCCAATCCTTCGGCGGACGCGGCTTGCGGCCTTCCATGATGTCCTTGAGCTGCGCGGCATCGATGGTCTCGTACTGCATCAGCGCCTCGGCCATCAGATCGAGCTTGTCGCGGTTGTCCTCGAGGATCTTGCGCGCCATCGCGTAGCACTCGTCGATGATGCGACGCACTTCCTTGTCGAGACGGGTCGATGTCTCGCCGGAGGTCAGCTTGCCGCCACCCTGGCCCGGCCCGCCGAGGAACTGATGGGACTCGTCCTCGTCGTACATCAACGGCCCCATCTCTTCGGACAGCCCCCACTTGGCGACCATGCTGTGCGCCAGCTCGGTAGCACGCTTGATGTCGTTGGAAGCGCCGGTGGTCACGCCATTCGGCCCCAGCGTCATCTCTTCCGCGATACGACCGCCGAACAGGGAGCAGAGCTGGCTGATGATCTGCTGGCGCGAGTAGCTGTAACGATCTTCCTCGGGAAGGAACATGGTCACGCCCAGCGCTCGGCCACGGGGAATGATGGTGACCTTATAGACCGGATCATGCTCCGGCATGATCAGGCCAATGATGGCATGCCCTGACTCGTGATAAGCGGTGTTCAGCTTATCCTTCTCCGACATGACCATGGAGCGACGTTCGGCGCCCATCATGATCTTGTCCTTGGCCAGCTCCAGCTCCTCCATGCCGACGGTGCGGCGATTGCGGCGAGCCGCGAACAGCGCTGCCTCGTTGACCAGATTGGCCAGGTCGGCGCCGGAGAAGCCCGGCGTACCGCGGGCGATGATGCTCGCCTGCACGCCATCGGCCATCGGCACCTTGCGCAGATGAACGTTGAGAATATGCTCACGCCCCCGAATGTCGGGAAGCGGCACGGTGACCTGACGGTCGAAACGACCGGGACGCAGCAGCGCCGGATCCAGAACGTCCGGACGGTTGGTAGCGGCAATGACGATGATGCCGTCGTTGGCCTCGAAGCCGTCCATTTCGACCAGCAACTGGTTCAGCGTCTGCTCGCGCTCGTCGTGACCGCCGCCCATGCCGGAACCACGATGGCGACCGACGGCATCGATCTCGTCGATGAAGATGATGCACGGCGCCTGCTTCTTGGCCTGTTCGAACATGTCACGAACGCGGGAAGCGCCCACGCCAACAAACATCTCGACGAAATCCGAGCCGGAGATACTGAAGAACGGCACCTTGGCCTCGCCGGCGATCGCCTTGGCCAGCAATGTCTTGCCGGTACCCGGCGGCCCCACCATCAGCACGCCGCGGGGAATCTGGCCGCCCAGGCGCTGGAATTTCGACGGATCCTTGAGGAAGTCGACCAGCTCGACGACCTCTTCCTTGGCTTCGTCACAGCCCGCGACGTCGGCGAAGGTAGACTTGATCTGATCCTGGCTCAGCAGCTTGGCTTTCGACTTGCCGAAGCTCATCGGGCCGCCTCGGCCACTGCCGCCACCCTGCATCTGGCGCATGAAGAAGATAAAGATGCCCAGAATCAGCAGGATCGGGAAGCTGGCGATCAGCAAGCGAGTCCACAGGCTCTGCTCTTCGGGCTTCTGGCCGACCACGGTGACGTCATGCGCCAGCAGATCGTCCATCAGCTTGGGATCCTGCGCCGCCGGTCTGATCGTCTGGAACTGCGTGCCGTCCTTGCGCTCGCCATTGATGGTGTAGCCATCGATGGTCACGCTGCGCACCTGGTCGTTCTGGACCTGCTGCACGAACTGTGAATAGCTCGTCGTCTGCGGCGAGCTATCGACGCTAAAGTTGTTGAACACCGTCAGCAGCACAGCCGCGATGACCAACCAGAGAATTAAATTCTTCGCCATGTCGTTCAAGACACCACCCTCGTAGTACGAATCTTGCTGCCTGCGCTTGCCGTGATCTGACACTACACCAGATGGGGGCGTTCAACCACGCTTGCAAGCCTAGCCCTGAAATCCTTGCGCCAGCAGATAGACTTCGCGAGAACGGGCCCGTGATGCCTCCGGCTTGCGCGTTACCACCTTGCGGAAGCTGCCTCGCAGATCACGCAGGTAGTCATCGAATCCTTCGCCCTGAAATACCTTGGCCAGAAAATGGCCACCGGGCGACAATGTCTGTTTCGCGAGATCGAGCGCCAGCTCGACCAGATACATCGCCTGTGGCTGGTCGATCGCCGCCATGCCGCTCATGTTCGGCGCCATGTCGGAAAGCACCAGATCGACGGGGCGTCCGCCAAGCTCTGCCAGAATCGATTCCAGCACGCTTTCTTCGGTGAAATCGCCGTGGATGAAGCTGACGCCCGCCAGCGCATCCATTTCCAGGATGTCGGAGGCGATCACCAGACCTTCGCTGCCGACCTTCTCCGCGGCAATCTGGCTCCAGCCGCCAGGAGCAGCACCCAGATCGATCACCGTCATGCCTGTGCGCAATAACTTGTCACGCTCGTCCAGTTCCAGCAACTTATAGCTTGCACGCGAACGATAACCGTCTTTCCATGACTGCTGCACGTAGCGATCGTCGAAATGCTCCTTCAACCAGCCAGCGCTGCTTTTGCTCTGCCGGGTAGAAGAACCGGTCTTGTCGGGACTGGATTTGGGGCCTGAGCTTGAAGAGCGCGCCACTGATGATCACCTGAAAGAATAGCCAAAGAACGTATAGCGGAGATGCGAGGCTCGAAGCCCGAAGCGAAAGAACCAGAGGCGCTGCCTTCATAAGTCCCGGACATTCCTGCCGGTTTCGGGACACGCCTTCTGAACCGACGACATCTTTCCTGTTGCGGTCGAAACCCGTACCATGAGGCGTTTCGACAGTGCGGTGGTGAGACCGATGGCAGCACCGCTGACAATTATCGCGAAGTTCAACGGTCAGACTATCATGAGCCTATCATCCGCACAAAAGAAAGCCTTCCGCAGCATCGGCCACCACCTGCAGCCGATCGTCACCGTCAGTGAAAACGGTTTGAGCGAAGGCGCCCAGCAGGAACTCGAGCGCGCGCTACGCGATCATGAACTGATCAAGGTCAAGCTGGCGATCCCCGAGCGCGAGGAGCGCCAGGCCATGGTCGAGGAACTGGTCGAGCTTTCCGGCGCGGAACTGGTCCAGACACTGGGCAAAGTGGCACTGCTCTATCGCCACAACCCCAACGTCAATCCCAAGCTTTCCAACATCCAGCGCGCCGAAGAACATCACGGGCGGCACTGAAGCCGAGCCGCGAGCCGCGAGCCGCGAGCCGCGAAATGAGCATTGACCGTTCCATACGAAAAAACCGCGACATCGTCGCGGTTTTTTTGGCTCGTAGCTCGTAGCTCGTAGCTCGTAGCTCGTAGCTCGTAGCTCAAAGATGCTCGACGTTGGAAATTTCATACTCCACGTCGCCACCCGGCGTGCGGACGTTGACCACATCGCCTTCCTGCTTGCCGATCAGCGCTCGCGCAATGGGCGAGGTAACCGAGATCTTGCCAGCCTTGATATCGGCTTCATCCTCGCCGACGATCCGGTAGCGCACTTCTTCGTCGGTCTCGAGATTGAGCAGCTCGACGGTCACGCCGAAGATCACCTTGCCGGTCTTCGGCATCTTGGTCACGTCGATGACCTGTGCCGACGACAGCTTGCCTTCGATCTCCTGAATGCGCCCTTCGATGAACCCCTGCTGCTCACGAGCAGCGTGATACTCGGCGTTCTCCTTGAGATCGCCGTGTTCCCGGGCTTCCGCGATGTCACTGATCACCCGCGGGCGTTCGACGCCTTTCAGCTGTTCCAATTCCTGGCGCAAGGCCTGCTCGCCATGGACGGTCATCGGGACCTTATTCATGAACTACTCCTGCGTGCTGTTCCTGCAGCCGCCGCACCGTGATCTCGTTACCGTATTCCAGCGCCATGCACACGGCCCGCGCTCCCGCCAGCGTCGTGGCATAGGGCACCTTGCGGGCCAGCGCAGTGCGCCGGATGACCGAGGAATCGTTGATCGCCTGGCGGCCTTCCGTGGTATTCACGATATAGGCGATTTCGTCGTTCTTGAGCAGATCGACGATATGCGGACGGCCTTCAAAAACCTTGTTTACGACAGCAACGGACAGACCAGCCTCTTCCAGAGCCCTGGCCGTGCCACGCGTTGCAACCAAACTGAAGCCCAAGGCTAGCAGAGATTGCGCCACCTCGATAACACCTTGCTTGTCCGGCTCGCGTACGGAGAGGAACGCCTGACGCTCGCCGGTCAGCTTCGGAATCGCTTCGCCTGCGCCCAACTGGGCCTTGTAGAAGGCTTCGGCGAAGGTCGTGCCGCTGCCCATCACCTCGCCAGTCGACTTCATCTCCGGCGACAGGATCGGATCGACACCCGGGAACTTGTTGAACGGGAACACCGCTTCCTTGACGCTGAAATAACCCGGAATGATCTCGCGGGTGAATTGCTGCTCGGCCAGCGTCTTGCCAGCCATGCAGCGCGCCGCGACCTGGGCCAGCGAGGTACCGATGCACTTGGAGACGAACGGTACGGTACGCGAGGCGCGCGGGTTGACCTCGATGATGTAGATCTCGCCATCCTGCCAGGCCAGCTGCACGTTCATCAGGCCGACCACGCCCAGCTCGACCGCCATGCGCTTGACCTGCTCGCGCATCTCGTCCTGCACCTCGGCAGGCAGCGAATATGGCGGCAGCGAACAGGCGGAGTCACCGGAGTGGACGCCGGCCTGCTCGATATGCTGCATGATGCCGCCGATCACCACCTGCTCGCCGTCGCTGACCGCATCAATGTCGATCTCGATCGCCGCATTGAGGAAGTGATCCAGCAGCACCGGCGAATCGTTGGAGACCTTGACCGCGTGAGTCATGTAGCGCTCGAGCTCTTCGGCGGTGTAGACGATCTCCATGGCGCGGCCGCCAAGCACGTAGCTCGGGCGCACGACCAGCGGATAGCCGATCTTCTCGGCCTTGGCGAAGGCATCCTCGAAGCTGCGCGCAGTGGCGTTGGGCGGCTGCTTGAGACCCAGCTTGTCGATCATCTTCTGGAAACGCTCGCGGTCTTCGGCGCGGTCGATGGCGTCCGGCGTGGTGCCGATGATCGGCACGCCGGCCGCCTCCAGCGCTCGTGCCAGCTTCAGCGGGGTCTGGCCGCCGAACTGCACGATCACCCCGACCGGCTTCTCCTTGTCGGCGATTTCCAGCACGTCTTCCAGCGTGACCGGCTCGAAGTAGAGGCGATCCGAAGTGTCGTAGTCGGTGGAGACGGTCTCCGGGTTGCAGTTGACCATGATGGTCTCGTAGCCGTCTTCGCGCATGGCCAGCGCCGCATGCACGCAGCAGTAGTCGAACTCGATTCCCTGGCCGATCCGGTTGGGACCGCCGCCCAGCACCATGATCTTCTGACGATCGCTGACTTCCGCCTCGCACTCCTCCTCGTAGGTGGAGTACATGTAGGCGGTATCGGAGGCGAACTCCGCCGCGCAGGTGTCGACCCGCTTGTAGACCGGGCGAATGTCGAGCTGCTGACGCCGCTGGCGGAACTCGCTCTCGGAGACGCCCAGCAGCGATGCCAGACGCGCGTCGGAAAAGCCCTTGCGCTTGAGACGGTAGAGATCGTCGGCGCTCAAGTCGTGCAGCGAGCGCTTGGCGACGGCCGCCTCGGCCAGCACCAGATCCTCGAGCTGGACCAGGAACCAGCGATCGATATTGGTGAGCGCGAAGACCTCGTCGACGCTCATGCCGCTGCGCATGGCGTCGGCGATATAGAAGATCCGGTCGGCACCGGCAGCCTGCAGCTCGCCCTTGATCAGCGCCATGTTCTCGGCGTTGAAGTCGGTAACCTTCGGATCGAGCCCGTCGACACCGATTTCCAGGCCACGCAGCGCCTTGTGCATCGACTCCTGGAAGGTCCGCCCGATCGCCATCACCTCGCCGACCGACTTCATCTGCGTGGTCAGGCGGTCGTTGGCCTGAGGGAACTTCTCGAAGGTGAAGCGCGGGATCTTGGTGACGACGTAGTCGATCGACGGCTCGAAGGAGGCCGGCGTGGCGCCGCCGGTGATGTCGTTCTGAAGTTCGTCCAGGGTATAGCCCACCGCCAGCTTGGCGGCGATCTTGGCGATCGGGAAGCCGGTCGCCTTGGAAGCCAGTGCCGAGGAGCGCGACACGCGCGGGTTCATCTCGATCACGACCATGCGCCCGGTGTCCGGATCGACGCCAAACTGGACATTGGAGCCACCGGTCTCGACGCCGATCTCGCGCAGCACCGCAAGGGATGCGTTGCGCATGATCTGGTACTCCTTGTCGGTCAGCGTCTGCGCTGGCGCGACAGTGATGGAGTCTCCGGTATGCACGCCCATCGGGTCGAAGTTCTCGATCGCACAGACGATGATGCAGTTGTCGTTCCTGTCGCGAACGACCTCCATCTCGTACTCTTTCCAACCCAGCAGCGACTCGTCGATCAGCAGCTCATGGTTGTTGGAAAGCTCGAAGCCGCGACCGCAGATTTCCTCGAACTCTTCCTTGTTGTAGGCCACGCCACCACCGGAACCGCCCATGGTATACGAGGGGCGAATGATCACCGGGAAGCCGAGCGAAGCCTGGATTTCCCACGCCTCGTCCATGGTATGGGCGACTTTGGCCTTGGGACACTCGAGGCCGATGTTCTTCATCGCCTTGTCGAACAGATCGCGATCTTCGGCCTTGTTGATGGCATCGGCATTGGCGCCGATCATCTCCACGCCGTACTTCTCGAGCACGCCATGCTTGTCGAGCTCCAGCGCGCAGTTGAGCGCGGTCTGCCCGCCCATGGTCGGCAGAATCGCCGACGGGCGTTCCTTCTCGATGATCTGCTCCACCGCCTGCCAGGTGATCGGCTCGATGTAGGTGGCATCGGCCATCACCGGATCGGTCATGATGGTCGCCGGATTGGAGTTGACCAGGATGACGCGGTAGCCCTCTTCACGCAGTGCCTTGCAGGCCTGGGCCCCGGAGTAGTCGAATTCGCACGCCTGCCCGATAACGATGGGGCCGGCGCCGATGATCAGAATGCTGTCGAGATCCGTACGTTTTGGCATGCGCTAACACTCGTCGAAAATGAGGGTGTCGGCGGCTGGCGCCGACCCGATAAACTGAATTCCAAACCGCTGCTGATGACTCAAGCGGCTTGCTGACGACGCTGCATCATCGTCACGAAACGATCGAACAGCGGCGAGACATCCTGAGGCCCCGGGCTTGCTTCCGGATGGCCCTGGAAGCTGAACGCCGGACGATCGGTCAGTTCGATGCCCTGCAGCGTGCCGTCGAACAGCGAACGATGAATGGCGCGCACGTTGTCGGGCAGACTGGTCTCGTCCACCGCGAAACCATGGTTCTGACTGGTGATCATCACTTGCCCGCTATCGAGATCCTGGACCGGATGGTTGGCGCCATGGTGACCGTGGTTCATCTTCACCGTCCTGGCGCCGGCAGCCAGCGCCAGCAGCTGATGGCCCAGGCAGATACCGAAGACCGGGATATCCGTCTCGAGCACTTCCCGGATCGCGCTGATCGCGTAGTCGCAGGGCTCAGGGTCGCCCGGGCCGTTGGCCAGGAAGACGCCATCCGGGTTCATCGCCAGCACCTCGCTGGCCGGCGTCTGGGCCGGCACCACCGTCAGGCGGCAGCCGCGAGAGGCGAGCATGCGCAGGATGTTGTGCTTGATCCCGTAGTCATAGGCGACCACGTGATAAGGCCGCTCACCGTTGGCGGTATCGGCGTAACCCTGGCCCAGCGTCCATTCGCCTTTGGTCCATTCATAGGTGGACTCGCACGAGACTTCCTTGGCCAGGTCCATCCCCTTGAGACCCGGGAAGTCGTGGGCCGCCGCCAGCGCCCGCTCGACGGCGTCATCGCCCCGGGCGGCATCACCGGCCAGAATCGCACCATTCAGCGACCCCTTGTTGCGCAGAATGCGCGTCAGGCGGCGGGTATCGATGTCGGCGATGCCGATGACGTTCTGCGCGGTCAGATACTCGGAAAGCGACGTCGTGCTGCGGAAATTGCTGGCGATCAGCGGCAGGTCCCGGATCACCAAACCGGCCGCACAGATGCGATCCGATTCGACGTCCTCGAGATTGACGCCAGTATTGCCGATATGCGGGTAGGTCAACGTAACGATCTGGCGGGTGTAGGAGGGATCGGTGAGGATTTCCTGATAACCGGTCATGGCGGTATTGAAGACCACCTCCCCGCTGGTTTGCCCATCAGCTCCGATCGCAGTACCGTAAAACACACTGCCGTCTTCGAGAGCCAGTATCGCGGGTCTGTTCAAGGCAACATCCTCCTTAACTGGTCATCAACACATTACGTCGAGGTCTAGCATCACGCCCCTGCTTCGTGCATTGGCCGAGCGAGCCGCCGCAAGGTCGTAAAAAAGCGGGACGAAATCCGGAAAAACCGGTTTCATCCCGCTTATTGTCCGACTGCTGCATCATCTGCGGCGAATCTCTATTGCCTACGGCTCTGGCCCGGCCAAATTGATGAAATGATACCGGAAACCAACGCCCGGCTCCAGTACCGAGCGCAATTCGACCCAATGATGCCTTGAACGGCGCTTCCCGGCGCCCGCATGTCCGCGTTCAGCATTTAGACAACGCTACGCTTTCAACCCCAGCACGTCCTGCATGTCGTAACGACCAGCGCTTCGCTCGGCCAACCAGACCGCCGCCCGCACGGCACCCTTGCCGAAGGTCAGACGGCTCGAGGCCTTGTGGGTAATTTCGATGCGCTCACCTTCTGCGGCAAACAGCACCGTATGTTCGCCGACGATATCGCCACCGCGCACCGTGGCAAAGCCGATCTCCTTGGGATCTCGCGCCCCTACCTGTCCGACGCGCTGGAACACGCCGTGGGTCTTCAGGTCCCGGCCCAGCGGCTCGGCCACCGCCTCGCCCAGCATCAGCGCCGTGCCCGAAGGCGCATCCACCTTGTGACGATGGTGCGCCTCGATGACTTCGATATCGTAGCCGGCATCCCCAAGCGCCCTGGCAGCGGTCTTGAGCAGGTTCACCGTCAGGTTGATGCCCGTACTCATGTTGGCCGCGAACACCATCGGGAGACGGTCGGCATAGCTGTCCAGCGTCTTCAGTTGCGCTTCGTCGAGCCCCGTCGTGCCAATCACGATCGCCTTGCCGTTGTCGGCGCACCAGGCTAGGTTGGCTAGGGTCAACTGGGGAGTCGAGAAATCGATCAGCACATCGAAATCGTCGCGCACCTCGTCGAGCGAGCCATGCAGCGTCACGTCGAGCTTGCCCAGCCCGGCCATTTCACCGGCATCGCACCCGAGGAGCGAACTATCGGGGCGTACGATCGCCGCTCCCAGCTCGGCGGTTTCGTCCTTGTGCGTTGCCTCGAGCAAAATCCGGCCCATGCGACCGGCCGCTCCCATGATGGCTATCCGCGTCATGCTTTTCCCTCGTCGTTGGCTACGAATTGCGTAACAGCGCTACGCAAATGGCATCGTTAATCAACAGTATATCAAAGGGACACGCCATCATCGGGTGCCACCTGTCTCGCCTGCGGCAACCGCCAGTCAATTAGGAATGGTGAAGCATAATTATTTTCGCTAGTTGCCTTGGAACACTGCAATCCTGTTTCCTCCTCCTTGGCACACGACTCTGATAACAAGAATGCCAATTCATAGATAGCAACCTCTGGGCCGGCGTAGCACGCGCTTTCGGCATCACTGGAACAATAACGACACGACACCAGTAAGGGGATTCGGATGAATGGAATCGATCAGACCGTCCTGGAAAGCGGTGGCGGCAACCCCGCGGGGTTCTTTTCTCGCGAAAGAACGATAGCGGGACCTAACTTCAATCGCTGGCTGGTGCCCACGGCGGCTCTGGCGATCCATCTGTGTATCGGCATGGCCTATGGTTTTTCGGTGTTCTGGCTGCCGATGACCCATATCCTGGCGAATACCGACGCGGCGATGTGTGGCGACATCGGCTTTTTTCAGGCGCTTTTCACCACGACTTGTAACTGGACGGTGCCGCAGGTCACGCATATCTTCGAGACCTTCATTGCCATGCTGGGGATTTCGGCCGCCCTCTGGGGCGGCTGGCTGGAACACGCCGGTCCGCGCAAGGCCGGCTGCATCGCCGCGCTATGCTGGGGCGGCGGCCTGATCGTTGGCGGCATCGGCGTGATGATGCACCAGTTGTGGCTGGTTTATCTGGGCGCAGGCGTTCTCGGCGGTATCGGCCAGGGGCTGGGCTACATCACGCCGGTATCCACGCTGATCAAGTGGTTCCCGGATCGCCGTGGCATGGCCACTGGCTTTGCCATCATGGGTTACGGCGGTGGCGCAATGGTCGGCGCTCCGCTAGCGGTACTGCTGATGGGTCATTTCAGCGGCACCGACGGCACCGGCGTCGCCATGACCCTGATCGTGCTGGGGGCACTCTATATGGTCGTCATGGCTTCCGGCGCCATCGGCTTCCGTGTTCCGCCCAATGGCTGGAAACCGGAAGGCTGGACGCCGCCAGAAGAAGATCACGGCAGCGGCATGATTACCCGCCGTCATGTCCACCTCGACCGGGCCTGGAAGACCAGGCAGTTCTGGCTGATCTGGGGCGTGCTGTTTCTGAACGTGACCGCCGGCATTGCGGTCATCTCCATGGCCAGCCCGATGCTGCAGGATGTCTTCGGCGGCGCGCTGGTGGGTATTCAGGACACAGCCGCGGGACTGACGGATGCGCAGAAAGCCGCCGTCGTGGCAGCCGCTGCCGGCCTGGTGGGCCTGATCAGCCTGTTCAACAGTATCGGCCGTCTTTTCTGGGCCTCCCTGTCGGACAAGATCGGCCGCAAGAACACCTACTACACGTTCTTCGTTCTCGGCATCATCGTCTATTGCCTGCTCCCCACCTGGGGGCATCTGGGCATGCCGGCGATGTTCGTCATTTCCATCTGCATCATTCTGAGCATGTATGGCGGCGGCTTTGCCACGGTGCCGGCGTATCTGGCCGATATCTTCGGTACGCAGATGGTGGGCGCCATTCACGGCCGTCTACTGACGGCGTGGTCGGCGGCAGGGATCGTGGGGCCACTGATCATCGCCGCTCTGCGTGAAGCCCAGCTCAACGCCGGTCTGGCCCCCAGCCAAGTGTATGACCGCACCCTCTATATCATGGCCGGCCTGCTGTTTCTGGGTTTGATCTGCAACGCCCTGGTACGACCGGTAAAGGAGTCGGATCAAATGACCGACGAGGAAGTGGAGCACGAGCGTTCTCTGCAGCACGACAGCAGCCTCCCCGGCAATGCGCAAACCGCGGCGCGGGGCAACTTCGGTATCGGTGGCATACTGGCCTGGCTGGGCGTGGGCGTGCCCTTCCTGATCGGGCTGTATATCGCGCTGGCCAAAGCGGCAGCGCTCTTTTGAGAAAGACGGCAACGCTGTCCGGGAGGAAGCCGGGCGCCTTGGCAGCGCCCGGCCGTCAATGCCGATCGCTGTCGAGCAACTCGGCAAAGGTGCAGATCTCGCCGCAGCGGTCCGGCGCATAGCCCGGCAGCTTATCGATCTCCGCTAGAAATTGCGGCGAGGTCATCAGCGAAAGCAGTTGACGGATGTTTTGCTGCTGGAGGCGCTCCTCGCGACATACCAGCAGGTAATGTTCAGTGGTCAGATCGAGGAATTCGAGACCGAACTGAGCGGCAGCAGCCTTGACGCCAAACCCGGCATCGGCCATCCCGGCGGCAACGTAGGCGGCCACCGCAGTGTGGGTGAATTCCTCGTGCTGGGCGCCACGGATCTGACGCTCGGTGATGCCATGCTCATCGAGCAGCAGGTTGAACAGGATACGCGTTCCCGAGCGCCGGTTGCGGTTGATGAAGCGGATGTCTGGCCTGGTGAGCTCCTCCAGCCCGATGATTGCCTCGCGAATGTCGCTGCGAACGATCAGCCCCTGCTTGCGAGTCACGAAACGGATCACCCGCAGATTCTTGAGATCGAGCTGCTGCTTGTAAATTTCCATGATCTGTTTCGCCAACCGCGGGCAGGCCGGAAAGTGGAAGCTGGCCAGGTCGGACTCGCCCGAGGCCAGCGCGCTCAAGGCATCCGCCGGATTGGTGTATTGCAGATCCAGTTCGACCCAATCGGAAAACTTCGGCAGCAATGCCACCGCATAGCCGTGACTGGCGTGAAGATGCAGCACGGGATGGGCGCCGGCAAGCAGTTGTTGGAGCTGGATGTTGAGCTCGGAAGCCATGCTGTCGATCTGCGGGCCCAGGCGCGCCTTGATCCGCTGCTCGGACCACAGCAGCTTTTCTCCAAGCGGCGACAGCTGAGTACCGTGCCCCTTGCGCATCACCACTAGTGGCAAGCCGAAGAAATCGTTGCCGCGCTTGAAGAGGTTCCAGGCATGCCGATAGGAAATTCCCGCCTGCTCTGCAGCCAGAGTCAGCTTCCCGCTATCGCGCACGCTCTTGAGCAGGCAAAAGAGAACGGGATCGAGTAGCTCGCCGGTATCGGTCTTGAAGTGCCATACCGGAGATATTTGCAGCTTTCTTTTATGCATCGTTTTTCATATTCAGGAGGCTTTTCAAGCGTGCTACTTTCAACAAAAAGCCTATTGAGGCGATGACAATTAAGCAAGCTCGTTCATAAATTGCTCCGGCACAGTCGCCCAGTGACACGCGCA
This sequence comes from Salinicola sp. MIT1003, assembly GCF_001858555.1. NCBI lineage: Bacteria > Pseudomonadati > Pseudomonadota > Gammaproteobacteria > Oceanospirillales > Halomonadaceae > Salinicola > Salinicola sp. MIT1003. Next base: position 212,504 of record NZ_MCAP01000011.1, read on the forward strand.
CGACGCAACCGGCGATTCACGCTGGCCCTGGGCAATGTTTCCCTGACTGACAATAAACAGATGAGAGCCTAGCCATGACGCCTTCCGGCACACGCCAGCCGCAGGCATGGACCCACGAATCACTTCAGCGAGAAGTCGATGCGCTGAAGGAAAAGCCCGGGGCCATGCTGCCGATACTTCATGCTATCCAGGATCGCTTCGGTTACATACCCGACGCCGCCGTACCGATCATCGCTGAAACGTTGCGCCATACTCGCGCCGAGGTTCATGGCATCATCAGTTTCTATCATCACTTTCGCCGACACCCGGCGGGCAGCCATGTCATACAGGTGTGTCGTGCCGAAGCCTGTCAGGCCGTGGGTAGCCGCCAGCTCGAGGCCCATGTCAAGGCGCGGCTGGGGGCGGATTACCACCAGACCAGTCGTGACAAAGAATTCACCCTCGAGCCGGTATATTGCCTGGGCAACTGCGCTTGCGGCCCGTCCATCCGCGTGGATGACGATATCCATGGCCGGGTCACCGCCGAAAAGTTCGACCACCTAGTGGAACGGCTCACTACCTCGGTCCTGGAGGTGCAGTGATGACCGTGACGGTTTACGTGCCCAGCGACACCACCGCCTTGGCCATGGGCGCCGACGACGTGGCCGCACTGATCGAGCAGCAGGCGAGGAATCGCCAGCTGGATATCGAGCTGATCCGCAACGGTTCCCGCGGCCTGTTCTGGCTGGAACCGATGGTCGAGATCGAAACGGTAGAAGGCCGTGTGGCCTATGGCCCGGTGGAGCCGGCCGATGTGGCCGGCCTGGTCGAATCGGGGCTGTTCGACGGCAAGCTGGAACACCCGCTGGCTCAGGGGCTGACCGATGAAATCCCCTACCTGAAGAGCCAGCAACGCCTGACCTTCTCGCGCATCGGCATCACGGATCCGCTCTCTCTCGACGACTACCGGACCCATCGCGGTTTCGCCGGGCTGGAAAAGGCCCTCGAGATGGAAACCCAGGCCATTATCGATGAAGTGAAGAATGCCGGCCTGCGCGGACGCGGCGGCGCCGCCTTTCCCACCGGGATCAAGTGGCAGACCGTTCACGACGAGCCGGCCGGCCAGAAATACATCGTCTGCAATGCAGACGAGGGCGACTCCGGCACGTTCGCCGACCGCCTGGTGATGGAATGCGATCCCTATCTGCTGATCGAAGGCATGACCATTGCCGGGCTGGCCGTTGGCGCGACCCAGGGCTATGTCTACCTGCGCTCGGAATATCCGCTCGCCCATCGTATCTTCAACGACGCGCTCGAGCGCGCTTACCAGGCCGCCTACCTGGGCAACGACATTCTCGGCACCGGCAAGCACTTCGACCTGGAAGTCCGACTCGGCGCCGGTGCCTACATCTGCGGCGAGGAGACCTCGTTGCTGGACAGTCTCGAGGGCAAGCGCGGCATGGTCCGCGCCAAGCCACCGCTTCCCGCGATCAAGGGCCTGTTCGGTCGCCCCACCGTGGTCAACAACGTACTGACTCTGGCCGCCATCCCGTTCATTCTCGATCGGGGCGCACAAACCTATGCGGATTACGGCATGGGCAAGTCGCGCGGCACGCTGGCGCTGCAGCTGGCGGGTAATGTCAGGCGCGGCGGCCTGGTGGAGCTGGCTTTCGGCACCACCTTGCGGGAACTGATGGAAGATTTCGGCGGCGGCACCCTGAGCGGCCAGCCACTGAAGGCCGTGCAGGTCGGTGGCCCGCTGGGCGCCTATCTACCCGCGAGCCAGTGGGATACGCCGATCGACTACGAAGGCTTCGCCGCGTTCGGCGGCGTTGTGGGCCATGGCGGCGTGGTGATGTTCGACGACAGTGTCGACATGGGCGAGCAGGCCCGCTTTGCCATGGAGTTCTGCAGCGTCGAGTCCTGCGGCAAGTGCACGCCGTGTCGAATCGGCGCTGTGCGCGGCGTGGAGGTCATCGACCGTATCCGCGCCGGCGACGATGCCAAAGCCAATCTCGCGCTGCTCGCCGATCTGTGCGAAACCATGGTCGACGGTTCGCTCTGCGCCATGGGCGGCATGACCCCGTTCCCCGTCCAGAGCGTGATGAAGCACTTCCCCGATGATCTGACACTGCGACAAGCCGAAGGCGGGAGGTAGTCATGCTGCAGCATTTCGATCCGAGACAGCTCGATCCGGGACAGTTCGATCCTAGACGGTTCGACCGCGATCTGGGCACGCCGGCCCGGCTATCGGCAACACAGGTCGAGCTGACCATCGACGGCCAAGCCGTCACCGTGCCGGAGGGTACCTCGGTGATGCGTGCCGCCGCACTGGCCGGCATCACCATCCCTAAACTGTGCGCCACGGACAATCTGGAAGCCTTCGGCTCCTGCCGCCTGTGCGCGGTGCAGATCGAGGGCCGGCGCGGCTATCCGGCCTCATGTACCACGCCGGTCACCGAAGGCATGGCGGTCACCACCCAGAACGGCAAACTCGCCAAGCTGCGCCGCAACGTCATGGAGCTCTACATCTCCGATCACCCGCTGGATTGCCTGACCTGCCCCGCCAATGGCGACTGCGAGCTACAGGACATGGCCGGCGCGGTGGGCCTGCGAGAGGTGCGCTATGGCTTCGATGGCGCCAACCACCTGGATGCGGAAACCGACGACTCCAACCCGTACTTCAGCTTCGATCCCAGCAAGTGCATCGTCTGCTCCCGCTGCGTGCGGGCCTGCGAGGAAGTCCAGGGCACCTTTGCGCTGACCATCGACGGGCGCGGCTTCGATTCCAAGATTGTCGCCGGCCAGCACGAGCCATTCATGGACTCCGAATGCGTTTCCTGTGGCGCCTGCGTTCAGGCCTGCCCCACCTCGACGCTGATGGAAAAGAGCGTAATCGACCAGGGCGTGCCGGAGCACAGCGTGATCACCACCTGCGCCTACTGCGGCGTGGGCTGCTCGTTCGAGGCCCAGATGAAAGGCAACCAGCTGGTGCGGATGGTGCCGTACAAGGGTGGTGACGCGAACCACGGCCATTCCTGCGTGAAGGGTCGCTTCGCGTTCGGTTATGCCACCCACAAGGATCGCATCAAGGCGCCGATGATTCGCGAATCCATCGACCAGGCCTGGCGTACCGTGTCCTGGCAAGAGGCTATCGAGTTTTCTGCCAAGCGCCTGAAAGAGACACAGGCGAAGTACGGCCGCGAGAGCATTGGCGGAATCACCTCGTCCCGCTGCACCAACGAGGAGACCTATCTGGTCCAGAAGCTGATCCGCGCCGGATTCGGCAACAACAACACCGACACCTGTGCCCGAGTCTGCCATTCGCCCACCGGATTCGGCTTGAAAACCACCTTGGGCGAGTCTGCCGGCACCCAGACATTCGACTCGGTAATGAAGGCGGACACCATTCTTGTGATCGGCGCCAACCCGACCGATGCTCACCCGGTATTCGCCTCGCAAATGCGCCGTCGGCTGCGCCAGGGTGCCACATTGATCGTCGCCGATCCGCGCCGCATCGATCTGCTCAAAACGCCCCATGGCGGCAAGGCAATGCACTTGGCGCTGAAGCCAGGCACCAACGTGGCGCTGGTCAACGCACTGGCCCATGTGGTAGTCACCGAAGGCCTGGAAGATCACGATTTCATCACCCGGCGCTGCGAGCCCGAAGCCTACCAGCAGTGGCGCGCATTCATCAGCGAACAGCGCAACGCGCCGGAAGCGCTGGAGGCCGAGACCGGCGTCCCGGCAGCTCAAATACGCGAAGCTGCCCGCGCTTACGCCACCGCTGGCAATGGCGCGATCTACTACGGCCTGGGCGTTACCGAGCACAGCCAGGGATCCACCATGGTCATGGGGATCGCCAACCTGGCCATGGCCACCGGCAATCTCGGCCGTGAAGGCGTAGGCGTCAACCCGCTGCGCGGCCAGAACAACGTGCAGGGTTCCTGCGACATGGGCTCGTTCCCCCACGAGCTGCCGGGCTACCAGCATGTGTCCAACCCTGCGGTACGTGGAAAGTTCGAAGCGATCTGGCACACCAGGATCGACGACGAACCGGGGCTGCGCATCCCCAACATGTTCGATGCCGCCATCAGCGGCACCTTCAAGGGGCTTTACGTTCAGGGCGAGGATATCGCCCAGTCCGACCCCAACACCCAGCACGTGGAAGCGGCGCTGTCCGCACTGGACTGCCTGATCGTGCAGGACATCTTCCTCAACGAGACGGCCAAGTACGCCCATGTGCTGCTGCCCGGTTCCACCTTCCTGGAGAAGGACGGCACCTTCACCAACGCCGAACGTCGCATCAACCGGGTGCGCAAGGTGATGCCGCCGCTGGCCGGGAAAGAAGACTGGGAAGTCACACAGGATCTGTCCAACGCCCTGGGCTACCCAATGAACTACCGCCATCCCTCCGACATCATGGACGAGATCGCCCAGCTCACGCCGACGTTTACCGGGGTCAGTTACAAGAAACTGGACGAGCTGGGCAGCATCCAGTGGCCTTGCAACGACGCGCACCCGGAGGGAACGCCAACCATGCACGAGCGGGACTTTCCTATCGGCAAGGGCCACTTCGCCATCACCGAGTACGTGGCCACCGAGGAACGTGCCAGCCGCCGCTATCCGCTGCTGCTCACTACCGGCCGGATTCTCAGCCAGTACAACGTGGGTGCCCAAACCCGGCGTACCCAGAACAGCCTGTGGCACCATGAAGACGTGCTGGAGATCCATCCTTCGGATGCCGAGGTTCGCGGCCTGCGCGACGGCGACTGGCTGGGCATCAGCAGCCGCGTCGGGCGCACGGTACTGCGCTGCCGTGTCAGCGATCGCATGGCGCCGGGCGTGGTTTACACCACCTTCCACCATCCGGGCAGCGGCGCCAACGTGATCACCACCGACAACTCCGACTGGGCCACCAACTGTCCGGAATACAAGGTGACGGCGGTGCAGGTGGAAAAGGTCTCCCAGCCCTCGTCCTGGCAGCGGCATTTCCGGCGGTTCGACGAACGTCAGCAGGGTTATCTGGAATCCGCCGAGGCGGCGCTCAAATGAGCGCCGTCGGCCACTCTTTCGACCTCAGGGAGCTCGCAAGATGAGCGATTCGAGCATGAATGATTCAGGTCATGGCGGGCCAACCACGCCGCTGATCAAGATGGTCAATCAGATCAGCGCCAACAATCTGCACCATGGTGATGACGCCCAGGCGGCCGATCTGGTCGCCGCGCACCTCAAGAAATTCTGGGCACGCAGCATGAAGCGCCAGATCATCGACTATGCCGGCACGGATGGCGGCGAGTTGAGCCCGGTATCGCGTCTCGCGATCGCTCGGCTGAAGACCATGTCATCGACCGTCAAGGACTGGGAGGAGACCTCCGACGCGGGCTAGCGGCTGGCGTGGATCAGGGTATTGACGCCCAGACCGCCCAGCACACCGCCACCGAGCCGCTGCAGCCAGCGCGAACCGCCGCGGCGGTCGGCGGTGAGCCATCGTCGCAGCGGTGCGGCCAGTAGTACGGTAACGACGTCGGCGGAGGAGAAGATCAGGTTGGTGACCACGCCCAGGCAGAGCAGCTGCCAGGTCATGGCGAAATCGGCCTGGGGCTGCACGAACTGCGGCAGGAAGGCGACGAAGAACAGCGCGGTCTTGGGATTGAGCACCTCGACCAGGAAACTGTCACGCAGCACTCGCCGTGCGGAGGCGCGTGATTCGAGCTGCGGCGCCTCGCCCAGGCCCTGACGCCACAGCCGTACGCCCGCCCAGAGCAGATAAATCCCGCCAATCACCTTCATCGCCACGTAGGCCAGTGGCACCGCCGCGAACAGCGCCGCCAGTCCCAGCGTCGCCGCCACCACATGCACATAGCAGCCAAGATGCACGCCCAACACCGCCTGCCAGCCCGCCCGGCGGCCCCGCCCCAACGTCTGTGCTGCGGTGTACAGCATCGCCGGCCCGGGCAGATAAGCGAAACCGAGCGCGGCTAGAACGAAGGTCAGCAGGTCCATGCAAGCATTTCCGAGCGAGAGGGTGTGACTTTGAGCCTAACGCGAGCTTGTATAAAAACGAAGCCCGGCCCGGCAATACCGGACTGGGCTCGTATCAAAACGCCGGCTCTGGAACGTTACGGCTTCATATCCTCGAAGAAGCGCTTCACGCCGTCGAACCAGCCCTCTTTCTTGGGCGAGTGGCGGCTGGCGCTACCCAGGCTGTCCTGGAACTTGCGCAGCAGATCTTTCTGCTCTTCGTTGAGATTGACCGGAGTCTCGGTCACCACCTTGCAGAGCAGATCGCCGGCCGGGCCGCCGCGCACGGGCTTGACGCCCTTGCCGCGTAGCCGGAACAGCTTGCCGGTCTGGGTTTCGGGCGGGATCTTGAGCTTGACCCGGCCTTCCAGCGTCGGCACTTCCAGTTCGCCACCCAGCGCCGCGTCGACGAAGTTGATCGGCACTTCGCAGTGCAGGTGCCGGCCGTCGCGCTCGAAGATCGGGTGTGCCTTGATCTCGACCTGGACGTAGAGATCGCCCGCAGGTCCACCGTTGAGCCCGGATTCGCCCTCGGCGTTGAGCCGAATGCGGTCGCCGGTATCGACCCCCGCCGGAATCTTCACCGACAGCGTGCGCGTCTCGCGGACGCGGCCTTCGCCATGACACTTGCGGCACGGCACCTTGATGCTCTGGCCGCTGCCATGACAGGTCGGACAGGTCTGCTGCACGGCAAAGAAACCCTGCTGCATCCGTACCTGGCCCTGGCCGTGGCAGGTCGGGCAGGTCTCCTTGCTGGAACCCGGTTCGGCGCCGCTGCCGTCGCAGTGCCCGCACTCGACGTGGCGCGGCACACGGATATCGACAGTCGTGCCGAACACCGCGTTCTCGAGATCGAGTTCGAGGTTGTAGCGAAGGTCGCTGCCGCGCTGCGGCGCGTTCGGATTGCGACGCCCACCGCCGCCACCGAAGATATCGCCGAACACGTCGCCGAAGATATCGCTGAAGCCACCAGCGCCGGCACCGCCGAAGCCTCCGCCGAACCCGCCGCCTTGGCCGTCGACGCCGGCATGACCGAACTGATCGTAGGCCGCGCGCTTCTGGTCGTCGGAGAGCACTTCGTAGGCATCGGAGACCTCGCGAAACTTCTCCGCTGCCTGCTGGTCGTCCGGATTGCGGTCCGGGTGGTACTTCTGCGCCAGCCGACGATAGGCCTTCTTGATGTCCTTGCCGTCGGCGCTCTTGTCGACGCCCAATACTTCGTAATAGTCACGTTGGGACATTACTGAGTCCGCCTCCGTGTCGGCGCCGTGCAAACAGCAACGCGGGAGTTCTGGCTCCCGCGCTACTGCCGATCACACGGCGTCAGACGTCGTGGTTATTGCTTTTTCTGATCGTCGTTGACTTCTTCGAACTCGGCGTCAACCACGTCATCCTCTTTCTTACCGCTGGACTGGGCATCGTCGCCAGGCTGACCCGCCTGCGCGCCAGCACCTTCGCCCTGCTCGGCGTACATCTTCTGGGCCAGATTGCCGGAGGCTTCGGTCAAGGCATCCAGCTTGGCCTGGATGGCATCCTTGTCATCGCCCTTGAGCGCTTCCTCGAGCTCGCTGATTGCGGTCTCGATCTTGCTCTTCTCCTCGGCATCGACCTTGTCGCCGGCTTCTTCGAGCGTCTTGCGCGACGCATGGATCATGCCGTCGGCCTGGTTGCGCAGTTGGACCAGCTCTTCGAACTTCTTGTCCTCGGCTTCGTGCGCTTCGGCATCCTTGACCATCTGGTCGATCTCTTCGTCCGAGAGACCGCCGGAGGACTTGATCACGATCGACTGTTCCTTGCCGGTCGCCTTGTCCTTGGCCGTGATGTGGAGGATACCGTTGGCGTCCAGGTCGAACGCGACCTCGATCTGCGGCACGCCGCGCGGCGCCGGCGGAATGTCAGCCAGATCGAAACGACCCAGCGACTTGTTCTGCGCCGCCTGCTTGCGCTCGCCCTGCAGCGCGTGAATGGTCACGGCCGTCTGGTTGTCCTCGGCGGTCGAGAACGTTTGCGTCTTCTTGGTCGGGATCGTGGTGTTCTTCTCGATCAGCGGGGTCATCACGCCGCCCAGCGTCTCGATACCCAGCGTCAACGGCGTGACGTCGAGCAGCAGCACGTCCTTCACGTCACCGCCGAGCACGCCACCCTGAATCGCGGCGCCCATGGCCACGGCTTCGTCCGGGTTGACGTCCTTGCGCGCTTCCTTGCCGAAGAATTCCGCGACTTTCTGCTGAACCAGCGGCATGCGGGTCTGACCACCGACCAGGATCACGTCGTGGATCTCGCTGTTGGAGAGACCAGCGTCTTCCATGGCGGTCTTGCACGGGCCGAGCGAACGCTGAACCAGATCTTCGACCAGCGATTCCAGCTTGGCACGCGTCACCTTGATCGCCAGGTGCTTGGGACCGGTGTTGTCAGCCGTGATGTACGGCAGGTTGACTTCGGTCTGCTGCGCGGAAGAGAGCTCGATCTTGGCCTTCTCGGCAGCTTCCTTCAGGCGCTGCATGGCCAGGCTGTCGCCGGACAGATCGATACCGGAGTCGCTCTTGAACTGCTGCACCAGATAGTCGATCAGCTTGAGGTCGAAGTCTTCGCCGCCGAGGAAGGTGTCGCCGTTGGTCGCCAGTACTTCGAACTGCTTCTCGCCGTCGACATCGGCCACTTCGATGATCGAGATATCGAAAGTACCGCCACCCAGGTCGTAGACCGCGATGGTACGATCACCGGTGGAGCGATCCATGCCGTAGGCCAGCGCGGCAGCCGTCGGCTCGTTGATGATGCGCTTGACCTCGAGACCGGCGATACGGCCCGCGTCCTTGGTCGCCTGGCGCTGAGAGTCGTTGAAGTAGGCCGGAACGGTGATGACCGCCTCGGTCACTTCCTCGCCGAGATAGTCTTCGGCGGTCTTCTTCATCTTCTTCAGCACTTCGGCGCTGACCTGCGGCGGCGCCAGCTTGTTGTCGTTGACCTTGACCCAGGCATCGCCGTTATCGGCTTCGACGATCTCGTAAGGCACCATCTTGATGTCTTTCTGGACGACGTCGTCCTTGAACTTGCGGCCAACCAGACGCTTGATGGCGTAGAGCGTGTTCTTGGGGTTGGTGACCGCCTGACGCTTGGCCGCCTGACCGACCAGCGTTTCGCCGTCTTCGGTGTAAGCGATGATGGAAGGCGTCGTGCGGCCGCCTTCGGCGTTTTCGATCACGCGGGTCTTGTCACCATCGAGTACGGCGACACAGGAGTTGGTCGTACCCAGGTCAATGCCAATGATGCGTCCCATAATTCCTCACCTCATAACTATTCGTTGACGACTGAATTCGTTTTGATGACGGCGCTTTGCTGCGCGATTGACTGCTATGTGGGGGCTGCTAAGCGCCTTTCAAGTCCTTGCTCGGCGATTCCGATATGGCATCGCCTCGCACCGATGGCAGCTCTCCGGCCTGTTGTCTCAGCCTGCTGCTTTGCTGACCACCACCATCGCCGGCCGGATCAATCGACCGTTCAGGGTGTATCCCTTCTGCATGACGTCCATCACGGTGTTGGGCTCCAGCTCCGGATTGGGCACCATCGTCATCGCCTCGTGGAACTGCGGGTCGAACGGTTCGCCCTGGGGATCGAGCTGCTCGACACCGAACTTGCTCAGCGCGTCGAGCTGCATCCTGAGCGTCATGGAGACGCCTTCGCGGTGCGTTTCGTCGACCTCCTGCATGCTTTCCAGCCCTTTCTCCAGGCTGTCGACCACCGGCAGCAGCTCCTTGACGAACTTCTCAAGCGCGAACTTCTTTGCCTTGTCGGCGTCCTGCTCTGCCCGACGGCGAGCGTTCTGGGCCTCGGCAGCGGCGCGCATCGACTGATCCTTGGCCTCCGCCAGCGCCTGCTCGAGCTCCTCGACTCTGGCCGCCAGCACTTCGGCTTCGGGATTGGCCTGGCCTTCGATGTCATCCGCCTCGTGCTCGAGCGATTCCGCGAACTGCTCCAGGTCACCGTCCAATGCCTCATTGGTAGTCTGCTGTTGCGGTTCACCGTCGCGTTCGGCGCGCTCGAGTTCTTCGTCTACGGGATTCTGCGGATCTCTAGCCATGAGTCTCTCCTGGCAAGGTGTTGTGACAATTGTTCGACAAGCGTGATTCGGCAAGCGTCGGAGTTGTCTGCCTATATGGGGCTATCGATTCAGATCTCAAGCGCCGACCGCATAGCGGATCACAGGAGCCATTGAAGGGGTTTTTGGACTACTGTATAAACAACCAGACCGTCAGTGATCACACCTCAACGACCAGACACCGTATGGCCGCCATCGACCTCGGGAGGCAGCATGCTGATCCAACTCGCCATTCGTGACTTCGCTATCGTCGACGCTCTGGACCTGGAGTTTCAGGCCGGCATGACCGCCATCACCGGCGAGACTGGCGCCGGCAAATCGATCCTGCTCGGGGCGCTGGGGCTTTGCCTGGGAGAGCGCGCCGACGCCGGCGGCGTTCGCCATGGTGCCGACCGTGCCGATCTGAGCGCCCGCTTCGATATCACCGCGCGGGAAGACGCCAAGGCCTGGCTGGCGGCGCGGGAGCTCGCCACGGACGACTGCCTGCTGCGACGCGTCGTCACCGCCAGCGGACGCTCCAAGGCGTGGATCAACGGCCAGCCCTGTACCATCGCGGATCTGCGCGAACTCGGCGAATGCCTGATCGACGTGCATAGCCAGCATGCGCACCAGGCGCTGCTCAACGAGGACACTCACCGCCGCCTGCTCGACGATGCGGCAGGTCACAACAAGGCGGTGGCCGAGCTCGGCGAGCTGCACCGTCAATGGCACGCATTGCGCCGACAGTATCGCGAGCGTAGCGAGAACGACGAGGAACGTCAGGCCAAGCGCCAGTTGCTGCGCTATCAGGTCGAGGAGCTCGATCAGCTCGATCTGCAGGCCGACGAGCTGGGGAGCCTGGAACAGGAGCAGGAGACGCTGGCGCATCTCGAGGAGAGCCTGCGCGAGGCGCAGTTCGCCGCCGACAGCTGCGATCACGACGAGAGCGGCGCGTTGACTCTCTTGTCCCAGGCGACCCAGCGGCTATCCCGGGTGCCTGGCAGCGACCGTGGCAGCCTGTCCGAGGCCCTGGTGATGCTGAACGATGCACAGATCCAGCTCGAGGAGGCCGCTCGCGAGCTCCATTATTATGTCGAGTCGACCGAGCTCGACCCGCAGCGCCTGGCCTGGGTCGACGAACGGCTCGGCGAGATTCATCGTATCGCCCGCAAGCATCACGTCATGCCGGAAGAGCTGCACGACCTGCACCGCCGGCTGAGCGGCGAGCTGGAAGCGCTCGATAGCGGCGGCGACGATCTCGAAACGCTGAGAGCCAGGCTCGACGACCTGCGCCAGCAGTACCGCGACGCCGCCAAGCAGATCAGCGAAACACGCCAGCGCACCGCCACGGCTTTCGCCCAGCAGGTTCAGGAGCAACTGGCGTTCCTGGGCATGGACAAGGCTCGCTTCGCCGTCGATGTCACGCCGCTGGAAACACCCCAGCCCCACGGCCTGGATCGGGTCAGTCTGCAGATCAGCGCCAACCCGGGGCAGCCCCCGCGCCCGCTGGCCAAGGTGGCGTCCGGCGGCGAGCTCTCGCGCGTCAGCCTGGCGATCCAGGTCGTGGCCGCGAGTCACAGCACGCTGGCAACGCTGGTCTTCGATGAGGTCGATGTCGGCATCTCCGGCGCGACCGCCGAAATCGTCGGCCAGTTGCTGCGCCGGCTGGGGAGCGATGCCCAGGTCATGACCGTGACTCACCTGCCGCAAGTCGCCGCGCAGGCGCATCAGCACCTGCATATCGAAAAGCGCTCCAGCGACAACGAGACCCGGACTCAAATGTTCCAGCTCGACGATGCCGGGCGGGTCCGCGAACTGGCGCGAATGCTGGGCGGAGTGAAGCTTTCCAACCAGACATTGGCTCACGCGCGCGAAATGCTGGCGGCCAGCCAAGGCTCGACGCATTGACTCGCACGTTGCGAGTCACACACCGCTCCGTCAGGCACTGATTCGACCCGGTATCGGCGGCAGCCGGACACCAACCCGAACATGGGCTTGTACAGACACCCAAACGAAAAACGCCGACCCTCGGGTCGGCGTCTTGCAATACGGTCTGACAGTCTTACTTCTTGATGCCATCCTGGCGCGTGGCCTTGGAGCCGCGGGGGCGAACATAAAGCACCAGCGCGTGCTCGACCAGTTCGTACCCGTGTTCCTCGACGATCTCGCGCTGACGACGCTCGATCTCTTCGTCATAGAACTCGACGATCTCTCCCGACTCCAGATCCACCATATGATCATGGTGCTCTTCCTGGGACATCTCGAAAACCGCGTGACCGCCGTCGAAGTTATGTCGCACGACCAGCCCAGCCGCCTCGAATTGCGTCAAGACACGGTATACCGTGGCCAGTCCGACATCTTCACCCGACTCCAGCAGCGCCTTGTAGACGTCCTCTGCACTCATATGGAGTTCTTCTTCCATGCGAGTCGCTTCGAGGATTTGCAGAATCTTGACGCGCGGCAGCGTGACCTTCAGGCCTGCCTTACGCAATTCTTGGTTTTCGTCGGCCATGGTCGCTCTTCGCAGTAGCGTCTTGTGTCGGGTATGATCAATCCACGCAACGATAGTGAAAGACGGACTCAAATGCAAAAACTGATCAGCACGGTCGTACTCCTCCTCGCAGTCTCTCTCGTCGCAGGCTGCAGCTACTTGGGCGTCTACAAGAGGGACATCCCGCAAGGCAATCTCATCACGCAGGATATGGTGTCGCAACTGCACACCGGCATGAGCCGTGAACAGGTCGCCTACATCATGGGTACGCCTCTGATGGAAGCCCCGTTCTCGTCGGATCAGTGGGACTACGTCTTCTACCTCGACAAAGCCTACGGCGGCACCGTGCAGAAACGCCTGACGCTGACGTTCCAGAACGACCAACTGACCGATATCGCCAAGTCCGGCGATATGGATTCGGACGTCGAACTGAACCAGGACGGCGGCCCCGGGCCGGCAGTCGAAGGAGCCGGCGAAGGCGCACCGGTACCGCAGATCGGCCCTAGCGGCATCTGAAGCGCTGACGATTCCCGGCAATGAATGGGCGGCTAGCGTGAAGTCACGCTGGCTGCCCGCTCGCGTCTTGCCTGCTTGGGATCGATCTCGAGCGGCCGGTAGACTTCGATCCGTTCTCCCTCGAGCGGCGAATAGTCTTCCGGTGCTCGCAGGCGCTCGCCAAATATGCCCAGCGGTGCCGTCGCGAAGTCGAAGCCTGCCCATGCCGAGTGTCTGGTCGGCAAGTCGGCGAGCATGACTGCTTGCCTGGCGGACATATCAGGCTCGAGCGAGAGCCGCACGATGATCTGATGTTCCGGCGTCGCGAACGCGACTTCGACATTCGTCATCAGATTGCCTCCTAACGCCCGTAGATCTGATCGGCACGCCGCGTGAAGGCGTCGACGAGCTGGCCCGCCACCTGCTGGAACAACCGGCCAAACGCCATGCCCAGCAGCCGATTGCTGAACTCGAAACTCATTTCGAGCTCTATCTTGCAGGCATCCTCTCCCATCGCACGGAAGTACCAGCAGCCGCTCAGCCGCTTGAAGGGGCCATCGACGAGCGACAGATCGATGCGTTCGGGACGCTCGAGATCGTTGCGGGTCGTCACGCTCTGCTCCACACCGCCTTTGGCCAGGGTCATTCGACCGACCAGGTAGTCCTCTCCCTGCTCGACGACGCTGGCTCGCCGGCATCCGGGCAGAAACTCGGGATAGCGTTCGAAATCATTGACCAGTTCAAACATCTGTTCCGGTGTATGCCGAACGAATGCAGACCGATTCACATTGGGCATAGAGGTCTCCACTGATTTATCGCCCCGACATGCGTATCATGGGGCACCGTTTTCGATGCTTGAATGGTATCACGGCTGCCCTCATAACCAGGCTTCACACGATACTCGCCAATGCCGCTCTCTGGCGTCTGGCGTCATGAAGCGCAGAACGCGGCGTGCCAGAGTGCAGCCATTCATCATACCGCCCGAGGGCATACCGGATATCGCCGTAAAGAGGTGTCATGGGTAAGAAAAAAGGCAACGCGCCAAGCAGCAACACGATCGCCCAGAACAAGAAGGCTCGGTTCGAGTATCACATCGACGAAACCTTCGAAGCCGGCCTGGCACTGGCAGGCTGGGAGGTCAAGAGTCTGCGCGCCGGCAAGGCTCAACTGACCGACACCTACATTCTGGTCAAGAATGGAGAGGCCTGGTTGCTGGGTAGCCATATCATGCCGCTCAATACGGCGAGCACCCACGTTCTGGCGGACCCGACCAGGACACGCAAGCTGCTCCTGCATCGCAAGGAGATTGCCAAGATCTTCTCGAAGACGCAGGAAAAGGGCCACACCTGCGTGCCGCTCAAGCTCTACTGGAAGCAGAACCTGGTCAAATGCGAACTGGCCCTGGTACGCGGCAAGCAACTTCACGACAAGCGTGCCACCGAGAAAGAGCGCGACTGGAATCGCGAAAAGGCACGGGTCATGCGAGATCACGCTTGAGCATGATATTTACCCTGAATGTTCGAGATTGCACTTGATATGGCGTGGGGTCGCCACCATCTGGTAGAATGAAAGAGTTGTACGGGGGCGACATGGCTTCGACGCCGGTGACAATCCCTGAGGTGCATGCCGAGAGCGTAACGTATCTCGTAAATCCAACGTTGCAATTGAATAGTCGCAAACGACGAAAACTACGCTCAGGGCGCACTGGCAGCGTAAAAACTGCTAGTTGTTAGCCTGGCCCCAAAGCGATGTGCCCATTCATCGTGGCGGGGATACGAGCTAAAGCTGATGGGACCGCGGATGTCAGCGCTCTCCTGACATTCGTTAAACCTTAGAGAGATCGCAAGGTGCCATCCTGCCCGTCGGAGTGCACTGCGTTAAATCAAAAGACGGAACTAAGCATGTAGAGCTGATGGGCGAGTGCCGGCGGACGGGGGTTCAATTCCCCCCGCCTCCACCAAACACCAAAATTCAGATGCTTACCAACGCCTCTGAATCCCCTTCAAAGCCCCGCCCTGTGCGGGGCTTCTTGTTTTCTAGTGCTTACCAGTGCTGACGTATATCTTGCCCTTCGTGTATGCCGTGGCGTATGCTTCAAGAATAATAGAACCACGAGCATACAGGCATGAAGCGATCCCAGATCAAGCGTCGCCCCTTGGCAGATACCGTGCTGGCCGCACTGGAGCCGGAAGCGAAGGTTTACCGTGAGCATGACGGGAACGGCCTCTATCTTCGCGTGAAGCCCAACGGCTTGAAGTCGTGGGAGCTGCGATACAAGAAGCCGGATGGCAAATGGTCGTGGATTGGTCTGGGCAGTTACCCCGATGTCAGCGGTAGCGCGGCACGTGAGAAGGCGGCGGAATCCAAGGCAGACGCAGCCAACGGCGAGAATCCCATCATCTCGAAGCAGGAACGCAAGGCCCGAGAGTTGGAAGCCAGCAATAGCACCTTCGAGGCTATCGCTATCGAGTGGTATCAAGGCAAACGCCAGAGCTGGAGCGATGGCACATCCAGTAGAGTGCAAGGAGCACTGGAGAAGCATGTCTTCCCTGTGTTCGGTAAGCGTGCCTATCGTGAGATCAAGCCGATGGAATGGCTGGAGTTCCTGCGCGAACTGGAGAGGACCGGCATCATCGAGCAGACCAGCCGCATCCGTGGTATCTGCAAGGATGTCTATGATCTTGCTTGGGTGACTGGCCGCGCCGATTACAATCCGCTTGAGGGGCTGCACAAGCACCTCACCACACGGCGAGCAGAGAACTATTCCCACGTCAGCCGTGACGAGTTGCCCGCTTTGCTGCGCGCCATCTCCGCCTACCCACACGCCGATGACGTGCGTCTAGGTCTGTTTCTGCTGTCCCGCCTGGCCGTTCGGCCATCTGAGCTACGCGAAGCCCGCTGGGATGAATTCGACTTCGACAAGGCGCTGTGGACAATACCCGCGCACCGCATGAAGCGCCGCCGCGAACATGTCGTACCATTGCCAGAGCAGGCGATTGACGCTCTCCAGCATCTCCAGCGCTTGACCGGCTACCAGCCACTACTATTCCCCGGTCGTAACGACAAGACGACGCCCCGCTCTAATACCGTCTTCATCATGGCATTGCGCCGTCTGGGCTATCAGGGGCGCCAGACAGGCCACGGCTTCCGACATATCGCCAGTACGATCTTGAATGAGCAGGGATTCAACGCCGATCACATCGAAGCGCAGCTATCCCACGTCAAGGATGGTGTGGCTGGTGTCTATAACAAGGCGGTCTATCTGGAGCAGCGCCGCCACATGGTTCAGTGGTACGCCGACCATCTGGATCAACTAGAGAAAGGCAATGTCGTGGAACTGGTGAGGCGGGCATGAGATTAACCATTGAGAACGATTTTTTAGCTCGCTTCTTTGACGACTATCGCAGCTCAGAGTTAAAGGATTCTCCCCAGCTTCGGGACTTCGTAGTCCGCTCGCTGCATAACTGGAATTTCTCTTGGCAAGGCAAGCAAAGTCGAGATGCATGGGATGCCGGGAAGGCGCTGCAACCTTCCGCTACGAAGCTGCGGAAAGCCCTAAGTAATCTGGAAGAACGGCACACGGATAGCTTGGAAAGCCTGATCCTAAACGACGTTGCCAGACGTTACGGCGTTGACCCCACTTATGCCACGGATTACCTGTTTTCAGTTCTTACTGCTTTGGAGCTATACAGCGAGCACCTGGAAATACAAGAGGTTCCCAGGACCAGCGATCATCGTAGCACCGCACAGAAGCTAGACTTTCTCGATTGGAGCCTTGTGTCTTGGCAGAAATGCGTAGGGGAGCCAGCGAAAACAAACGCGGAGACCGATGCCTTTTTCATCGCCTACTCGATCATCTATCAATTGCTGACTGAGAAAGGCGACGAGATCAGCATCACGATGGTCAGGAAGCAGAGAAAGAAGCTCGATAATGGCTATCGGATCATCTGAGCACAGACGAATAATCTAAATCCGGCATTTATCCAAAATTTAGAACGTATAAGGCAAAGAAGACCAGATTTACCGTTTAAGCGTCATCCATAGGAGGCGCTTAAATGCATATAGAATCACTTCCCACCGACCAGCAACTAATCTCCCAGCCGTCGCTCTATCGCTCGCTCGATATGTCCCGCGCTGGACTGGAGAAGCTGCGCAAGAACGATCCCACCTTTCCCCGCCCGATCAAGTTCGGCGAATCCCGCCAGAGCTGCGCTTATTACATCGTTGGCGAAGTGAAGTCGTGGCTTGAAGCGAAAATGAGCCAGCGAGGTGCCGCATGATGACCTTGCGATACCTACCAGTGCCGGGATATGCTTCGACTGTCGCGGCAAAATCCGTGACCGGGTTTAGCAGCCTGAAACCAGAATGGCGCACAAGCGCCCCTCTCGATGGCGCTTTTTTTGCGTCACCGTTATGGGTGACGGTGCGTGGGAGCCTTCGGGCTGCCGGTGTCCATTCTGGCCGGTCTGCTAACCCGCGCATCGTCTCCCACCCCTCGTTTAGCAGCGAACTGGGAGACTCCACACAGAATGGAGTCACACCAATGGCAATCCGCCTGTACCCCGCCCGAAAACCGTCCAAGTCCCGCGCTTTAGCCCATCGAGCGATGGCCAGGGCTGCGCTTTTCTCCAATTCCAGCACCGCCGTCAGGCTACGCCGATACAACGATCACATGGATCGTGCCCGCGCTCTCGAAGCCCAGCTTCAGGAGGTGGCCCAATGACTACGCCAACCAAAATCGAAGCCTACCTTCCCGCCGAAGCCGTTGCCGTGCGTCCTGACCTAATGCCTGGCGTCAATATCGACGCGATGACGGCGACGATCAATCACGTCCAAGGCGCTATCACTGCCGTCGAGGTGCTGCTGGGCGAAGCCTGCGAAGACCGCCCATCCGATCACGTCCTGTCCGCGATGCTGGCTGGCGTGGAGACACAACTGGCCGTGCTAACCGCGCTGTGCAATCACGCTCACGTCACAAGCGAGCCGAAGGCCGGGGAGGATGAATGATCGAAGTCCACATTCATGCCCAGCGCCAAGCGATCCACGTCGAAGCAGCGAATGCAGACGAAGCGCTATATCAGGTCGACCGGGATGACGCTATCGCCCTGGAGCCTGCGGGTACTGGCTGGGATGCCGTTGTCTGGGATCGCGACGAGTGCCTGATTATCCGGCAGCACGCTGGGACGCGAACGCTAGCGCTCAATCGTGGCGTTCAACGCTATCAGGCATTGATGGAGCGGCGGGAGATTGCCAATGGCTGAACAAAGAAAAGCGCCCGTCCCCAATGGAGAGCGAGCGCCTATCAATTCTGTGCCCGACGAGTATATCTCGCCCTACCTTCGCCGCAAAGCGATACCGCTGGCGTCTCTGCGAGCGGCTACGTCTGCCCGTATCCAGATACGCGGCGAAGTGCTGTTCCGCGAGCTAGTAGACGCGGCTGGCGATCATCGCGGATGGGAACGAATCTGGCCGGACGGCACCAAGAAGACCGCCTATGGCTCGACTGTCCGTGCCACCTTCACGCCTTTTGGTTTCCGAACGGGGCCTGACGTGCTGCGCCTTCGAGGAACGCTGATCGTCTGTGCTGGCCTGGCTGACGGTTTCAGGATCAACGAAGCCACTGGCTGGCCGGTCGCGTGCGGTGTCGGAGAACCTGGGCTAAAAGCACTGGCGGATTGCCTGTTCACCTGCGCCCCGCACGTTGACCTGCTAGTGGCAGCGGATGCCGATGAAGCTGGCATTCGAGCCGCCAAGGCGACCGGACGGCGCTGGGTCGTACCGGGGGAGGTGTCCCATGCGGCATAAAGACTGGAGCGACGTGTTTCAGGCCGAGGGAAGCGCGGCGATCAAGGCCCAGTTCGATAATCCTTTCGAGGAGCCAGAAGCCGACGAGCAACAACCCCCCATCGCCAACGAAAAGCCACGACCACTGCCCACTAGCCTGCCGCCGGTCCAGCGTTTCGAGCCTGACATGCTGCCCGACGAGCTTCGCGACTACGTGCTGGACGTTTCACGGCGTATCCAGTGTCCGCCGGAATACTGTGCGGTCGCGGCACTGACGCTACTGTCGGGGCTGGTCGGCCACAAGGTGCGAATGCGGCCCAAGCAGCATGACGACTGGGAGATTGTCATTGTGCTGTGGGCTGCCCTGGTGGGCGATCCTTCCGCGATGAAGACGCCAGCCATCAAGGCGATGCGCTTCGCCATCGACGCTATCGAGGCAGACGCCAGACGCGAGCATGAGAAAGCCTTGGCTGACCATATGGCAGAGATGGAGTTATTCGACGTGGCAAAGGCCGCATCGAAGAAAAAGGCCAAGGATCGCGCGAACAAAGGCGATATGGATGGTGCGAAAGCCGCCCTGGCCGAAGCGGTCGAACCCAAAGCACCCAAGCCCGCTGAACGGCTGATCTTCAACGATGCCACGGTCGAGAAGGCCGGCGAGCTGATGAACCAGAGCGAGAGCCATCTCACGGCGCTGCGCGATGAGCTTGCTGGTCTGCTATCACGGCTCCAGCAGGAGGACGCCAGCAGCGAACGAGCGTTCTATCTGGAGGCGTGGAACGGGGATTCACGGTTCACCTATGACCGCATAGGACGCGGACACATCGCTATCGAACGCTGTGCTCTCAATATCCTTGGCGGCATTCAGCCGACGAAGCTGGCCCCGATCATTCGAGGCGCACGCGGTGCCGTCAACGATGGTCTGATCCAGCGCTTCCAGCTTGCCGTCTGGCCCGATCCTGTGCGGGATTGGAAGTGGATTGACCGTGCTCCCAATCCCAAGGCCAAGGAGCGCTTCGCGCAAGTGTTCTACCGCCTTCACGGTATCGACTTCGGAGCGGACGAGAACGGCAACCCGCCCGCCTGGCGCTTCACGCCCGAGGCGCAATCACTGTTCGTGGAGTGGATGACCGAGATCAATCTCGAATGCCGCTCTGGCACGCTTTCTCCACTGATGGCTGAGCACCTGCTCAAGATGCCGAAAACGGTAGGCAGCCTGGCGCTACTGTTCGCGGTTATCGACGGCGAGCAAGGCAGCGTTAGCGTTGATTCCACGGCGAGAGCACTGGAATGGGCCGACTATCTTCGAGGCCACGCCGAACGCCTATACAGCGCCGCGACCAATAGCGGCATCGAAGGCGCGAAGCTGATCCTCAAGCGTCGATCGAAGCTGCCCAATCCGTTCAAGACCAAGCAGGTACAGCAGCGCGGGTGGCAAGGATTGGATACCACCCCAGCGGTTCAAGACTCCATCGACGTGCTGGTGGAGCACCGCTACCTAACAGAAGTGGAACGCCAAACGGCTGGACGACCAAGAATCGACTACTGGTGGCACCCCGATTACGTCCCGGCAAAGGAGGAAGCGTAATGGGTCGCTGGCTCGAAAAAATCAGAAATGCCGAGGTAGACACCCCCCGTAAACCACCCAAAAGCCCTTTAGGGGGTTTAGAGGGGGTGGCAGAGGACGCTTTTTCCGAAAAAAACGAAGACAGCGCACCCGTCACGACAACCGACTGGATCGAATGGATCGCCGAACGCTGCCCGGTGCTGCCGGAGGACAAGACCCACGTCGCCCGTGGGCTGTTCCGACTCCATCCGCGCATCCAGCAACGGCTGGCAGAGCGTTACGTCGATGCCTGGCGGGAAGGCCATGATGCCGAGCCCAGTTCCGTGAAGCAGGAAAACGCCGGTCGCCGAGCGGCCAACATCATCATCACCAAACTTTTGAAAGGTGACGAACATGTCTGACATCGAAGCAATGCAAACCGAAAACGAAGCCCTGAAAGCCAAGAATGCCGAGCTACTGGGAAAACTCCGCAAGGCCAAGGATGGTGGCGGTGAGTCACAAGAACGGCTCGGGGCCCTGGAAGCAGAGAATGAGCAACTGAAAGCCGAGATTCATAAGCTGACCTTCGAGAACCCGGTAAATGAGTTCTTCAAGAATGTCTGCCCGGCTTCCAACGCGCTACGGCAAACATTTTCGGATCACTTCGATATTGCCCGTGGCGATGATGGAAAGTTCTATATCAACGACAAGGATGGCAATCCGATGCTGAAAACCGTCAAGGTGGGGCAGTATGGCGAGGAACATCATCCGCGAGAGTTGACGTTCGATAACCTGTATGACCTGGTGGACGAACACGGCCTGGACGATCTTTGGTTCTTTATGCCCAAACCCACGGGAAGCGGTGCGCCCGGCAGCACTCATAGAAACGCATCACGCCCACCGGCCAATGACGATAAACCCGCTGACAAGCCGTTAAATCGCCCACAACTTGGCATGCGATGATATAATGAATCCACTGTCTGACGGCCCTGATGGGGCCGTCTTTCAGCACCTCCGCCCTAATGGGGCAACGCCCACCAGCCGCGCAGCGTTGGTAATCAAGCCCTGATGGGGCAACCTCCAAGACTGATGGTCTGTGAGAATCACTAAACCCTATTTTTTGTAGGTGATTCCCATGACGACAACACGCCTGACAGATATTATCCAGCCGCAAATTTTCACCGATTACATTCTGCAAGAGACGATGCAGAAAACGGCACTGTTCCAATCCGGTGTCGCGGTGAATAACCCCGAGATCGCCCGACAACTTCGCGCTGGCGCTCACGCTTTCAACGTCCCGTTCTGGCTCGACCTGGGCGATGATGAAGCCGACATCGTGAACGACGATCCCGATATTCACTCCACGCCCGCCAAGATCGGCAGCGGCAAGCAGATTGTGCGCAAGTCATTCCTGCACAAGTCCTGGTCGCATATGAATTTGGCTTCCGAAATCGCCGGGGATAACGCCCTGCAGCGCATCCAGAGCCGCGTTACCGCCTACTGGGACCGTCAGATGCAGCGACGCCTTATCGCGTCTCTCAACGGCGTTATGGCGGGTAATATCGCCAATAACGCGGGCGATATGGTGCTGGACATTACCGGCGAGACTGGCGCGGCGGCTGTCTTCGGTGCCGAGGCCGTCATCGACGCCACTGGCACGCTGGGCGACTCGCTGAGTAACCTGACCGGCATTGCGATGCACTCCGCCATCTACCGCCGTGCGCTCAAGAATGACCTGATCGAGTTCATTCCCGACAGCCAGGGCGGCACCATCGCCACCTTCCGGGGACTGGCGACCATCGTGGATGATGGCCTACCCGCTGACACCGAAGCCGGGGAGTTCACGTCCGTGCTGTTCGGTGCTGGTGCCGTGGGCTACGCGCTGGCCGAACCGACCATCGCCGAAGGCACGCAAACCGAGGACATCCCGTCCGCCGGTCGTGGTGGTGGTCAACAAATCCTGCATTCTCGCCTGAACGTCGCGATTCACCCGGCTGGCTTTAGCTGGGCCGAAGGCGACATTGCCGACGAGTCTCCGACCCTGGCCGAATTGGCCGATCCGTCGCACTGGCTGCGCACTGCCGAGCGCAAGGCCGTCAATCTGGCGTTCCTGAAAGCCAAGATCGCTTGAACCGGATATTCCCCACCGAAAGGTGGGGATTTAGGAGATTCGTTATGGCTGGTAAACCCGACCGCGTGAAGTGCACCGCTTCACAGAAGAAACCCCCGAAGCACACTGCCGACAAGGTTCTGGAGATGTCGAAAAACGGCGTCTCGATCAAGGGCATCGCCCACGGGCTGAATATTTCCG
This sequence comes from Salinicola sp. MIT1003, assembly GCF_001858555.1. NCBI lineage: Bacteria > Pseudomonadati > Pseudomonadota > Gammaproteobacteria > Oceanospirillales > Halomonadaceae > Salinicola > Salinicola sp. MIT1003. The sequence goes on from NZ_MCAP01000011.1 coordinate 235,209, forward strand.
CCGATCTGTTCCGCGCCTGGCGTGAGAACTACCCCGAGATTCAAAAGGCACTGGATGAAGGCCGCGAGCGTGAGCATGGCGAACTGCATGGGGCGCTGATGGATCAAGCCCGCGCCGGTAACGTCACCGCGTCCATCTTCCTGCTGAAATGCCGCCACGGCTATCGAGAAGGCGATCAAGGCGATCTGGCTAACCGCGTGTCAGTGACCTTCAACCTACCGGGGCCGCAGTCCGTCGAAGACTTCTCCAAGGTGATTAATGGGGAGGTGGATCGTGGAGACGATTGAACTCAACGGCTTCCAACAGAAGGTGCTGGCGCTGCCCGAGGAATATGACGTGTTCCTGGGTGGTGGCCGTGGTGGCGGCAAGTCCTACACGCTGGCCCTGCTGGCGATGCGTCACGTTGAAATGTACGGCGATCGCGCCCGGATTCTCTATCTTCGGCGAACGTACAAGGGGCTGGCTGACTTCGAGCTGATTACCCGAGAGCTGTTCGGCATGGTCTACGGCACTGGCGCACGCTACAACGCCGGGGAGCACGTCTGGCGCTTCCCCAACAACGGCTATATGGAACTGGGCCAGCTCGAGAGCCACGCCGATTACACGAAGTATCAGGGCCGATCCTTCACCCTGCTGATGGTGGATGAAGCCGGACAGTACCCGTTGCCCGACCTGCTGGACATCATGCGATCCAACCTACGCGGCCCCGCCGATATGCCGGTCAGAGTCGTGGTGGCAGCCAACCCCGGCGGCCCTGGGCATCACTGGCTGGCGAAGCGCTACGTCTTTCAGGAGAAGCCGTGGAAGCCGTTTCATGAAGACAAGTCGAAACGCCAGTGGATCTACGCGCCCTCGACCTTCATCGGCAATCAGTTCATCGACACCGCGCAGTATCGTGACCAGCTCCAGAGCGCGTGCCCGGACGATCCCGAGCTGTTACGAGCGTGGATTGATGGCGACTGGGCGGTAAACCGTGGCGCGTACTTCGCCAACGTCATCGACGAGAACCGCAACGCCACCGCGCCGTGGGATCACATCCCCGAAGACTGGATTGTCTATCTCTGCCACGACTTCGGCTCCAGCGCCCCGTCAGTGACCTATATCTGTGCCGTGTCGCCCGGTGCTATTGGCCCGGATGGTCAGCACTACCCGAGAGATTCGATTGTCCTGGTGGACGAGCTGGCGACCAATCGCCGGGAGAACCTGAACGCGGGGCTAGGCTGGACCGTTCCCGTTCTGGCTGACGAGATCAAGAAGTGGTGCCTTGAGTGGGACGTGAAGCCGAAAGGTGTGGCTGACGATGCCATCTTCGCCCGTACCGGCTCTGGGGCTGGCAGCATCGCCGACGAGTTCCGCAAGGAAGGCGTGAGCTTCGAACCTGCCCGCAAGGCGGATCGCCTGACCGGCTGGAACATCATGCGCCGCCTACTCGCCGAAGCGGGGAAACCGGATCGCCCTGGGCTGTATATCGCCCGGCACTGCAAGTATTTCTGGGACACCGTGCCTTATCTTGCTCGAGACCAGAAGCGCGTCGAAGACCTGGAGAGTACCGGCCCGGACCACGCTGCCGATGCCGTACGCTACGGCTGTCTGAGACGTGAACCGATGAGCCTCAAGAGTGTAGTGGTCGCTGGCTTCCGATAGCAGCGATGGGGATTAGTCGGCGAGTGCCCCACTTCAAGAAAACCCCGACAGCCTGCGCGTCACTTCGACATTGTGGCGGTGGCAGGCACTCCAAGGTGTGGCCGTTCTGACCACGCCTAAATATGGGAATTCCCACCTTTACCCGGTTTCAAACCGAAGTTTTACGACTATCTCGTAATAGCCGGGATTCCGGCGTTTTATCGCTGTGCAAATCTGCATGACGCCAATGGGCGGAAAACTGCGCTGATTACCGATGCGAAGATCGTCGCACCGAGGGGCTACGCCAATGGCGCACACCGTTAGGAAAAGGCTATTAGGAATGGCGTTCTGATAGGCGCTTTCGTGCGTTTGCCCTGAGCTAAAAAAGTGGGCGAAAAACGATCAATTCGATTCCCCATCTTTCCACCGAAAAGCACACTTAGCCTGCTAGCAGTCAGTACCGTGTATGCCCACGTGTATGCCCGTAAAATTTATCCTATAGATAACCTTTATTATTCATTGTGTTACTGGTTTGGTTATAACGACCCCGCCCAAACATGAAAAAGCACCCGATCGGGTGCTTTTTTTGTGCTTGTGTTTCCAGATGCCAGCTGACGACGTTTCTCAGGCAACCGACGCCATGGCGGCCTTCTGCCGTTGCACGGCAGACATGGCGCGCTCCAGATCATCGTTCTTGCACTTGAACGCGGAACAGTCAGCGCAACGAACATCTTCGGACGCCTCATGTAGCGTCGGCAGCAAAAACCGTTCCCCACCACAAACGTTGCAACGTAGACCCAACGTGACTTTTAGCATTGTCGTTCCTTGGTATGGGCCCCTTGATGGATGGCCTTGTTGTCATGTCACGAGCTGATGCTTGAGACTCCGGTGAACTTCAAAAGAAATGGTACGTTCAATGCGCTGCTCGACAGCGATGCCCAGCGCGGCTCATCCTGCCAGTAGCGTAGTCATGAAACCGTGATACGGCTCACAGCTCGCGTAGCGACTCATCCTCTGCAGCAGCTTGACTCTCTCGGCCGCCGGCACGGCTTGCACGGCATGGTCGAGATTGGCCTCGGCCAATGTCTTGATGACCCGTCCGGGCGTGGCCAGGTAGCGTTCGTTGGTCTGCAGGATCACATGATCCGCAGCTTCATGCTCGACGACTTCATGAACATAGCTGCCAGGCAGATTGACCACGACGACCCGTTGGAAGACGTTGGCGAACAGCAGCGCAAATCCCCCGGCGCCGGCCGAAGAGCCACCGAAGATGACCAATGTCCGGGCATGGATGGGCTTGGAATTCTCGAAGATCGTAATGTTGCCGGTGCCTGGGAGATAATTGGAAAAACGACAGTACACACCGCTCTCCTCCCGAAAAACGGCGACGGTCGACAAGGATTTGGCGGGAGGATCCATCTTGGATCCCAGGTCACCCACGACTTCCCGCTGTTCGAAGGCGTACAGCGAAGCGAAGTCGTCATCGAAGCCGAAATGCCGCATGCAGGCAAGAAACGCAAGATAGGCACCGCGGCCACTCCAGTGCGTGTCCGTAGGGTAATAGCTATCCGGCTCCGCCTGCATCGCCGCCACGGGATTGCAGTAGTCGATCTTTTCTGCCTGGAGGAGCTTCTCGACCTGCTCGGTAGGCGTGATGCTGGCTTTCTCGTAAGGATAATATTCCGGCCTGACCTTTTCCTTGGAATTGGCGATCAACAGCAATAGAGAGCGCTGCCGCTGAAGCGGTCCGATCCCGTCAACGAAATGCCGCCATTGCTGCTTCTGCTCTGCGTCCAGACGCTTCTTGCCGGTGAACTGATCGATACTGGCGTTGGTATCGTTGGCGAGGAAGAGCCACCCTTCGCGCCCTTCGAGGACTTCCATGACTGGTGCCAACGAAAAGCGCAAGCATTCGTAGACTCTGCCGTTCTTCAACCGGACGCCAAGTGTCAGGTCCTGAGAGAAATCGAAACGGTACTCGAAAGTCCAGCCAGCCTCCTGGGAGGGCGTACTCGGTTCGAGCGTGGTGAGCGCAAGGCTGACCGCTCCATCTGGAGCCGAGACGAGCAATTCCGGCCGTTGATCCTGACGGGCATCGATCCAGCCGCGAATTCGATAATGGCGAAAGGATTCGAGCGTCGCGATCCGCTTCTCGCCTTCATCGACCTCCCAGCGAATCGTGATGGGTGCCGCCAGTTGCTGCGCCGTCAACTGGAATTTCTTTGCTTTCCGGCTGGCAATGACGTCCTTGAGATCACTAAGGACAGGGTTTCCCGGCTGTCTTTCCAGCCCCAGGTTGACTGTATGGAGCGCAGCACTGAATTGTTGCGCCGCGAGCCAGGCACGTGCTTGACGAACATAGACCTGATGCGGGAAACCCTCGCAATGATCGATGATGAACTGCCATCTCTCGGCAGCCACCGGCCATTCTTTCCGCGTCATTGCCAATTCGGCATAGGAAATTGCCAGTTTGAGAGAAGGCTGGGAGGATGCCTGCAGGGCAACGGCCATCATCTCTTCGTGCTTGGCAGTCTCGCCGGCACCGTCATAGGCACGCATCAACGCCTCGACGATATCGGAGCTATCGTCTCCTGCCTTGAAAGCGGGCTCCAGCAAGGCAATGGCACCCGAAAAATCGCCTTTTTCCAACCGAGCAGAAGCCTCGGCCAGCGGCTCGGACGTCCCCTCGATGCGTTCGGCAACGGAAAAAGAATTCATAACGGCTCCCTGATGGTTGCAACGGAAGACTCCGGGCGAGACGCTGACGATATGGCGCCGTCATGATGGTTCAGCGCGCATTCGCCATCGCATGCCCTGCGTCATCCATGACGACGTCGGTCATGGTGCCCGTCCATGGCCCGGCACTTGCGCCGTCAATGCATCGCCCCGCACCGCCCTAATGCCGGATCCTGTCTCTGATCTTTCGCTTCATCGTCACTATATCCCAGCGCTGACCTGACTCGACATCGCCCGTCGGGCATGAACTTTTTCAGCGTACCGGGGCCAGTAACCTCATTGTTTACCACTACCGGCTCGGTGGCGTTCTCATCGAAAGCGGGTGGAGGAGGCAAGTCGTCGAACGACCAAATGCCGTACCCCGCTCTGGAAAACCCACCCGAATCGGCTAGCCTCACGAGATGGCCATCGCCCTGCATGGGCGTGTGAATTTGCCATTACCGATAAAGTGTTATCCTAAAAATGGTTAGGCTGGCTGCGTGTCGCCGAAATCGAACCGCCCACAAGACAAGGAGGTTGGAGCTTGATAGCCCTTCGCCCCGATCGCTGGCTCAGTCGCTGGCTATTGCTATTACTTTTGATATTCGCTGCTCCCGCATTCGCTCAGGAAAGCGGCACCGAAGGGCAATCTGCTCAGGATGGCCCTGCCTATTCCACCATGGCGGATCTGCTGGAAAATCCGGAATCGCGGCAAGCCTTGATCGATCAGTTGCGACAGCTGGCTTCTCGACAGGATTCCTCCGGCGATTCGCAAGCCGATGCGGCTCAGAGCGAGGGCACGGCCGACAACGCGGCCGCGAACAATGACGGTAGCGGCACCGCCTCTGGGCAAGATACCCAGACGGATGGCAGCGCCGCCAACGAAAGCGGCGAGAGTGCCGAGACAGTCACCTCCTTCCCTCGGCGGATGGCACAGATCACCAGCGATTTCGCAGGCGATATCGGCGGTCAGCTCACCAGCCTGGCGGCTTTGATCGGCGGTTTTTTCACCAGTGACAGCGCCGCCGCGAGCACCGGCCCGGCGTTCAGCATGAGCGATTTCCTGAGTGCAGCGATCGACCTTGCCCTGGTGATCATTGCCACGGTCGCCGCCTTCCTGATTCTGCGGGCCATCGCCAAGCCGCTGTTTTCCCGCTTCAGCCACTGGGCGCTTCAGGGCGAAGGGCGCAGCCACCTGTTACGCGTCATCGTGGGCGTGGTGCTGGCGGCCATCGTCGATATCGTCGTTGTCGTCCTCGCCTATGTGGCAGGCAATCTGGTGGCGACCTTTCTGGTCGGCGAAAGCGGCAGTCTCGACACGCGGCTCTCGCTGTTCCTCAATGCGTTCCTGATGATCGAGCTGTTCAAGTGCGCCTTGCGGATACTCTTCTCCTCGCGCCACGAAGGGCTGCGCCTGGTATCCATCGAGGACGGCCAGGCAAGGTACTGCAACCGATTCCTGGCGACACTGGCCAGCTTCATTGGCTACGGCATGCTGGTGGTCGTTCCGATCCTCAATGCCAACCTCTCGTCTGCGTTCGGCAAGGCGGTGGGCGTGCTGATCATGCTCGTTGCGCTGATCTGGTCGCTGAGCGTCGTGTTCAAGAATCGTACCGGCGTGCGCGACCTGATCATCGCCAAGGCGGATTCGGCACAGATGTCCGCATCGCGCGTGGCGCTTCGCCTGTTCGCGCGGATCTGGCATGTCCTCGCGGTGATCTACGCCGTCATGGTGTTCGCCGTTACGCTGCTGCATCCCGAAACCGCGCTACCGTTCGTGCTGATCGCGACATTGAAGACGATCATCTACGTGGGCATCGGTACGCTCGTCTCCGGCCTGCTGACTCAACTCATCGGGCGTCGTATCGACCTCGGCGACAACATGCGTAAGCGACTGCCGTTGCTCGAACCGCGCTTGAACTCTTATATCCCGACGCTGCTGAAGATCGTCCGCGCCATCATTCTGATTGCGGTGGTGATGTACACCCTGGATGCCTGGGGCGCGTTCGACCTCGCCGCCTGGTACGCCAGCGACGCGGGATCGCACACCGTGGCGACCGTGATTCAGGTCATCCTGATCCTGATCATCGCTGCCATCGTGTGGATTGGCCTGGCCAGTCTGATCGAGAACTACCTCAATCCCGAAACGGGTGGCGGCGCGCCCACCGCACGCGCGCAGACGTTGATGAGCCTGTTCCGCAACGCCCTGGCCATCACGCTGATCATCATGACCGTGATGATCGTGCTGTCTCAGATCGGCATCAATATCGGGCCGCTCATCGCTGGCGCCGGGGTACTGGGCCTGGCTATCGGCTTCGGTGCCCAGAAGCTGGTCCAGGATGTCATCACCGGGGTGTTCATCCAACTGGAAAACGCCATGAACACCGGAGATGTCGTCACCGCTGGCGGCATCACCGGCACCGCCGAGCGCATCAGCATCCGCTCCGTGGCGATCCGCGATCTGTCCGGCACCTATCACATCGTGCCGTTCTCTTCCGTGGATACCGTCTCCAACTTCATGCGCGAGTTCGGTAACCATGTCGGCGAATACGGTATCGCCTATCGCGAGAACATCGATTACGCCATCGAACAGCTGGAAGCCGCCTTCGAGGAGCTCAAGGCGAGCGAGGAGCATGGCCACAAACTGCTGGCGCCAATGACGGTGGCAGGGGTCATCGCGCTGGCAGACAGCTCGGTCAACATCCGCGTAGTGATCAAGACCACGCCGGGGGATCAGTGGGGTGTCGGGCGCGCCTACAACCGCCTCGTCAAGCTCTACTTCGACAAGGCCGGTATCGAGATTCCGTTCCCGCATACCACGCTCTACTTCGGTCAGGACCGCACCGGTTCGGCGCCGCCCGCCAACCTGCGCATCATGCAGGAGGACTTCACGATCGACGGCAGCCCCGCCGGTCAGCCGAAGGCTCATCAAACCGACGCGCCCACGGCGATCGAAGGCGAGAGCCGGTCCGAATCGACGCCGAATCAGCGAGCGCAGGACGAGACGCATCGAAAGCCCACCGATGACGATGTCGATGGCGACGAGACGGACGAGCCACGCTAGACCGTCAGCCGGAATCCTCTCGTCTCTTCGGGCCGCCTTCGGGCGGCCCTTTTCGTTTTCGCCTTGGTGTCAGGCAGTCGTCATCATGCCAGCGCCCAGCATGGCGGCGCCGCGCACGCCGCTGGCATCACCCAGGCGAGAGCGCATCACGTCGGGCACCTCGACCCCCGGGAACAGGTGTTCGGCAATGGCCGACGGCAGAGCGGCCACGAGGTCATCCATGGCCGACAGGCCGCCGCCGACGATGATCGCCTGGGGCGATAGCAGCTTGACCACATTGGCCAGAGCGCCGCCCAGCAACGCCAGATGACATTCGCGCGCGCGCCGCGCCGCGCCTTCCCCTGCCAGCCAGGCCTGATGCCACTGCTCGGCGGAGGCCGACCGGCCGCCAAAATGGCGGTGCAATCTCACCAGCCCGGGCCCGGCAATGTAGCCTTCCAGGCACGCCTCGAGACCGCAGCCGCAAGGCAACAGCGGCAGGTCATAGTGCCGGGCGGCCGCTGCGGGCAACGGCAGATGCCCCCACTCGCCAGCAAATCGCCCGGCGCCCTTGAGCAGCCGGCCGTCCACCATCGCGCCGCCACCCGCGCCGGTTCCCAGGATCGCGCCGAAGGCGTGCATCACGCCCTCGGCCGCGCCACCGGGCCCGGTTTCCGACACCACGAAGCAGCGGCTGTCGTTCTCGATGATGAAATCACGATCGAGATGCGCCGCCAGCGCCGTCTCCAGGACGAAGGGACGAAGCCCCGGCAGGTTCGCCGCCACCAGATGCCCCTGCTCATCGAGGACACCGGGAAAACCCAGCCCCAGCGAACCGCGTCCGCCATGACGACGATCCGCCTCTCGCACCAACCCGGCCAGCAGCGCCATCAGCGCCTCGCCGTCGTCCGCCGGCGTCGGCTCGCGCCAGCGATCGAGACACTGCCAATTCGGGTCGTAGATCGCGATCTCGATCTTGGTCCCGCCGACATCGATACCGTAATGCATGAATGGATCCTCAAACTGGGTAACGGTGACGTGACGGTGACCGACCGTACGAAAAAAGGCGCCCGCAGGCGCCCAGGAGAGCAATCGATCGTCAGCCGGATCAGCGCGTCATGTCGCTGGGTTGCGGCAACGCCGGCAGCGACTTGTCGAGCAGCGTCACGCTCTGACGGTAGTAGAGCTGGCTCTTGCTGTGATCGCCGAGGTTGGCATACAGCCGTGCCAGCTCGGCGCAGACGACCCCGCTCGGGCGCTGGCGCTGGCTCGCCTCGAAGTACTCCTGTGCCTTGCCCCAGTAGGCATTGCGCAGCGACAGACGACCCAGGGTGAGCAGCAGATCCGGATCGTTGGGGCGCTCCTGCAGCCATTTCTCGGCATAGGCCAGCTGGCGGGCGGCGTCGACATTGAGCAGACCGTAGCGCAGCACCAGCCGCGTATCCCAGTGCTCCTTCAGCGCATTGCGCAGCAGGCGCTCGGCATCGCCCTCTTCTCCGCCCTTGATCAGCGCTTCGGCATAAAGTCCGACCAGTTCCACGTCGCCACGCAGGTTATCCGGCATGTCCGCCCACAGCGAACGGACGCGCGGCAGATTGCCTTCCTGCTGCGCGGCCTGCACCAGAAGCTCGCGATAGACCCGCTGGTCGAGCTCACGACGTTCGTCTTCGGTGATCAAGCGATGCTTGTCGAGACGCGGCAGCAGTCGACGCATGCCATCCCAGTCGTTGACGCTGAGATAGGCCTGCTTGAGCAGCTTGAGCACCTGGGGATGCTCTGGCAGTTGCTGTTCCAGACGCGTCAAGGTCGCCAGGGCTTCTTCGAACTGCTGGCGATCCAGCATCAGCTGTGCCTGTACCAGCCCCACCGCCGTATCGGCGCCCTCGGTGCTGTGATGCGCCCGCTTGAGCAGCACGTCGGCCTGCTCGTAACGGCCCTGGTAATGGGCCGCCAGCGCCGCGGAGAGATAGTTGACCAGCGGCGTGCCGGAATCATCGGCCGCCTTGGTGAGAGACTTCTCGGCACGCTTCCAGCGGCCTTCCGCCAGCGCCACCAGCCCGCGAACGGTGCGCTTCATCGCGGTGCGGTGACGCGTACGGCTGTTCCAGACCTTGAGCCGGCTCACCGGACGGCGCAGGCGCGTCAATGCACGCAGCAGAAAATGCAGAATCAGGAAAGCGGCCAGCAGCAGGACACAGCCGAACCAGAAAGAGGTCTGGATGGAGGTGTCGCCAACGCGAATGAACCAGTAACCCGGCAGCGACTGCATCAACTGCCCAAACAGCGCGCCGACCGCCAGACCGAAGACGATCAGCAGGATCAGCTTTCTCATGCGCCCTCTCCCTGTGCCGATCCACTGGTACCGCCCTGTGCGACGCCGTTCTGTGAACCGCTTCCGCCCTGGCTCTCGCTGCCGTTGCCGAAGCGCTGCTCGATGAAGCGCTTGAGCAACTGCGAGGATTCGCTGATATCGGGCAGCTCCGGTCGAACCTCGTTGTCACGCAGGCTCTTGAGCTTGTCGATCGAGTTGGCCACGCCGTCGTTGTCGCTCGCGTAGTAGCCTTCGACCAGTTCGATCGCCTTGTCGAGGCTCGCCTGATAAAGCTTGGGTTCCGATTTCAGCAACGCCAGTTGCGCCTGTTCGAGAAGCAGCCGAACGTTCTGGCGCAGATAGGACTCCTGCTGCGGCGTGATCAGCGCTTCCAGCGGCTGGTCATGACGCCGCACGGTCACCAGATCCTTGAGCTCGCTGCCCAGCGTCGCCAGCTGCTGGCGCCAGCCGCCGGTCGGCTTGGCGTCGCCCTCGCCGGCGGCGATCTCCTCGATGTCCTGCTTCAGCGGCAGACGTGCCAGTTGCTCCTGCTGTGCCATCAGCGCCAGATAGAGACCAGTTCGGTCGATGACCGGCACGGAATCGAGCGAAGCCAGCTCGGACTGGATGGCTCGCCGGATCGGCACCAGGGCCGGGTTGTCCGCCTCGCGCAGACGCGCATCGGCGGCGTTCAACAGCGCCTTGGCGCCTTCGACGTCACGCTCGAGCTGCAGCCGCTGATTGGCCAGGCGCAGCAGATATTCGGCCTCGGCGTGCAGCCACTCCCGTGGGTCGGCCTGCTGCTGCTGGGCCAGCTCCTTGAGCACCTTGTCCAGGGTGTTGTCGAGATTCTGACGGTACTGATCGAACTCGCCACGCATCATTTTCAGGTTCTGCTGACGGTTCTGGTCGAGTTCGCCGACTTTCGACTCGAGCTGGTCGAGCGTGGTGCTGTTGGAACCGACCTGGCTCAACTGCGCCTGCTGTTGCTGAATTTTCTGCCAGCCCAGATACCCGGCGATCGCTACGGCAATCGCCAGCAGGACGACCAGAATCAGCGCCAGCAACCCCAACTTGGCCCCGTTGCCCCGTTTGCCGCTAGCCGTTGGCGGCGTACCGCCCGGTGGTGTGGCCGCGCCTCCCGTGGGCGGCGTTGCCGGACCCGACTTGCCGTTTTTCTTGCCGGCCGTGGCGCTGTTCTTGCCATTCGAGGAACCGGATTGAGCAGATGAGCCGGACGCAGCGGCTGCCGGAGTCGTGTTCGATGCGGTGGTGCCGGATTTACCTGGCTTGCTGGCGGTGTCCGGCTTGCTGGTGGCATCCGGCTTGCCAGTCGTGCCATCCGTGGTGGTCGGCTGTGCGACATCCGGCTTGATCGGCTCGGCCTTGGTCGAGCCGCTGTTGGCAGTTGAATCGGCAGGTGATGACGGCTGGCTATTGTCCGCGTTCGGCGCCGCCTTCGGGTCCTGTCCGGTCGGTTTGGCCGTGCCACCCGAGGTCTGCTCGCTATCGGATGTCGGTGCCGATGGCGGTTGCTGATCTTTGCTTTGCTTGCTCATCTACGCTTGCCTTTTTCGTGATCACCCTGATCGAAGATGGCGCCCCGCGGATCGAGCACCGCGCGGACTTCGGCGCTCAATGCCGCCGGGGAAGCGCCCGACGCCACATGAGGCGAGCCGAACCCCAACGTTTCCGCCAGTGTAGCCAACCGCGGACTCGAGACGATTAGCGGTTGGTTCAACGCAACCGGGCCACACCACGTGACCAAATGTTGCAATATTTCCCCGCTGGTCACCACCAGCGCGGCAAAATCCCCGTTCTCCAGCCACGTTCTCATGGGGGGAGAAGGCGGATGATAACGACGCCGGTAAAGCGAAACCGCTTCGACCTCGGCGCCGCGTTCACGCAGCCGTTCCTCCAGCAGTTCCCGACCCGATTCGCCACGAGCCAGCAGCAGGCGCTTACCGGCCACCACCTTGAGCGATGCCACTTCCAGCAGCCCTTCACTGTCTTCACCGTTCGCACGGGTGGGGATGACCGCCGGCACGCCCAGTTCCGCGTAGAGCGTGTGCGCGGTGGCTCTGCCAATGGCATAGAAACGCAGGCCCAGAGGCAACTGAGGCCAGTATGACGCAATGGCCTCGGCAAGACACGTCGCGGCCTGCGGGCTGACCACGATGATGCCTTGGAACAGATCGAGATCAAGCAGCGAGGTGCGAGCCGAGTCCGACAGCGCAACAGGCTCGAAACGCAGCACGTCGAGCGCGGCCGTGGCATAGCCGGCCTCCCCCAGCGCCCGCGCCAGCACCTCGCCGCGAGCCCCGGGGCGCGTCAGCAGCACGCGGTCAGGCATCACTCGTTACCGGCGCTTCCGTAAACCTCGGCAAGAATCTCGCCGGCGCCCTGATCCAGCAGGTCTTCCGCCACGCGAATTCCCAGCGATTCGGGCTCCATGGCCGATCCCCGGCTCTCGGCGCGCAGCACGACCGAGCCGTCGGGATGCCCCACGAGGCCGCGCAGCCACAGCGTATCGCCGTCGTTCTCGAGCACGGCGTAGCCGCCGATCGGCACCTGGCAACCGCCATCCAGCCGCGTGTTCAGGGCACGCTCGGCGCGCACCCGCGTCGCCGTCGCAGCGTGATCCAGCGGCGCCAACAGCGAAATCAGTTCAGCGTCGTCATACCGGCATTCGATTCCCAGCGCCCCCTGGCCACAGGCCGGCAGGCTCTCTTCCGGCGTCAGTTCCGCGGTGATCCGATCCGCCAGCTGGAGCCGCTGGAGCCCGGTCGTGGCCAGAATGATCGCCTCGAAGTCACCCGCGTCGAGCTTGCCCAGACGGGTCTGGACGTTGCCGCGCAGCGGCAGCACTTCGAGGTCCGGACGCCGCGCGCTGACCTGGAGCCCGCGCCGCAGGCTGGAGGTGCCGACGCGCGCGCCCTGGGGCAATGCCTCGACACTCGCGTAGTGGTTGGAAACGAACGCATCCGTGGGCGCGCCGCTTTCCAGAATCACCGACAACCCCAGGCCTTCCGGGAACTGCATCGGTACATCCTTCATCGAATGCACCGCCAGATCCGCGCGCCCGTCGAGCATCGCCTCCTCCAGCTCCTTGACGAACAGCGCCTTGCCGCCGATCTTCGCCAGCGGCGTGTCGAGGATCTGATCGCCGCGGGTGGACAGCGGCACCAGTTCGACATTCAGGTGCGGGTGAAACCGTTCCAGCAACCCCTTGACGTGTTCAGCCTGCCATAGCGCCAACGCGCTCTTGCGGGTTGCGATTCTCAATCTGTTTGCGTCGAGCACGCCGTTCTCCGAGTCTGAGGGAGAGTACCGTCGGCACCATTGATGGGTGCGTCCGGTTCGTCACCAAGTGGGCATTCGCGTTCGCGAACCTTGTCTTACATGATAGAGCAGTCGCTGGATGAGGAAAAATCGACCGCACCGTCGACTGGCCGGCCAAATTCGTCAGTGCCCCGGTGTACCGTTTCAGTGGAGTCTTTTACCGTTTTCCTTGCACCTCCTTTATCGTTTTCCTTGCACCTTTCTTTTACGGTTTTCTTTGTACTTGGCGGCGCGCTTTACACCGTTTTACACCGTCCTATGCCAACGCCGTCTCTGATACACTCCGATCAGCGCTTCATAAACCCGTTATTCGCAGACCACGCAGAGCTCGATTTCGATGACGCAGGCAACCAACCAATCCTGGGGCGGACGTTTCAGCGAACCTACCGACGCATTCGTCGCCGCTTTCACCGCTTCGATCCCGTTCGACAAGCGTCTCTATCACCACGACATCCGGGGTTCGATCGCCCATGCCACCATGCTGGCTCGGGTGGGCGTGCTGACTGACGACGAACGGGACAGCATCATCGACGGCCTGAAAGCCATCGAGGCCGAGATCGAACGCGGCGAGGTCGAATGGTCGATCGCGCTCGAAGACATCCACATGAACATCGAAGCGCGGCTGACGGACAAGATCGGCATTACCGGCAAGAAACTGCATACCGGCCGTTCGCGCAACGACCAGATCGCTACCGATATCCGGCTCTATCTGCGCGACGAGATCGATGCCGTCGCCGCCGAGCTGGCGCGCCTGCGCAGCGGCCTGATCGAGCTGGCCGACCGCGAAGCGGATACCATCATGCCGGGCTTCACCCACCTGCAGACGGCGCAGCCGGTGACCTTCGGCCACCACCTGCTGGCCTGGCAGGAGATGCTGACCCGGGATCACGAGCGGCTGCTCGACTGTCGCAAGCGGGTCAACGTGCTGCCGCTGGGCGCGGCGGCGCTGGCCGGCACGACCTACCCCATCGATCGGCATGTCACTGCCGAGCTGCTGGGCTTCGACCGCCCGGCGGAAAATTCGCTGGATGCGGTCAGCGATCGCGACTTCGCCATCGAATTCACCGCCTTCGCCAGCATTCTGCTGATGCACCTCTCCCGCATGAGCGAGGAAATGGTGCTGTGGGCCAGCGCCCAGTTCGACTTCGTCGATCTGCCCGATCGCTTCTGCACCGGCTCCTCGATCATGCCGCAGAAGAAGAATCCGGACGTACCGGAGCTGGTGCGCGGCAAGACCGGGCGTGTCTACGGCCATCTGATGAGCCTGCTGACGCTGATGAAATCCCAGCCGCTGGCCTACAACAAGGACAACCAGGAAGACAAGGAACCGCTGTTCGATACCCTCGACACGGTCAAGGGATGCCTGCGCGCCTTCGCCGACATGGCGCCGGCGCTGGTGGCCAAGCCGGACAACATGCTCGAAGCGGCACGCCGCGGCTTCTCCACCGCCACCGATCTGGCCGACTACCTGGTCCGTGCCGGTGTCGCCTTCCGTGACGCCCACGAGATCGTCGGCAAGGCGGTCGCCTACGGCATCGAGCAGCGCAAGGATCTCTCCGAGATGTCGCTCGCAGAGCTCAAGCGCTTCTCCGATGTCATCGGCGAGGACGTGTTCGAGGTGCTGACGCTGGAAGGGTCGGTCGCCGCGCGCAATCACATCGGCGGCACCGCGCCGGATCAGGTTCGCGCAGCCGCCCAGCGCGCGCGCGATGCCCTCGGCACGCTGCAGGAGAGCCATCATGTCGCGTAACGTTCCGGCCATCTTCCCGCAGCTATCGAAGCCGCTGGCGCTGCTGACCCTGTCGCTGCTGGCGCTGTCCGGCTGCGGCCAGAAAGGACCGCTCTACATGCCCGGCGACGAGGAAGCGGCGAAGACCTACGACCCGCAAGGCGTCTACGAAGAGGACACTCGGCCGTCAGGCTCGGCGGCCCAGTCGCCCGGCGAGGAAGACGCCGATACCGCAGACCAGCCACCGGCAGCGCCGCAGGCGAGCCCGGCGCCGGCCGCCACGCAACCGAACGCCGAGGAGTTACCGTGACGTTCGAGGCTTTCCCCATTCGTGATGGCGTGCTGCACGCCGAAGATATCGCTCTGGATCAACTCGCCGAGCAGTATGGCACGCCCTGCTACGTCTATTCGCGCGCGGCGCTGACCCGCCACTTCAAGGCCTACAGCGAGGCGCTCGGCGACATGCCGCATCTCGTCTGCTACGCGCTCAAGGCCAACTCCAACCTCGCCGTTCTCGACGTGCTGGCGCGTCTCGGCGCCGGTTTCGATATCGTGTCGGTCGGTGAACTCGAGCGGGTCATTGCCGCGGGCGGCGATCCGGCCAAGGTCGTGTTCTCCGGCGTCGGCAAGCAGGCCGACGAGATGGCCCGCGCGCTGGAAGTCGGCATCAAGTGTTTCAACATCGAATCGCGTCCGGAGCTCGAACGTCTCGATCGCGTGGCCACCGAGCGCGGCCAGGTGGCGAACATCTCGATTCGCGTCAATCCGGACGTCGATGCCAAGACCCATCCGTACATCTCCACCGGGCTCAAGGCCAACAAGTTCGGCGTGGCCGCGGAAGAGGTGTTCGATCTCTATACCTGGGCGGCCGAACGGCCCAACCTCAAGGTCGTGGGGCTGGATTGCCATATCGGCTCTCAGCTCACCGAGCTCTCGCCCTATCTCGATGCGCTGGATCGCCTGCTCGCCCTGGTCGACCGCCTCGCCGAGCACGGTATCGTCATAGAGCATCTGGACATCGGTGGCGGCCTGGGCGTGACCTATCAGGACGAACGCCCGCCGGCGGCCGAGGATTTCGTCGCCGCCGTGCGCAAGCGTCTGCGCGGCCGGGAACTGACGCTGCTGCTCGAGCCCGGACGCTCCATAGCGGCCAACGCCGGGGTCATGCTGACCCGGATCGAGTACCTCAAGCCTGGCGAAACCAAGAACTTCGCCATCGTCGACGCCGGCATGAACGATCTGATCCGCCCGTCGCTGTATCAGGCGTGGCAAGGCATCGAGCGCGTCGACACCCGCCAGCCCCGCAACAGCGCCGTCTACGACGTGGTCGGCCCGATCTGCGAGAGCGGCGACTTCCTCGGCCAGGCCCGCGAGCTGGCCGTCGCCGAAGGCGACCTGCTCGCGGTACGCTCGGCAGGCGCCTACGGTTTCGCCATGGCCTCCAACTACAACAGCCGCGGCCGTCCCGCCGAAGTCCTCGTCGACGGCGACAAGAGCTATCTGGTACGCCGTCGCGAAAGCCTCGAATCGCTGTGGGCGCTAGAGTCGTGCTTGCCAGAAAAGCCCCGGCTGCCGGAGGAGCGCTGATGCTGCTGAACTTCACCAAGATGCACGGCCTGGGCAACGACTTCATGGTGGTCGACCTGATCACCCAGCGCGCCTATCTGCGGGGCGAGCAGATCCGCCAACTGGCCGACCGTCATTTCGGGGTCGGCTTCGATCAACTGCTGCTAGTGGAGCCGCCGCGCAAGCCGGACATGGATTTTCGCTACCGGATCTTCAACGCCGACGGCGGCGAGGTGGAGAACTGCGGCAACGGCGCGCGCTGCTTTGCCCGCTTCGTCATCGACCAGCGCCTGACCCACAAGCGTGAGTTCAAGGTCGAGACGCTGGGCGGTCCCTTGACGCTGAAAGTGGACGACGACGGCCGCGTGCGGGTCGACATGGGCACGCCCCGCTTCGCACCGGCCGACGTGCCGTTCGTGGCCGACAGCGACGAGCCGCTGCACCATCTCGAAATCGACGGCCGCCCCGTCGCGTTCAGCGTCGCCTCGATGGGCAACCCGCACGCCGTACTGCAGGTCGACGATATCGACGACGCGCCGGTCGAAACACTGGGGCCGAAGCTGCAGCAGCACCCCGGCTTTCCGCGTCAGGCCAACATCGGCTTCATGCAGGTCGACTCCCCGCACGCCGTGCGACTGCGCGTCTTCGAACGCGGCGTCGGTGAAACCCTGGCCTGCGGCACCGGCGCCTGCGCGGCGGTGGCCTGCGGCATCCGCCGGGGCCTGCTGCAAAGCCCCGTCGATGTCGAGCTGCGCGGCGGCAGGCTGACCCTGGAATGGGAAGGCGGCGAGGCCCCGATCATCATGACCGGCCCGGCCGAGCGCGTCTTCGAGGGACGCATTGCCCTGAACTGATAAGTTGCCCCGAACCAACAAATAACCTGAACTAATAAATAAGAAGACGCGGCGGCGAGACTCCGCCACGTCGTGAGGGATTCACAGGAGAACCAACGCATGTCACGCGCTCAGGCCCCCGAGCCCCGTCAGACCCTGGACCCCGATCGGGTCGCCGAGTGGCTGGCGCAGCATACCGACTTCTTCGTTGGCCGGGAGGGGCTGCTGCAACAGCTCAAGGTGCCGCATCCCCACATTCCCGGTGCTGTCTCGCTGCTCGAGCGGCTGGTTCACGACCTTCGCCGCCGGGCCGAGGATGCGGAATGGCGGCTCGAGAACCTGCTTGAATCGGCCCGCTACAACGAAGCCCAGTATCGTCGGACCCGCGAGCTGGTCCTCGGCCTGATCGAGGCCGAGAGCGCCGACGCGCTGGCCGAAGCGCTGTCGACGCAGCTGGCGGAGCGCTTTCGTACCCACGGCATCAGCCTGTGGCTGAACGCACCGCCGGCCTGCCACGCCACGCCTCGCGACACCAACGCCTGGCAGCCGCCCCGCTTCGCCTTGACCGACGAGGCGCGCCAGCGCCTGGAACTGCTGCTCAACGAGCAGACCAGCCGCTGTACCACGCTGAACCGGGAAGACTGGAGTATCCTGCTGCCGCACTGTAACCCGCCGCAGGGATCCGGCTCCTGCGCCATCACGCGACTGACCCAGGGCGAGCCCATGGGATTTCTGCTGTTGGCCAGTCACGACAGCGAGCACTTCCGGGCCACTCTGGATACGCTGTTTACCGAGTACTTGGGCGAGGTGGTCAGCCGGCTGTTGCGGCGTACCGAGGTCGCCAGTGCAAGCCGCGCTTGATGCCTTCCTGAAGCGGCTGGCGCAGCGCGCCAGCCCGGCGACGGTGGATGCCTATCGTCGCGATATCACCGCCCTGATCGGCTATCTCGAGTCGCAGGACGTGAATAGCTGGCGCCAGCTAGACGTCACGCTGCTGCGGCGCTACCTGGCCCACGAGCGGACCCGCGGCATGGCGCCGAGAACGCTGGCGAGACGCCGCGCCGCGCTGTCGCGCTTCGCCGACGAGTTGGTCCATCGGGGCGAGCTGGACCACAACCCGGTGCAATTGACGCAGGCGCCACGGCAGCCGCGTCACCTGCCCAGCCCGGTAGATGTCGACCTGCTCGGCCAGTTTCTGGACACTCCTCACGGTGGCGAGCCGCTGGACTGTCGCGATCAGGCGATGCTGGAACTCTTCTATTCCTGCGGCCTGCGTTTGGCCGAGCTGGCAGCGCTCGACCTTGCCAGCCTCGACGACCGCCACGTGCGGGTCGTGGGCAAGGGCGGCAAGCCTCGCCAGGTGCCGCTGGGCAAACGTGCCGGCCAGGCCATCCAGATCTGGCTCGGGTTTCGCAGCACGCTGGCGGCAGAGGGCGAGACCGCCCTGTTCGTCGCCCAGCACGGCGGCCGTCTCGGTCATCGGTCGATCCAGAGCCGGCTGGCCGATACCGCCCGCAAGCGTGGCCTGCCGGAGCATCTGCATCCGCACCGGCTGCGCCACTCCTTCGCCAGCCATCTGCTGGAGTCCAGCCAGGATCTGCGCGCGGTGCAGGAACTGCTGGGCCATGCCAATCTCTCGACGACGCAGATCTACACGCGCCTGGACTGGCAGCAGCTTGCCGAAGTCTACGACCAGGCCCATCCTCGGGCGCGGCGCAAGTCGGCCTCAGTCAACGACGAGAGTTCAGACAAACCCTAGGAATTCCCCGATATGCCGCTGGACGCCATCACCTTCGATCTCGACGACACGCTGTGGCACAACGGCCCGGTCATGGCCCACGCCGAGCCGGCGCACTATCAATGGCTCGCCGAACGGGTCGACGCTCACCGAGGGCCGGCGGCGACACCGCTGGCCGAAGCCTTTCCGCTGGAAGCCTATCAGTCGATTCGCGCCGCGCTGATGCAGCGCTTCCCGTTGAGTCGAGGCGATCACAGCTGGATTCGCGAGCGCGCCATGCGCGAACTGCTGATCGAGCATGGCCTGTCTCCCGACGAGGCGGCGCAGTGGGCGGCAGCCGGCTTCGAGCACTTCATGACGCTGCGCCACGAGGTCGCGCTCTATCCCGAGGTCGTACCGATGTTCGACGCCTGGGCACGGCGCTACCGGCTCGGCATCATCACCAACGGCAACGTCGACGTGCGCCGGCTGTCGCTGGATCACCATTTCGACGTGATCATTCTCGCCGGTGAAATGCACGCCTCGAAGCCGGACCCCCGCCCGTTTCTGTCGGCCGTGGCCCAGCTCGGCACGCAGCCCTACCGCACGCTGCACGTGGGAGACAACTGGGAAGAGGACGTGCTCGCCGCGCAGCGCCTCGGCATGCACGCGGTCTGGATCGATGCCAAGAACGAAGGCGAGCGGGAGCTGCCGCCCCGGGTGCATCGCGTGACGCACGTGAGGGAGTTGCCGGGTATCGTGGCGCAGCTGGACCAGCCGTCATCGTAGCGATACGACATATCATTTGGAGAGAGCAGTGGTTTGGAGCGTAATTGCTTGAAGATCGATTCAAGCCCGAGCAGGTCACTACTGAACGGGCATCAATCTCCGTTCCGCTCGTTATTGTGAGGGGCAAGCCCCTCACGCTCCCCTTTTTGACGCCACAGGGCAGCTATGCCTGCACGCCGTATCGCTTCACTCGGGTCGGCGCGAAAGGACATCCTGTCCAACGCGCCTCTTGCGACATCCCTGTCGCAAGACCCGGTTCAGCGATGCGTCGTGCAGTGCTGCCCTGAATAGGCGTCATTAGGGTGACGAATTCAACGTAAGCTGGGAAAACTCGAATGAGTCGCTCCTTCGAAGAGAACTCAACTGGCCAGCCACCGATCCATCACGCCATACGCCTGATCCAGCCCCTGGCGCTTCAGCGAGGAGAAGAGCTGCACGCTGACCAGGTCTTCCCATTCGGCCAGCCGTTTCCTGACCTGCTGCAGCGACGCCTTGGCCGGCCCCTGCTTCAACTTGTCCGCCTTGGTCAGCAGGATATGCACCGGCAGTTCCCGATCGTCCGCCATCTCGAGCAGCTGGATATCGAAATCGCTGAGCGGGTGGCGAACGTCCATCAACAGGATCAACCCGCCCAGCGAGCGGCGACGGTGCAGGTAATCGGCGAGATGTGCCTGCCACTCCTTCTTCATCGCCTCCGGCACCTTGGCGTAGCCGTAACCCGGCAGGTCGACGAGCCTGAGCTGGTCGTCGTTCTGCAGCGTGAAGAAGTTGATCAACTGCGTGCGCCCCGGCGTCTTCGAGGTGCGCGCCAGCGCCCGCTGCTGGGTCAGCGCATTGATGGCACTGGACTTGCCGGCGTTGGAGCGCCCCGCGAACGCGACCTCGACGCCTCGATCCGGCGGGCATTTGGCCAGCGTCGGGGCACTGATCAGGAAGGTCGCCGTCTGATAGTTGCGGCGCTCGGGAGTGGCAGTCATGGCAGGCTCGATTATCTTGAGACGGTAACGTCGCGCAGTGTACCACGCGTATTCCACCCAGGATGAGGCGTGACGTTCGGCGCTCCCGAAGGCGGGGCTGCTGCTCGATGCTCCCGCAGACGAGACTTCTGTGCGACGCTCCCAGACGACCGTTTGGCGCCCTACGCTTTTGCGCCCATTTCTGTCAGGCTAAGAGCAACCGGTCGGTAGCAGGCTAGCGAGGGAACCTCACGGTTCTTCGGGGTTCCAATACCCGTAGCGTGCCAACCGCCGACAGCGGTTTCATGGAACATGATGTCATCGACAATGATTTTCGATATTCAGGAGCAGTAACGCATGATCAAGTCTTTTATGGCGCTATTGGCCGGACTGACATTTTCGGGCGCAGTGATGGCGGCGGATATCGTCGAAGGTCAGGACTATCAGGTCGTCGACGAGCCGATGAAAACGGACGTGCCGGCAGACCAGATCGAAGTCACCGAGGTGTTCTGGTACGGCTGCCCCCACTGTTATGCGCTGGAAGAGCCGCTTAACGAGTGGGTCGCCCAGCTCCCCGACGACGTCGTCTTCGATCGCATGGCGGCACCGCTGGGCAAGGTGTGGGAACAACATGCCACGGCGTTCTACGCGGCCGAACAGCTCGGCATCGAAGAGAAACTGCGCCAGGACTTTTTCGACGCCATCCACAAGGACGGCCAGCGCCTGACCGACAAGGACGACATTGCCGAGTTCTTCACCGACTACGGTGTCAGCAAGGATGAAGCGCTCAAGGCACTCGACTCCTTCGGCGTGAAGAGCGAGATCCAGCAGGCTTCCGCCAAGATGCGCGGCTACAAGCTGATGGGCGTGCCCGACCTGATCGTTGACGGCCGTTATGTCGTCACGCCCGACTCCGCCGGCTCGCTGGAAAACATGCCCAAGATCGCCAGCGCGCTGATCGAGAAGGTTCGCGAGGAACGCACCGAGAGCGAGTGACGCCATGTCCCTAGCCGCCTCGACACCCGCCAGCGAGGTCGCGCCGACACTGAAACTGCTGACCTGCAATCTGCAGGTCGGCATTCATACCTCGGCCTACCACCACTATTTCACGCGAAGCTGGCAACATCTGCTGCCCCATCCCAAGCGCAGTTCGCGCCTCGATGTCGTGGCCAGTACGCTATCGGCCTACGATATCGTCGGGCTCCAGGAGGTCGACGGCGGCAGCTTCCGCTCCAGTCACGTCAATCAGGTGGAATATCTCGCCAAGCGCTCGGCGTTCGATTTCCACTTCCAGCAGCTCAACCGCAACCTGGGGCATGTCGCCCAGCACAGCAACGGTCTGCTGTCGCGTCTGATGCCCAACCGGGTCGACGAGCACCGTCTGCCCGGCATGCGTGGGCGAGGAGCGATTCATGCCCGCTACGGCGAAGGGCCGGACGCCCTGCATGTCTTCGTCGCGCACCTGGCGCTCAGCCAGCGCGGTCGCCTGCGTCAGCTCGACTACCTCGGCGAGATCATCGAGCCGCTGCATCACGTGGTGGTCATGGGCGATCTCAACTGCACGCCGGAGCAGCTGTTGGCGCATCCGCGATTCTGCCGCGCGCTGGACCTCAATCCGCTCAAACCGCAGCTCAGCTATCCGGCCTGGCAGCCCCGCCGGGCGCTGGACCATATTCTGCTGTCGTCATCGCTGAAGGCCGAGCCGCCTCGTGTGCTGGAGGCGATGTTCTCGGACCATCTCCCCATTGCCATGGACATCCATCTGCCGGTTGCCTGCCGGCGAAGCATCGGCCTCGGCGCCGATCGCAGCACGGATACCTGAGATACGAAAAAGCGCCTCCGAGGAGGCGCTTTTCCCTACCGGATCGAGACGGCCGGCAGTCATCCGCCGACCACCGTCATCCCGCTACCCAGTTTACCCAGTTGATCATCGGCGTCGGGTAGAGCCCCAGCAGGATGACCAGCGTGGCCACGCCCAACACCACCATGCCGCCGGCCCGTTCGGCCCAGTCGTGGGTCGCGTCGCGACGCTGCATGCCGGGTTCGTGCAGGAACAGCGTGACCATCACGCGCAGGTAGTAATAAAGCCCGATGGCGCTCCCGAGCACCACGCCGCCGACCAGCCACCAGCGATGGGCTTCGACACCCACCGCGATGATGTAGAACTTGCCGATGAAGCCTGCGGTGAACGGAATCCCCGCCAGCGACAGCATCG
Organism: Salinicola sp. MIT1003; assembly: GCF_001858555.1. NCBI lineage: Bacteria > Pseudomonadati > Pseudomonadota > Gammaproteobacteria > Oceanospirillales > Halomonadaceae > Salinicola > Salinicola sp. MIT1003. The sequence continues at coordinate 258,048 of NZ_MCAP01000011.1, forward strand.
ACACCGTCATTACCGCAGTAAGATAGGGGCGGCGCCAGAACAGGCCGCGGTAGTGGTGCAACGGGCTCGCGTCCGCCGTACCGCCGGTGGCCACGTAGGGGCTCGATACCAGCGTGACGACGCCGAAGGCACCGAGCGTGGTCAGCACGTAGGTGACCAGATAGATCCCCACGGTCTCCACGGCCAGCCCCTCGTTGACCACCAGCGCCACCAGCAGATAGCCGAAATGGGCAATCGACGAGTAGCCCAGCAGGCGTTTGAGATCGTTCTGGGTCAGCGCCAGCAGGTTGCCTACCAGCATGGTGACGACGGCGATGAAGCCGAGCAGGTCGTGCCACCAGTTCTCGTGAAACGCCAGCGTCGACTGGAAGAGCCGCACCAGCACTAGAAACACCGCCACCTTGCTGGCCGTGGCCAGGAATGTCGTTGCCGGCCCGGGCCCGCCCTGATAGACGTCCGGCGTCCACAGATGAAACGGCACGATAGAGAGCTTGAACGCCAGGCCTACCAGGAGCATGCCGGCGCCCGCCAGCAGCCACGGATCGCTGCCATAGGTCGACAACGCTTCGCCCAGCTCGGCGAAATCCAGTGTGCCGGTTATTACATAGAGCAGCGCCATGCCGAAGAGCAGGAAGGCGGTGGCAGCCGCCGACAGCACCATGTACTTGATACCACTTTCCAGCGCGCCACGGTCCCGGAAGGTATAGGCAAGCATCCCGAACAGCGGCATCGACAGCAGTTCGATGCCGAAAAATAGCGTCGTCATGTGACGTGCGGAAACCAGTACCAGCCCGCCGGCCGCGGCACTCAGCAACAGCAGGTAGAACTCGTCCCGCGGACCTTCGTAGCCTTCCAGGTAGTGGTGGGCCAACGTGACGCACGCCAGCGTCGACATCAGCACCAGCACGCCGCCGAAACGTGACAGATCGTCGACCACCAGTACCGAAGTGACATCGACCGCGCCCAGCGTCCAGCCGAACAGCAACGCCAGCAGCGCCACGTTGAGTCCGACGGCGGTCAGGATCGCGCTCAGCGTGTGGTTGCGCTGCCAGGCGATCGACAGCATCACCACGATCACGGTCAGGCAGACCAGAATCAGCGGAGAAATGGCCAGTAATGCCATCGTGGTAGCGTGGCTCATTGGGCACCTCCCGTCATTGCCCCGGCTTGCTGAACGCTCTGTTGCACGACCTGCATGGCGCCGGCGGAGGTATCCAGCAGCGGCTGGGGATAGATGCCGAAGAACACCACCAGGGCGACGATGCCGAACAGCAGTACCGTCTCGCGTCGATCCAGCCCCGCCAGCGGCGTCTCCTCCCTCGGCGGCCCGTAGTAGACCCGCTGCATGATGAACAGCGAATAGACGGCAGCCAGGATCAGGCCGGCACTGGCAATGACCACGATCCAGGGCGCGACGCCGAATGAACCGAACATCACCATGAATTCACCAACGAAATTGGCGGTACCGGGCAGACCCAGCGACGCCGCCACGAACACCAGCGCGAACCCCGGCAGACCGCGGATACGCCCCCACAGGCCACCCATCTGGCGCATGTCGCGGGTATGCAGACGCTCGTAGAGCTGGCCGGAAAGAATGAACAACCCGGCGGCGGAAAACGCATGCGCCACCATCAGCGCCACCACGCCCTGCAGCGCCAGTTCGGTGCCGGCGTAGATGCCAATCAGCACGAAGCCCATGTGGGAAATACTGGTGTAGGCGATCAGACGTTTCAGGTCCTGCTGGCCGCAGGCGAGGATCGCGCCGTAGAAGATGCCGATCAGGCCCAGTGTCATCGCCACCGGCGCGAAGGCCTGGGACGCTTCCGGGAACAGCGGCAGTGCAAAGCGCAGCATCCCGTAGGCCGCCGTCTTGAGCAGAATGCCGGCGAGATCGACACTGCCGGCAGTCGGTGCCTGGGCGTGAGCATCCGGTAGCCAGCCGTGCAGCGGCACCACCGGCAGCTTGACCGCGAAGGCGACGAAGAAGCCGAGCATCAGCCACCAGGCGGTGGTTTCGGACAGCGGCGTATCGAGCAGATCCGCATAGGCGAAGGTGTATTCACCGGTGGCGCCATGGTGAGCGAACACCAGCCCAAGAATGGCAATCAGCATCAGCAGGCCGCTGGCCTGGGTATAGATGAAGAACTTGGTGGCCGCGCCGATCCGCGAACTGCCCCGGGAGCCGCTGTGGCCCCACAGCGCGATCAGGAAATACATCGGCACCAGCATCATTTCCCAGAACAGGAAGAACAGGAACAGGTCGATAGCGAGAAAGACCCCGACCACGCCACCGAGAATCCACAGCAGGTTGAGGTGGAAGAATCCGACCCGCTGCACGATCTCCTTCCACGAGCAGATCACGGCCATGGCGCCGAGCAGCCCGGTCAGCGCGATCATCAACAGCGACAATCCGTCGATCGCCAGATGTACCTGAATGCCGAAACGTGGAATCCAGTCGGCCTGCCACTCCAGCGTCCAGGCGTTGGCGGCACCTTCCGCCGGCAGGCTGAAGTCGCTACCGACCCACAGCCCCAGCACCATCGCCAGCTCGAGCAGCATGGTGCCAAGCGCGATCCAGCGTGGCGCCTGGTCGCCGAAGCGTTCGGCCTGCCAGCACAGCAGGCCGCCAATGAAGGGGATCAGTATCAGCCAGACCAGAGTCATGAATCAGCCATCCGCGATAGAGTGAATTCCGTGTGCTCCCGACACGATGTCGCCGAGCCGCCAGCACTGTGCATCGTTCCTGCGCTCATGTGTCAGCCCACCAGCAGGAAGGCAAGCAGCAGCGTCGCCCCCAGCACCATCGACACGGCGTAATGGCGCATCAGCCCCGTCTGGGTCATGCGCAGCCCGTGGTGCGAGGCTCGCGCCAGCCACGGCAGGATATTGCACAGCGAGTTGATCCAGTCGTCTCGATTGACCCTGACCAACCCTTGATAAGGGCGCACGAACAGCCAGTCGTAGAGCGCATCGAAACCCCAGGCGTTGTGCCAGAACGTCCACAGCCGAGCGCCGCGTGGATCCGCCATCCCGCGGCGAATCAGGTCGCGACGACGCTTGAACAGCCAGCCGGCGAACAGCACGCCGCCGACGGCCACGATCATCGCGACGACTTCGAGGACATGAGTTCCCAGCCCCTCTCCCGCCGGCCCGGGAGGCAACACCTCGTCCAGCGGCGGCGTCAGTTGTGCCCCGATCGCGGTCGACATCACGATCAGCACGACCAGCGGTACGCCATGCACCAGACCCTTGCCGGCGTGGGCGTCGCGGGCGTGATCGCTCTTCGGCGCACCATGGAAGGTGCCGAGAATCAGGCGCACGGTGTAGATCGAGGTCAGCAGCGCGCCAAGCAGGCCGGCGAGCATCAGCACGCCGTGGCCGGAAGCGAGCGCCGACACCAGGATGGCGTCCTTGCTGTAGAAACCCGCCGTGACCAGCGGCAGGGCCGCCAGTGCCGCGCCCCCGACGATGAACCCGGCGTAGGTCAGCGGCAGCTTGCGCCACAGGCCACCGAGACGGCGCATGTCCTGCTCGTGATGGGTGCAGATGATCACCGAACCGGCGGAGAGGAACAGCAGCGCCTTGAAGAAGGCATGGATCATCAGGTGGAAGATCGCCGCATCGAACGCACCGACGCCCAGCGCCAGGAACATGTAGCCGATCTGACTCATGGTCGAATACGCCAGCACGCGCTTGATGTCGGTCTGCGCCAGCGCCGCGAACCCCGCTACCAGCAGCGTCAGCGCGCCGATTACCCCGACCAGCAGCAGCACGTCCGGGGCCATCAGGAAGATTCCGTTCATGCGTGCGATCAGATAGACGCCTGCGGTGACCATGGTCGCCGCATGGATCAGCGCCGACACCGGCGTGGGGCCGGCCATGGCGTCCGCTAACCAGGTGTGCAGCGGCAGCTGTGCCGATTTGCCGATCGCCCCGCCGAGCAGCATCAGCGCCGCGAGCTGCGGCATCAGGCCGCCCTCGCTCCAGATCTCCGGCGCGCGCGCCAGCAGCGTCTGGATATTGAGCGAACCCAGTTCGACATAGAGCAGGAACATACCGATCGCCAGGAACACGTCGCCGGTACGCGTAATGACGAACGCCTTGAAGGCCGCCCAGCCGTTGGCTGGCGTACGGTAGTAGTAGCCGATCAGCAGATAGCTGCAGAGCCCCACCCCTTCCCAGCCGAAGTAGAGCAGCAGCAGGTTATCGCCCAGCACCAGCAGGATCATGCTGAACACGAACAGGTTCATGTGACAGAAGAAACGGGTCACACCCTCCTCGCCGCGCATGTACCAGGCCGCGAACAGGTGGATGAAGAAACCGACGCCGGTGATGACGCCGAGCAGCGTCAGCGACAGGCCATCGAGCATCAGCCCCATGGTGGGCTGGAAATCCCCCACCGTGATCCAGTGCCAGAGCGTCAGCGTCTGCGCCGACTGGCCGTGGTCGTAGAAATCGATCCCGACCCACAGCGTGCATAGCGCCGCCAGGCCGATCGAAGCGACACCGATGGTGGCGCTGGCCCGCTCGGAGAGCCGGCCGAACGAGAGCGCCAGGATCAACGATCCCAGCAGCGGGAAGACGAAGGTGAGGGTAAGTAGATTCATCCGCGCAACCTGCCAGCCGCATCGATGTCGAGAGTCTTGAAGCGCCGATAGAGCTGCATCAACAGCGCCAGCCCCACGCTCGCCTCCGCCGCTGCCAGCGTGATGATCATCAAGAACATCACCTGGCCGTCGGGCTGGTGCCAATGGGTACCGCCGACGATGAAGGCCAGACCGGCGGCGTTCATCATGATCTCCAGGCTCATCAGCACGAACAGCATGTTGCGTCGCGTCATCAGCCCGGCCAGCCCCAGCACGAACAGGATTGCCGCCAGCCACAGGCCGTGTTCTACCGGAATGCCCGTCATGCCTTGCCCTCCTGCGTGCGGTTCTGTTCGCGTGTATTGACCGGGGTTTCACGAACCGGCGCCACATCTGCCCGGGCCTGCTCGTTGAGCTCGCGCTGGCGCTCGCGGGCCAGGTCGGCTTCATCGTGCGCTTCGCTGCGACCCAGATGCGACGCCGCCACCAGCGCCGCCAGCAGCAGCATGGCCGCCAGCTCGACGATGACCAGATAAGGGCCGAACAACGAGATCCCCACCATCTTGGCCGTCAGCGTTTCGCCGCTGATGCTGCCTTCGTAGTCGCCGCTGACCAGCGTGACGAGCATCACGATCAGCAAGACCGCCGTCAGTACCGCAGGCCCCACCCACGCCTTGGGCTGGAGCCAGGCACGCTCCTGCTCCACCGCCGACTCGCCGAGATTGAGCATCATCACCACGAACACGAACAGCACCATGATCGCCCCGGCGTAGACGATGATCTCGAGCGCCCCGGCAAACGGCGCACCGAGGGCGAAGAACACCATCGCCACGGCGATCAGCGACACGATCAGATAGAGCAATGCGTGTACCGGATGGGTGCCGGTCACGACGCGAAGGGTGGCGAGAATCGCGACCAGCCCACTCAAGTAAAACGCGATTTGCATGCTTCTCTCCCAGCAAACGGCTTCGAACCGCAACCTGCACGTTGGCGCCACAGTTCCGGCGCAGCGATGCCATGACTCATGGCATCAACGACTTGACGTCGATCGGCTCGGCCTCGTTCTGCGCCTCGCCCTTGTCCTTGCCCGCGATCGACAGGCCCGCCACGCGATAGAAATTGGTGCTGTGATCCTTGCCCGGACCATCGATCAGCAGATCCTGCTTTTCGTAGACCAGCTCCTGACGCCGAAACTCGCTCATCTCGAAATCCGGGGTCAACTGAATCGCCGAGGTCGGGCAGGCCTCCTCGCACATGCCGCAGAAGATGCAGCGCGAGAAGTTGATGCGAAAGAACTCGGGGTACCAGCGCCCGTCCTCTTTCTCGCCCTTCTGCAGCGAGATGCAGGCCACCGGACACGCCACCGCACACAGGTTGCAGGCGACACAGCGCTCCTCGCCGTCCGGGTCGCGGGTCAGCACGATGCGTCCGCGATAGCGCGGCGGCAGATAGACCTGCTCTTCCGGATACTGCAGCGTCTCGCGCTTGCGCCAGGCATGCGAAAACACCATCCACAGCGTGCGCAGCTGCGTGCCGGTGCCGGATACGATCTTCCGGATCTGACTCAGCATGGTCGCTCTCCCTTATACACCCGGGTCGATGAGCAGAATCATCGCCCCGGTGATCAATAGATTGACGAGTGTCAGCGGCAGGCAAACCTTCCAGCCGAAGCTCATCACCTTGTCGTAGCGCGGTCTCGGCAATGCCGCCCGCAACAGCACGAACAGGATGACGAAGAACACCGTCTTGAGCAGGAACCAGACGATCGGCGGCAGCAATGGTCCGTGCCAGCCGCCGAAGAACAGCGTCACCAGCAGCGCCGAGATCAGCACGATGCCGATGTACTCGCCGACAAAGAACATGCCCCACTTCATGCCGGAATATTCGATGTGATAGCCGTCGGCGAGCTCCTGTTCGGCTTCGGGCTGATCGAACGGGTGACGGTGCGTCACCGCGATGCCGGCGATGACGAAGGTACAGAAGCCGAAGAACTGCGGAATGATGAACCAGACGTTCTCCTGCGCGTTGACGATGTCGCGCATGTTGAACGAGCCGGTCATGGCGACGATGCCCATCACCGCCAGGCCCATGAACACTTCGTAGGAAAGGGTCTGGGCAGAGGCGCGCAGCGCACCGAGCAGCGCGTACTTGTTGCCGCTGGCCCAGCCGGCGAACAGCACGGCGTAGACGTTGATGCCCGCCATCGCGAAGAAGAACAGGATACCGATGTTGAGATCCGCCACGCCCCAGCCGGGGGTGATCGGAATGACCATGAACGACAGCAGCAGCGAAGCCATGGCGATCGCCGGCGCCAGCACGAAGAAGGTGCGGTCGGCGAACGGCGGGATCCAGTCTTCCTTGAAGAAGATCTTGAGCATGTCCGCCGCGATCTGCAAAAGGCCGAACGGCCCCACGCGATTGGGGCCGTAGCGGTCCTGCCACAGGGCCAGCAGGCGGCGCTCGATCATGCTCAGCAGCGCACCGGAAACGACCACGACCAGCAGAATCACCACGGCCTGCAGCATCGCGATCAATGTCGCTTCGACTTGCGGTGTCCACCAGCTCATGGACGCACCTCCTCGGCCGAAGCCTGACGCTCCCCACCGGCTCGCATGATGCGCCCCCACCGCGTGACACCCGGCGTCAGCGCGCCGGTGACCTCCTGAATCGTGCCGCCTGGCAACCCGATCATGCCTTTCGGCATTCCCGCACTGAGCCGCGCCGGCAGGTCGAAGGCGGCACCGTCCAGCGAAATCGAGACCACGTCGCCCGCGGCAACGCCGAGTCGCGCCGCATCGGCTTCGCTCAACGCCACCTGCGGAGACGCCATCCGCTCGCGGATCGGTTCGGCACGACGCGACATCTCGTCGCCGCCGAACAGCTGCGGCAGATCGATCACCTGCCATTCGTCCGCGCGCGGCGTGAAGGCGGCGGGAATCTCGGTGCAGTAGTCGCCATCGGCCACTGGCGCCGTGAACAGCCGCTTGCCCGGATCGCCGGCGCGCAGGTGGCCACCGACCTCGTCCTGGAACTTGTTCCAGGCCTGAGGCGAGTTCCAGCCAGGCGCCCAGGCAAAGGCGACATCGCGGCGCGGTTCCTGATAGCCGGCATAGCCCTCCATCGAGAAGGCGAAGGGTGTGTCGAGATCCACCGGCGCGCGCGGTTCGTTGACGTTGAGGTTGGCGCGCATCGCGGTACGGCCGCTGTAGCGGTGCGGCTCACGGGCGAGCTTCAGGCCGTGGATACGGAACATCGCTTCCGGCGTGTTCTGGTGCAACGGCGCCAACGCCGGCGCATCCTCGGCGACGGCCTGGGTCAGGTCGTCGAGCAGAACCGTCTCCACCGGCTGACGATCCAGCGTCGCATGCAGGGCATGCAACCAGCGCCAGCTTTCGCGGATGCGGGTATCGGGGCGCATGTAGCTGGGATCGAAGACCTGATAGAAGCGCTGCGCGCGTCCTTCCAGGCTGACCAGCGTACCGTCGCTTTCGGCGAAGGTTCCGGCCGGCAGGCCGATATCGGCGCGCTCCCAGGTCGGCGTACGCTGATGATCGATCGTAATGACCGCTACCGCCCGCGCGAATGCGCTGTCCACGCGCGTCGCCGGCAGCCGGGTATAGAGATCGTTCTCGAGAATCACCACACCGTCGGCGCTGCCCGTGTCGAGCTGCTCCAGCGCCCAATCGAGAGACTCGCCGCCGAGCAGCCCGAGCCCGACGCTATTGGCTTCGCGACGAACGAGGGTCAGGCCGGCGTCCGCCTTCTGACGCCGTGCCAGGGCGCGGGCGACATTGCCGGCCGCTTCGAGAATCGCCATCGAGCCCAGCGATTCGCCGGCGATGACCAACGGCTTCTTCGCCGCCATCAGCGCATCGGCGATACCTTCGGCCAGTTTCGATGTCGCGTCGTCGAGCCCGTCGACGACCGGCGCGGTGGGGTCGAGCGCATGCGCCACGGCGAACCCGAGACGGGCGATGTCGTCGGGTCCGGCGCGCTCGGCGCGGGTCGCGATGCCGTCGAGCTTGGTGACATCGGGCGTCGCCAGAAACAGCGGGTGACCGGCGTCCTGAGCAATGGTCTTCACCGCTTCGGCGTTCCATTCGGGAATGCCCCGGGCCGCACCCAGCTCGGCGCCCTTGCCACGTACCGCCTGACGGACCGAGAGCGCGACGCGGGCGGCGCTCTGGATCAGATCCTCGCCGAGTACCAGAATCGCATCGCACTGTTCGATCTCGCGCAGGCTGGGCGTCGCCAGCCCCGTCTCGCGATTGAGCGCTTCCATCCGGCGGATTCGAGCCAGCTCGCCGGCTTCGATACCGGTGGAGAAGTTGTCCGCGCCAACCAGCTGGCGCAGGCGATGGTTGCTCTCGAGGCTGGCCCGGGGCGAACCGATGCCGATGATCCGCCTGGCGCCGCGCAGCGCGTCGGCGGCACGGTCCAGCGCCTCGTCGACTTCCATGGAGCGAGCTTCACCATCGGTCTCCCGGTATTCGGGGCGTGTCGGCCGATCCTTGCGGTTGACGTAGCCATAGCCGAAGCGGCCGCGATCACAGAGGAAGTAGCCGTTGACGTCGCCGTTGTAGCGATTCTCGATCCGGCGAATGTCGCCGTAGCGCTCGCCGGGGCTGATGTTGCAGCCGCTGGCGCACTGGTGGCAGACGCTCGGCGCGAACTGCAGGTCCCATTTGCGGGTGTAGTGGTCGGAGTGCGTCTGATCGGTGAACACGCCGGTGGGGCAGACTTCGGTCAGGTTGCCGGAGAACTCGCTCTCCAGCGTGCCGTCGGTGACGCGGCCGAAGTAGACGTTGTCGTGCGCGCCGAAAGCGCCCAGATCCTCGCCACCGGCATAATCCTGGTAGAAGCGCGTGCAGCGATAGCAGGTGATGCAGCGATTCATCTCGTGGGCGATGAACGGCCCCAGGTTCTGGTTGCGATGGGTCCGCTTGCGGAAGCGATAACGACGGCGATCGTGGCCCGTCATCACCGTCATGTCCTGCAGATGGCAGTGGCCGCCCTCTTCGCACACCGGGCAGTCGTGCGGATGATTGACCATCAGCCACTCGATCACTGTCTGGCGGAAGGCTTTGGCCTCCTCGTCGGCGATGGAGATGTAGGCATCGTCCTTGACCGGTGCCATGCAGGACATCACCAGCATGCCGCGGTCGTCGTCGGCGTCCTTGTACTGCTTCACCGCGCACTGGCGGCAGGCACCGACGCTGCCCATCGCCGGATGCCAGCAGAAATAGGGGATATCCAGCCCCAGCGAAAGGCAGGCGTGGAGCAGGTTGTCGCTGTCTTCGACTTCGTAGTCGTTGCCGTCGACGTGAATGGTGGCCATGGCGTCGAACTCCTCCTACACGCTGCCGACCGGGATCGGGTCCGCGTGCGCTTCACCCTTGGGTCGGGTGATGCCACGCTCGAACTCGTCACGGAAATAATGAATCGCGGATGCCAGCGGCATCGCCGCCCCCGGCGCGTGGGCGCAGAAGGTCTTGCCGGGCCCAAGGTCGCGGGCCATCTGCTCGAGCAGCTCGATGTCGCCGGCCTCGCCCTCGCCGGCCTCCAGCGCCCGCAGCAGCTTGACGCTCCACGGCAGGCCGTCGCGGCATGGCGTACACCAGCCGCAGGACTCGCGGGCGAAGAACTCTTCGAGATTGCGGGTCAACGACACCATGCTCTGGTTGTCGGCGACGACGGTCAAAAGCCCGGTGCCCATGCGGCTGCCGGTCTTGCCGATGGTATCGAAATCGAGCGCCAGCTCGAGGTGTTCCGGCAGCAGGAAGCCGGTACTGCCCCCGCCGGGCAGCCAGCTCTTGAGCGTCAGCCCATCGCGCATGCCCCCGGCGAGCTCGAGGATCCGGTTGCCGGTGGTGCCCATCGGCAACTCCCACAGGCCAGGAGTCTTGACCTTGCCGGAGACCCCGTAGAGCTTGGTGCCGCCATCGCTGCTGAGATCGCCGGAGAGCGCCTGGAACCAGTCGGCGCCGTGATTGACGATGCCCGGCACGTTGCACAGCGTTTCGACGTTATTGACCACCGTCGGCAGCCCCCAGGCACCGGACTGACCAGGAAACGGTGGCTTGGCCCGCGGATTGGCGCGCTTGCCTTCGAGCGAGTTGATCAGGGCAGTCTCTTCACCGCAGATATAGCGGCCGGCCCCGGTATGAAGGGCGATGTCGAAATCCCAGCCACTGCCGCGCACGTCCGCACCCAGCCAGCCGTCGGCGCGGGCCTCACGCAGGGCGCGCTGAATCGAGGCGGCGGCGCGGTGGTATTCGCCGCGCAGGAAGATGTAGCCCTGCTTCGAACGGTTGGCGAAGCCGGCCAGGATCATGCCCTCGATCAGCAGGTGGGGCTGCTGCTCCATCAGCAGGCGATCCTTGAACGTGCCCGGCTCCATCTCGTCGGCGTTGCAGACGATGTAGCCGCGCGGAACGTCCTCGCCTTTCATCGTCAGGCTCCACTTGAAGCCCGCCGAGAAGCCGGCGCCGCCGCGACCGCGCAGGTTGGCGGTCTTGACCTCTTCGGTCAGCGACTCGTAGGTGTGCTGTTCGAGCGCCTTGGTGACCGCCTCGTAGCCCTGGGTGCTGCGGTACTCGTCGAGCAGCACGGGTGACTGGTCGTCGTGCAGGCGCCAAGTCAGCGGGTGGGTCTCGGCGCGACGCTCGCTGGCGGATTGCAGAATGCGGCTCATGTCTCTGTCTCCTGCGTCGTGCGCATCAAGGTCATGAGTAGGCCTCCAGCAGTCGGGGGATCTGGTCCGGCGTCACCGGGCCATGCAGATCCTCGCCGATCAGAATCGTGGGACCACGATCGCAGGCGCCGAGACAGCACACCGGCAGCAGCGTGAAGCGTCCGTCCGCCGTGGTCTGGCCCATCTGGATGCCCAGATGCGCGACAAAGGCGTCACGCAGCTCCTCGTAATCGGTCAGGAAGCAGGAGCTGCTGTCGCAGATCAGGATGACGTGACGGCCGACCGGCTGGCGGAAGATCAGGCTGTAGAAGGTCGCCACGCCCTCGACGTCGGCGATACGGATTCCCAGCGTCTCGGCAATGGCCGGAATTGCGCCGTCCGGCACGTAGCCATGACGCTTCTGCACGATCTTGAGTGCTTCGATACTCGCCGCCTGCGGATAGGGATAATGTGCCCGCTCCTCCAGAATGGCCTCGCGATCGGCGGGATCGAGCGCAAACGCATCGCTGGCGATCGTCGCGGCGGTGGAACTGGCGGTTGTCTGGTTCATGTTCGTCTCCAACGGCCTCATTCAACGATCCACGTCAGCCATGACGAAATCGATACTGCCCAGATGAGCGATCAGGTCCGGCACGAAGCCGCCGCGCATCACGGCAGGAATCTGCTGGAGATGCGGGAAGCTGGGCGTACGAATACGCGTGCGATAGCTCATGGTGCTGCCGTCGCTGGTCAGGTAATAACTGTTGATGCCCTTGGTCGCCTCGATCATCTGCAGCGACTCGGCGGCCGGCAGCACCGGCCCCCAGGAGACCTGCAGGAAGTGCGTGATCAGCGTCTCGATGTGCTGGAGCATCTTTTCCCGCGGCGGCGGCGTGGTCAGCGGATGATCGGCCTTGTAGTCGCCCGCCGGCATATGGTCGATGCACTGCTGAAGGATGCGCACGCTCTGACGCATCTCCTCGATGCGCAGCATGCCGCGATCGAAGGCATCGCCATTGACGGCCGTCGGCACCTCGAAGTCGAAGTTCTCGTAGCCGGAGTAAGGGCGCTTCTTGCGCAGGTCGAAATCGAGCCCGGTGGCGCGCAGGTTGGGGCCGGTGACGCCCCAGTCGAGCGCCTGCTGGGTATCGAAGGCGGCGACGTGCTTGGTGCGGTCCCGCACGATGGCGTTTTCCATCATCGCCTTCTCGTATTCGGCCAGACGCTTGGGCATCCAGTTGACGAAACCCTGGACCAGCTTGTCCCAGCCATTGGGCAGGTCATGAGCGGTGCCGCCGATGCGATACCACGCCGGGTGCATGCGGAAACCGGTAATCGCCTCGATCACCTCGTAGGCTTTCTGGCGGTCGGTGAAGGTGAAGAACACCGGCGTCATCGCCCCCAGATCCTGCAGGTAGGTACCCAGGAACAGCAGGTGGCTGTTGATACGGAACATCTCGGCCATCATGACCCGGATCGTCCTGGCCCGGTCCGTCACGGTGATGCCGGCCAGCTTCTCCACCGCCAGCACGTAGGGCAGGTTGTTCATCACCCCGCCGGTGTAGTCGATGCGATCCGTGTAAGGAATGAAGCTGTGCCAGGACTGGCGCTCGGCCATCTTCTCGGCGCCACGATGGTGATAGCCGATGTCCGGCACGCAATCGACGACCTCTTCGCCGTCGAGCTGGAGCACGATGCGGAAAGCGCCATGCGCCGAGGGGTGGTTGGGACCGAGGTTGAGGAACATGAACTCGGTCTCTTCGCCTTCGCGCTTCATGCCCCACTGGGCCGGGTCGAAGCGCAGCGCCTCCTGCTCGACCTCCTGCCCTTTCACCGTCAGCGTATAGGGGTCGAACTCGGTGGCGCGGGCGGAATAGTCCTTGCGCAGCGGGTGGCCGGTCCAGGTCGGCGGCATCATGATCCGGGTCAGGTGCGGGTGGCCGGCAAAGTCGATCCCGAACAGGTCGAACACCTCGCGCTCGTACCAGTTGGCATTGATGAAGATGTCACTGATCGAGGGCAGCGTCAGATCTCGCTCGTGCAGCGCGACCTTGATCATCAGGTCAGCGTTCCGCTCGACCGAGAGCAACTGGTAGAAGACGGTGAAGTCCGAAGGCGGCAGACCGCGGCGATGGGTCCGCAGGCGCTCGTCGACCGCGCTCAGGTCAAACAGCATCGAGAAGGGCCCGGTCACGCGGCGCAGATACGCGAGAACATCGCGCAGCTGCTCTCGCGCCACCCAGATTACCGGCATTCCGGTCAGGGTATCCTGCGGGGTCAAGGCGGCTTGCCCGAAATGTTGCGTCAGTTCGGCCACGACATCGGCCGAGCCGGCGTCGCGGGAAGCGCTGGTAGTCATCGTGCTCTCGTTTTGAAAAGCGCCGTTTTGAGAATCATCGGCTGCAGTCATGGCTGGCGGCCCCCGGTGCGAAAATCGATGGTCGAGAACGACCACAAGAACCTATGGCAAGGACGATCGATACGGTCGATCGCCCTAGATGCCATCCGGGGTGCGCAGCTCCTTGACCGCAATACGACGATCGCGGTGCTTTTCACGCTGAGACGGCATTTCGGCGCGATAGACACCCTGATCTCCGACCACCCAGGAAAGCGGACGCCGCTCTTCCTGGATGGAATCCTGCAGCAGCTGAAGGCCTTGCAGGAACGCTTCCGGACGCGGTGGACAACCGGGCACGTAGACGTCCACCGGCAGGAACTTGTCGACGCCCTGAACGACGGAATAGATATCGTACATGCCGCCGGAATTGGCACACGAACCCATCGAGATCACCCATTTGGGCTCGAGCATCTGGTCGTAGAGCTGCTGGATGACGGGCGCCATCTTGATGAAGCAGGTACCGGCGATGACCATGAAGTCGGCCTGGCGCGGGGAGGCACGAATCACTTCCGCCCCGAAACGGGCAACGTCATGAGGCGCGGTAAACGCCGTGGTCATTTCCACGTAGCAGCAGGAAAGGCCGAAGTTGTAGGGCCACAATGAATTCTTGCGCCCCCAGTTCACTGCCGAATGAAGCACGTCCTCGAGCTTGCCCATGAACACGTTGCGATGAACCTGCTGCTTCATCGGATCGTCGACAAGCTCGCGTTGGCCGAGAGGATAACGATCAGCCGCGGAATCGCCTCCCTCCGCACGGGTCAGGGTGTACTGCATAGTGAGCCTCAACAAACCAGATAGAAAAACGGTCGAGGAAGCACTGGTCAGTCACGGAGGCCAGACTTCCATCATTATCTTTTTGGCGATCGCCATCGCGATCCCATATGCCGGAGGCGAAGCGCCCTTGTTCTTCAGCGTGCATGGCGGTCGACGCCCGGCACGGCAGCCAGCTCACGCGCTCTCGACGCGTCTTCGCGTCCTCGCTTGCGCGGCGCCCAGTCGAGAGCGCCGACGCGGGCGTCATATACCAGACCGGCCAGCAGAATGAGGATGAATACTGCCGCTGCCAGAAACCCTGTCCAGCCCACTTCACGCACGGAGACGGCCCAACCGAACAGGTAGACGGCTTCGATGTCGAAGATGACGAACAGCATCGCAACGAGGTAGAACTTGACCGAGAATCGTTGGCGCGCCGAGCCGGTGCCAACGATGCCGGATTCGAAAGGGAGGGATTTACTGCGTCCTTGGCTGCGGCCACCCAGCAGGCTGGCAGCGCCGATCATCAATCCACAGAGCCCAACGACGGCCACCACGAACAACCCGGTAGCCCAGTAGTTGGCAATCCATGCTGACACCGGATCGGACATGCCTTCCCTCGCAGACGTTATGAAACCTGAGGTAGTAAACTGAGAACCGAAACTGACAGGTTCGTAAGTTTACGATTTTACACGATGGCAACGTAGTAACAAGTCTGCTAATTAGTCCTATTGCAGCTTGTAGCCAAATCTGGCGGGCTTATCGAGGATCACCTTACCCTGCGAAAATTACTGCCCCGTGAAATGACTTTGCCATTAGCCATTAGGCAATGGCGGTAACTTGTCTTAGGCTAGACGCTTTCCCGTCGCTTGCAATATCCGCCCATGGTTTCTCGCTCGATTCCCAACGCCCTGACGATCGCCGGCTCCGACCCTTCCGGCGGCGCTGGCCTGCAGGCCGACATCAAGACGTTTTCGGCGCTCGGCGTGTACGCCACCAACGTAATCACGGCAGTGATCGCGCAGAACACGCGTGGCGTGGCAGCCGTCGAGCCGGTATCGGTGACGCTGATTCGCACCCAGTTGGACAACCTGCTCGACGACGTTGAGATCGACGCGGTCAAGATCGGCATGGTCGCCAGCCGCGAGGTAGCGGAAACGATTGCCGAAGCGCTGACGCGACGCCGGCCGCGCTGGATCGTGCTCGATCCAGTGATGATCGCCAAGAGCGGCGACCGCCTGGTAGACGACGAAGGGTTGCGCGCCGTGCGGGATATTCTGATCCCCCTGGCCGACGTGATCACCCCCAACCTGCCGGAAGCCGCCGCGCTGCTCGGCACCGAGACACCCCGCACCCTCGCCGACATGGAGTCGATGGTCGGCGATCTCGCCGCGCTGGGAGCACCCTATGGCCTGCTGAAAGGCGGTCATCTGCCGCTGGAAAGCTGCCCTGACCTGTTGTGGATGCCGAATGACAAACGCTGGCTGGATGCGCCACGCCTGCCGACACGCAACCTCCATGGGGCTGGTTGTGCCCTCTCCTCGGCGATTGCCGCCAGCCTTGCCCACCTGCCACCCGAGAAGGCCGATGTCGCCGGCGCCATCGAAGCGGCCAAGCAATGGCTGCATCAGGCCTTGATAGCCAGCGAGCGCCTCGATGTCGGACAGGGCAAAGGGCCACCGCACCATTTCCATGCCTGGTGGTGATCTGCATTAAACGCGAGCTTTCGTCATCTCCTGCGGCAGTCGTGAACTTGTCGTTTGTGGTCCATAGTATGTGACTGCTTCACCATCTGCCGGGAAGGATCCCGGCTCTCGCATAGTGAGATGGAGAGATAGGGAGATCGAGTCTGGATGGACCCCCATATCATTGTTCTGGGTGGCCTGGGTACATTGATACTGCTGGTCGCCTGGGTGCCGACGTTGACACCGAAACTGCCGCTGTCGTTGCCGATCATCTGCATCGGTATCGGGTTCGCCCTGTTTTCGCAGCTCGGCGCGGAGGAATTGCAGCCCACGGCACACGTCAGGACGCTCGAGATACTCACGGAACTGACGGTGATCATTTCTCTGGCCGGCGCCGGGCTGAAGATCGACGACCCGCTGAAATGGCGCCATTGGACGGACACGCAGCGTCTTCTGGGCATCACCATGCCGCTGACCATTGGCGGCATTGCCGCGCTGGGCGCTTACTACCTGGGCCTGCCGTGGGAGACCGCGCTGCTGATCGGCGCCGTGATCGCACCGACCGACCCGGTGCTGGCCGCCGATGTTCAGGTCGGCCCGCCGAGCTCCGGGCCCGGCGACAAGGTGCGCGCCAGCCTGACCTCGGAAGCCGGCCTCAACGACGGCCTGGCGTTTCCGTTCACCTATCTGGCGATTGCCGTGGCCATCAATGGCACCTCGCCCGGCGCGTGGACGTGGGACTGGTTCACCATGGATGTATTGTGGCGGATTACGGCAGGCGTCGCGGCGGGCTGGTTCTTTGGCTGGCTGCTGGGGCTGCTGATGTTTCGATCGGGTCGAATGTCTCTCGCCAGCACCGGACAGGGCTTCGTCGCCCTGGGCGGCACTTTCGTCACCTATGCCGGCGCCGAAGCGATCCACGGCTACGGCTTCATCGCCGTGTTCGTCGGCGCGCTGGCCCTGCGCAGTACCCAGGAGGAAGCCCACGACTATCACGTGCGCCTGCACGATTTCACCGAAGAGATCGAACGGCTGCTGATGATGTTCCTGCTGGTGCTGTTCGGCGGCAGTCTGGCCGGGCCGCTGCTCGATGGCCTGACCTGGCCAATGGCGGTGGCAGGGCTAGTGATCCTGTTCGTCATCCGGCCATTGGCCGGCATGATCGGGCTGATCGGTTCCAAGATGAAACCGAGGGAAAAGGCGGTGGTCAGCTTGTTCGGGATCCGTGGCGTCGGCTCGTTCTACTATCTCGCCTACGCCAGCAGCAAGGCGGAATTCGGCGAGCTCGACAGCGCATGGACGCTGGTCAGCTTCCTGGTACTGGCCTCCATCCTCTTCCACGGCATGACCGCCGGGCCGATCATGCTCTGGCTGGACCGGCGCCGGGAGGCAGCGCGGCAACGCTCGTAGCTCGTGGCTCGTGGCTCGTGGCTCGTGGCTCATGGCTCATGGCTCATGGCTCGTGTTCAATCGTCCGGATCGAGAACTGCCTTGAGAAACGCCTTGGTCCGTTCCTCCTTCGGCGCCGTGAAGATATCCTCCGGCTTGCCCTGCTCCTTGATCCGACCCTGGTCGAAGAAGCAGATACGGTCGGAGACCTGGCGCGCGAAGTGCATCTCGTGGGTCACCAGCAGCATGGTCAGATCGTGCTCGTCCGCCAGAGTCCGAATGACGTTCAACACTTCTCCCACCAGTTCGGGATCCAGCGCCGAGGTCGGCTCGTCGAAGAGCATGACCTTGGGCCGCATCGCCAGCGCACGGGCAATGCCCACCCGCTGCTGCTGGCCGCCGGAGAGTTGGTGTGGGTACTTGTCGGCCTGATCGGCGAGCCCCACCATCTCCAGCAGTTCCAGACCCCGCTGTCGGGCTTCGGCCTTCTTGACACCCAGCACCTGCACCGGTGCTTCGGTCAGATTGCGCAGCACCGTCATGTGCGGGAACAGGTTGAACTGCTGGAAGACCATGCCCAGTTGGCTGCGCATCTGGCGTAGATGCTGCTCGCTGGCCGGAATCAACCGATCTCCCCGCCACTGGTGCCACAGCGGCTGATCGCCGACGTAGACGACACCGTCGTTGATCTCTTCCAGCGTCATCAGAATGCGCAGCACTGTCGATTTGCCGGAGCCGGACGGACCGATGATGGTGACCTTCTCGCCGCGCTGGACTTCGAAGTCGAGCTCGTCGAGAACCACGTGATCGCCGAAGCGTTTGACGACCTTGTCGAACTTGATGATCGGATCGCGAGTTTTCGTGGCGTCGTTCATTTGAGAGAAAGGCCTCGCTTGGGCAAATGGGTATCCAGGTAGCGCACACCGAAGGACGCGATGATCGTCATGACCAGATAGAGGCCACCCACCATGGAAAGCGGAATCAGATAGCCGCCGGTGCGGTCGCCGATGATCTTTGCCACGCCGAGCATTTCCAGCACGGTCACGACCGACAGCACGGGCACGTCCTTCATGATCGAGACCAGGTAGTTGCCCAGCGCGGGAATGATGCGTGGAACCGCCTGCGGCAGAATGATATGGGTAAAGGTTCGCGACGACGCCAGATTGAGCGCCCGTGCCGCTTCGCGCTGCCCCTTGGCCACGGCTTCCAGGCCCGCGCGATAGACTTCCGAGGTATAGGCGCTGTATTGCACGCCCAGCGCCAGCGCACCGGTCAGGAACGCCGGCAGCGTCAGTCCGAACTCGGGCAGGACGTAGAACAGAAAGAACAGCTGGATCAGCAGCGGCGTATCGCGGATGAATTCCGTGATCAGCTTGGCCGGCCAGCGGATGAAGCGGGTCGGCGCGCTCTTCAGCGCCGCCAGCACCAGCCCCAGGATCAGGGCGATGAAGAAGCCGACCACGGTGGCCTGCAGGGTCACCACCAGGCCATGCAGCAGAATCGGAAAGATCGAGACCGCGAAGGCCCACTGGCTGCTGGTATCCCATTCGATGCCGAAAAACATGCGTTATCTCCCCGCCGCGCGCCAGCGGCCAACGTAGCGTTCCAGCAGCTTCATGCACGCGGTCAGAACCAGTGCCATGCCGAAATACATGAACAGGACCAGGGTGTAGACGGTCACGCTGTCCTGAGTGAAATTGCGGATCTGTTCGGCGCGGAAAGCCATGTCGCCGAGCGAGATCAGCGACACCAGCGCGGTATCCTTCAGATTCTGGACCGCGAGATTGCCGAAGGTCGGCATCATTTCCGGAATCGCCTGGGGCAGCGTGATGCGCCACAGCCGCTTGCGCGAGGTGAAATTGAGCGCCGTCGCCGCCTCGTACTGCTCCTTGGGCACGGCCTGCACGGCGCCACGCACGACCTCGGCACCGTAGGCACCAATGTTCAGCGCCAGCGCGACGACCCCTGCCACCACCGGCGGAAAACGCAGGTCGAGACCGATCGCCTGCCCCATGATGGGCAGCGCAAAGTAGATCCAGAACAGTTGCACCAGCAGCGAGGTGCCGCGGAAGATTTCGATGTAGGCAACGCTGATCCCCTTGAGGAGGGGATTGTGAGACAGCTTGCCGAGACCGAAGAGGAAGGCACAGATACCACCCAGGATCGTCGAGTAGACCGTGAGCTGCACGGTCACCCACGCACCCTGGGACAAGGGGGCGAGATAGCTCGTCCATTCCATCGGGGAGACTCCGCATTCGCTAACGAACGGTCCCGGCAGTACCGGCACCGTTCAAGGACGAACCGAATGCTCGCCCGAGAACCGTGGTCTCGAGCGAGCGTTCGCTGTCACATCGGGTTCAGAAGTTCGATTGCAAAACTCAAGAATCCGCAGTGCAGAGCTCTTCCGTGGTGCGGTGACTGGAGCCGTCGACATCGGCCTGACTGAAGCCGTAGCTCATCAGCGTCTCGCTCCAGTCATCGGTCTGCTTGTACTCTTTAAGCGCCTCGTTGACCGCGTCACGCAGTTCGGTGTTGTCGCTGTTGAACGCGAACGCGCCCCAGCTACGCACTTCTTCGCCATCGATGACCGGGTCGACGAATTCCGCTGCCGGCTCGACGTCATCGCTCTTTCCCGCCAGCTCGCTGACCGTCAGGCTGGTCGCGGCATAGGCATCGGCGCGGCCGGTCGACACCGTGGAGATCGCATCGGCATTGCTGGCGATGGTGACCATGTTTTCCTGCGGTACGCCGAGCGCCTGCAGCATGTCGAGCTGATCCGCGCCCGCCATGATGGCGATCTTGGCGTCACCCTCGACGAAGTCGCTGAACGCGTGCAGATCCTTGGGATTGCCTTCCTTGACCAGCAGCCCCTCGCCGTAGGAGGAGTTGGGCTCGGAGTAGATCACTTGCTGACAGCGATCCGGCAGCACCGCCATCTCGGCCGCGGCGATATCGAAACGGTCCGCCTGCAAACCGGGAATCAGCGAACTGAAGTTGGTGGTGACCCATTCGATATCGTCGACGCCCATCTCGTTCATGATGTGGCGGATGACATCGGGGCCGGCACCTTTGGCCTCGCCGCTCATGTCCATGTAGCCATAGGGAATTTCGTTGGCTACCGCGATCCGGACCGAGCCGGAGTCCTTGATCTCCTGGAGAGACGCGGCCTGCGCGACGCCCACGGCCAGGCAGGAAAGGACGGAACCGGCAATCAGTGTCGTGACGCCTTTATTGATAACGCCTTTATTAATGTTGTGTCGCATCGTTCAAATCTCCGTCTGCAAGGTTCGGATCCGCAGCGGCGGATCACGATTAACTCAAGTTTTCGGTGACGGGCGCATTTATCATTTTCATCTCGCCCAGCTTGGCGTGGCCTTACCAAATTGTCATGATTCACCCTGTACAAACCAGGACAATTCGTGGCAGCTCGATCCGTCTGGATAGTAGCACCACCCAAGCGGCGGGCGTCAAAGCCTTTATTGACCTATGACAATTGCACCCTGGCGCCGTCGAAACCCGCTATTCGCAAGGCGGTTCGGCCATCGCGACGTGAGCAGGCAGCGTGTGGCGCCGTTTCCAGCAGTCACCCAACCCTTGAGGCATGGGTAACATAAACATACGTTCTAGTACCGCCTGTTTTCAATAACGCTTTGCTTGCTACTAATCTCGATCATTTCATCGGGGGCTCAGCGTGCTAACCTTTCGCTCATCGTCCCATTCCAATCGAGAGAGATACCAAACCGCCATGCGAGCTCTGATCCAGCGAGTCAGCCGGGCCTCGGTCGACATCGACGGCGAGACCGTCGGCCGTATCGATCAAGGATTGCTGGCGCTCATCGGCATCGCCGCGGAAGACGACCGGACCAACGCCGACCGCTTGCTGCACAAGCTGCTGCACTACCGGGTGTTCGCGGATGGCGAGGGACGCATGAATTGCAACCTGCAACAGATCGAGGGCGGGTTGCTGCTGGTCTCCCAGTTCACGCTGGTAGCGTCGACCGACAAGGGCCTGCGCCCGAGTTTTTCCAGCGCCGCGCCGCCGGCCCACGGCCAGGCCATGTTCGACTATCTGGTGGAGCAGGCCCAAACGGCGTGGCCCAAAGTGGCAACCGGCCGGTTCGGCGCGGACATGCAGGTCGAGCTGATCAACGACGGGCCGGTGACTTTCATGCTGGAAACTTGAGCTGACCGACGGCTCGGGTAATAACGATGCCCGCCGGATTCGGCGGTGCATAAACAGGGAACAGCGGCCATTCGAGCCGCGATGAAAGGATTCTCGATCATGACTCACCCCCTCGCCATCATTACCGGCGGCGCCCAGGGCATCGGGCGCGCCACGGTGGAGCTCCTGCTGGACGAAGGCTGGCGTGTCGCGGCGCTGGATCGCGATCCGGAAGCGGTGGCCGAACTCGATGCCGACTACCCCGAGGCAACGCTGCTGGCCGTGGTGGTCGACGTCAGCGACGAACTGCAGGTCAAGGAAGCCTTCCAGCATCTGACGGATTGGCAGCAGGAAAACGATCAGTCCACGGGCGTGGATCTGCTGGTCAACAACGCCGGCCTCGCCGACCCGGTGTGTGGCCCGATCGAGGACCTGGCGCTGGCGGACTGGCGACGATGGCAGGAGAGCCACCTGACCGGCGCCTTCCTGTGCACCCGCGCCGCCGTGCCCGGTTTGCGTCAGCGCCGCGGCGCCATCGTCAACATCGCCTCCACGCGCGCCCTGCAATCGGAACCCCACTGCGAGTCCTATGCGGCGGCCAAGGGCGGGCTGCTCTCCATGACCCATGCACTCGCCGTCAGCCTGGGGCCGGAGATTCGCGTCAATGCCATCTGCCCGGGCTGGATCGAAACCGGACCGTGGCAAAAGACTAGCCAGCGTAGCGAGCCTGAACATCGCGATATCGATCGCAACCAGCATCCGGCAGGACGCGTCGGCCAGCCCGCCGATGTCGCCGCGACGATAGCCTTTCTCGCCAGCGACAAGGCGGGGTTCATTACCGGCCAGCACATCAGCGTGGATGGAGGGATGACCAGGAAGATGATCTACGCCGAATGAGCCGCGAGCCGCGAGCCGCGAGCCGCGAGCCGCGAGCCGCGAGCCGCGAGCCGCGAGCCGCGGAATTCAGGATTCGATCACGCTGACAGTTCGCAATCCCTTTCTCGAAGCTCGAAGCTCGAAGCTCGAAGCTCGAAGCTCGAAGCTCGAAGCTCGAAGCTCGAAGCTCGTAGCTCGTAGCTCGTAGCTCGTAGCTCGTAGCTCGTAGCTCGTAGCTCGTAGCCAGCACAGACGCTAGCGGCCAGCGTCGATGGCGTCAGGACTCCGCCTGCGTTAGCTCCGCCTCCAACGCCTCCAAGGCCTCTTCCGCCGCCATCCAGTCACTCTCGAGCTGCTCCACCTCGGCCTGAAGCTCGCCCTGTTCGCGAACCAGGCGCGCCAGCTCGTCCTTGCGGGCGGCGTCGTAGATGTCCGGATCCGCCAGCCGCGCCTCCAGGGCCGAAAGGGCAGCCTGCGCCTTGTCGAGCTTCTTTTCTGCCGCGTCGCGCTGCTTGCGCAGCGGTTTCATCTGCTCGCGACGTTCGGCGGCCGCCCGCCGCGCCGCCTTGCGATCGCCGCCATCCGCCGGCCCTTTCTCCTGGCGCGCCTCCTGCTTCAGATCGCGCCGCCGCTCCGTTTCCCGGGACTTCAGCCACTGATGGTAATCGTCAAGATCGCCATCGAAGGGTTCGACCCGCCCGTCGGCAACGCGCCAGAACGTATCGACGCTGGCCCGCAACAGGTGACGGTCGTGGGAAACGATGATCACCGCGCCTTCGTATTCCGCCAGCGCTTCGGCCAGCGCCTCGCGCATGTCCAGATCGAGGTGGTTGGTCGGCTCGTCCAGCAGCAGCAGGTTGGGCTTTTCCCAAGCTACCAGCGACAGCGCCAGACGCGCCTTCTCGCCGCCGGAGAACCGCGACACGTCGCCGAACACGTCGTCGCCACGAAAACCGAAGCCACCGAGGAAGTTGCGAATCGACAGATCGCTGGCCGTGGGCGAAAGCCGCTGCACGTGGGTGAACGGCGTCGCACCGAGATCCAGATGCTCCAGTTGATGCTGGGCGTAGTAGCCCACCACCAGGTTCTCGCCCGGTATGCGAGCGCCGGCGAGCGGCGGCAGATCGCCGATCAGGGTCTTGATCAGCGTCGATTTACCCGCGCCGTTGGGCCCCAGCAAGCCGATACGCTCACCGGGCAGGATCGACGCCTTCACGCCTTCGAGGATCGTGCGCTCGGGATAACCCAGGGCGGCCCGATCCAGCGACAGCAGCGGCGTCGAGGTCTTGTCGGCACACGGCAGCTGAAAGCGGAACGGAGAATCGACCCGCGCCGCGGCGATGGTCTCCATGCGCTCTAGCATCTTCAACCGGCTCTGGGCCTGGCGCGCCTTGGTCGCCTTGGCGCGGAAGCGCTCGACGAAACCTTCGATCTCGGCCCGCCGCGTCTGCTGTTTCTCGAACGCTGCCTGCTGCTGGAGCTGACGCTCGGCACGGGCACGTTCGAAGGCACTGTAGTGGCCGCGATAGAGCATCAACTGGCCCTGGTCGATGTGCAGGATGTGATCGCAGACCGCGTCGAGGAAATCGCGATCGTGGGAGATCAGCATCAGCGTGCCGGGATAGCGCGTCAGCCACTGCTCGAGCCACAGCAGCGCATCCAGATCCAGGTGGTTGGTCGGCTCGTCGAGCAACAGGATTTCCGACGGCGTGAACAGCGTCCGGGCTAGGCCCACGCGCATCCGCCAGCCGCCGGAGAAGGCCGCCAGCGGGCGGTAGAGATCGTCCTGAGCGAATCCCAGCCCGGCGAGCAGCTGTTCGGCGCGGGCCCGGGCGGTATAGCCATCGAGCGCCTCGATCTGGCCGTGCAGCACGGCCTCGCGCTGCATATCGCCGTTGGCCTGTGCCTCGGCCAGCGCGGTCTCCGTCTCGCGCAAGGCGGCGTCACCGTCGAGCACGAACTCCACCAGCGGCCGTTCGATGGCGGAAACCTCCTGCGCCATGCGGGCGATCCGCTTGCCACCGGCGATCTCCACGCTGCCGGCATCGGCGCCGAGCTCACCGCGGATCAGCGCGAACAGGCTCGACTTGCCGGCACCGTTGGCGCCGACGATGCCGACCTTCTGCCCCTCGTGCAGCATCAGGTCGACGCCCTCGAACAGTCGTCGGGTGCCGCGTTGCAGGGCGAGTTGGCGGAATGCGATCATGCCGGGCTCCAGGGCGCATCGAATGGGCGCTCATTCTACCAGCCATCCGCCATCGGTATGGAATGCCATGTCCGCCTCCGCCGCGACCGATTCACTCTGGTCCGATTCACTCTGGTCCTATGCCCTGGACCGCTACGCTCGCCCCAATGTGGAGGCCGAATGCCTGGCGCTGCAGGATGAACACGGCTGGGACATCTGCGAACTGCTGTGGGTCGCCTGGCTGAGCGAACGCCACCAACGCCCCGATCCCGCGGCAGCCGATGCCCTGGCCGAGGCGAGACGCTGGCAACGCGAGATGACCGTGCCGCTGCGCGAGCGCCGCCGCGCGCTAAAGGCCGAGGCGCACCGGCGACCGCAGTTGGAGCCGTTACGACAGCTGCTCAAGCAGGCCGAGCTGCAGGCCGAGCGCGAGATGCTGGCGCGCCTGGAAGCGCTCCCCACGTTTGTCGCCGAGGTGAATTCCCCGCTCGAGCAGGCACTGGTTTCCTGCCAAACATTGCGCGACATGACGGCCGACGATTACCCGCCGTTACGCCGATTGCTGGCGCGCTGGACAATCGATGCCCCGGATGCGGAACCAAAACCCACCTGTTAGAGTCACAACACGACTATCCGGCCGATGTTCGAGGCTTCTTCACACTCTGGCCAACATCGGTTTCATTCGTGACCCAAGGAGTTTGCATGAAACGTTTGGTAACCGCCGTCGCGCTCGGCAGCATCATGACGCTGCCGCTGACAGCCTTCGCCCAGGACAAGATCGACCTCGACAGCGACCAGGCGAAGCTTAGCTACAGCATCGGCGCCACGCTGGGTCAGGGTCTGTCCAAGGACATCAAGGATCTCGACGTCGACGCCTTCGCGGCGGCCATCAAGGACGTCTACGGCGATGCCGACCTGCAGATGAGCCAGGACGAGATCAGCAGCACGCTGACCCAGTATCAGCAGCAGAAGATCGCCGAGCAGAAGGCCGAGCAGAAGAAGGTCGCCGACGAGAACCGCAAGAAGAGCGAAGCCTTCCTGGCCGAAAACGCCAAGAAAGACGGCGTCGAGACCACCGATTCCGGCTTGCAGTACAAGGTCCTGGAATCCGGTGACGGCGAATCCCCGAGCGCCGACGATACCGTTCGCGTCAACTACGAAGGCACCCTGCCGGACGGCACCGTCTTCGACAGCTCCTACAAGCGTGGCGAGCCGATCTCGTTCAAGGTCGATCAGGTCATCCCCGGCTGGCAGGAAGCGCTGAAGATGATGCACGTCGGCGATACCTGGGAAATCGCCGTTCCCTCCGACCTCGCTTACGGCCCGGCCGGTACCGGCGGCCCCATCGGCCCCAACCAGGCGCTGAAGTTCAAGGTCGAGCTGCTTGCCGTCAATCCCGACGACAGCGCTGACGACAGCAGCAGCGATGCGGGTGACGACGGCGACAGCTAAACGCCGACGGCGTGGCTTTCGTCTTGCTCGCCACGTTCACTTACCGTTTCAACCGACGCCGGCCCATCGAGGCCGGCGTCGGCGTTCAGAGGCAGCGCTTGTCGCCTCGCCCCGCCGATGGACCGCCCAGTTCTCGGCTGTCGAAGTCGAACCAGCTTCCCTTCAGGCCATGATCGCTCAGCACTACCACCTGCGCCCGCCAGGCATCCACGTGAGCGCTGCACAGCCCCAGCGTCCCCTGCCCGACGAACAAGCCACCCCCTTGCGACTGAAGCGACAGCCGTCGCGATTGCACGTTCATGTCGCGGCCGATGAACTGCACCGTCACCGATTGCGGCGCGCGACCGTGAACACGAACCTCGAACGTCAACGTGTCTTCGCCATCGCGTGTCTCCTGCAGCGCAAACGCCAATGAGGAATCGATCCCCAGGTTGGCGTGGCACCCTCCCTCCAGCAGCACGCAGCCTTGTGCCGGCGGATACCAGGTCACGTCACGGGTCGACTCGCGCAGATAGTAGTAATCGAGCAAATACCAGAGCGCGATGACGATCGTCATCAAGGTGACACCGATCAGCAGGTTGAGCATCCGCGGTCTGGTGGTTTCCTCTTCGTAGGCAGCCATGGACTTTCGAAGACTCCAAGCGTTGGGTATTAATCGATAAACTGGCCGGCACCGGCGCCTCGAACCTCATCGAAGCGCTCGACAAGGATGACACATGAGCGACATCGCTAACGCCCTTGGCCCGCTATTTCTATTGATTCTACTCGGTGCCGCATTGGGTTGGGCACGTTTCCCGGGCGGCGATTTCTGGCCCCGACTCGAGCGCTTCATCTACTACCTGCTGTTCCCGGCCATGCTGGTGGCGACGCTGGCGACCGCCGACGTCCGCCAGGTCCCGGTGCTTCGGCTCGGCGTGACGCTGCTCGGCACCATGACACTGCTGGGCCTAGGCCTCTGGCTGGCGCGACATCGTCTGGCGCTGGCGCCACCCGCCTTCACCTCGACCTTTCAGGGCGTGGTGCGCTTCAACACCTATGTCGGCGTCGCCGGCGCCACGGCGCTGCATGGCGCGGCCGGCACCACGGTGGCGGCCGTGGCAGTCGCGCTAATGGTGCCGACCGCCAATATCCTCTGTGTGCTGGCCTTCATCGCCTCCGGCACGCTGGGTAGCGCCAGCCTGCGTCGCAGCGCCGTGGCGTTGCTGCGCAACCCGCTGATTCTCGCCTGTCTATTGGGTATCGTGCTGAATCTCGGCGGTATCGGCCTGCCCGGCTGGAGCTTCGAGGCCATCGAACTGCTCGGCGATGCGGCCCTGCCGCTGGGGCTGGTCGCCGTCGGCGTGGCACTGCGCCCGCAGGCACTGTGGCACAGCGGCAAGGCGTTCTGGCTGTCGAGCGCACTCAAGCTGCTCGTCACCCCGATGATCGTATTGACGCTGGCCTGGATGGTCGGCCTTCACGGCGCGGATCGCGACATCGCGCTGCTGTTCGCTGCACTGCCGACCGCGACATCGGCGTATATCCTGGCCCGCCAGCTGGGCGGTGACGCAGAACTGATGGCCGCCGTGATTACTGGTCAGACGCTGCTGGCGATGGCGACATTGCCGCTGCTCTTGAACGCTTTTGGCGTGAACTGAGCACACGGATTCGGATGCGCCGACTGCCCCAAATAAAAAAGATTCTCGTTACGCTTGCAACGATGAATGAGAATGATTAACCTTTACATCGTGGCGTCGCCAAACGCCACTGACCACAGCAGCGAATGTCAGGTTCCTGCCATGGTTATCTCCTCCTCATGCTAGTCACGGTCCTTAGTGCCGCCCTGCCCAGGGCGGCTTTTTTGTTCTCATCTCTTCTCAGCCTCTGCTGCGAGGCATCAGGCCCCTCTTCGAGGACAATTTCGAACGCTGCGATATCGGCTCTCCTGGAGTCTGCTCGAAAGCGTGATGCAACCGAAGCATCGTTGCAGCCTACTGCATCAGCGCACCGTCCGTTTCGAGCGCCACGCCTTCGACGCCATACTGATTGGCCAGGGCGAGCAGATAATGGCGCAGCGCGCGGCGCGACGCCTGCTCGCGCAGCGTATGATGCACCCGGCCGGCGACCCGCTCGAAGGGCAGCGGCTGCCCGTCGATGCGCCGGTCGATCGCCACGATATGCCAGCCGTAGCGTGAAGCCAGCGGACGATTGTGCAGCCCCTCCGGCAGATGGCGCAGCGCATTGTCCAGCTCCTCGACGGTCTGCCCCGGTGCCAACCAGCCCAGCCGGCCGCCGTCCTCCCGCGATGGGCAGGCCGAATGGCGCATCGCCAGCTCATCGAAGCGCTCGGGATGGTCAGCCAGCTCGACCAGCAGCGTCTCGCCCAGGCGCCGCTGGGCATCGCGTGCCGCACTGTCGTCAGGCGCGGCAGCGAGCAGGATATGACGTACATCGAGCCGCGTCGGAGTCCTGAAACGCTCGGGATGAGCGGCAAAGAAGCGGCGGCAGGCCGCCTCGTCCGGCTCGGGAGTATCCAGTTCATGCTCCAGCAGTTGGGTCAGGCGCGCTTGCTCATTGTCAGGATCGTGCGCCAGCCCCAGCTCATCAGCGCGCAGGGTGAGCAACTCGCGGATCGCCAGCGCTCGGGCGGCCTGCCTGAACGCCTCCTCAGGGGTGGCCGCGCTGTAATACTGCATCTCGCGGGCGACGGTCTCCTCCGCGATGACCGTGGCGCCGACCCGAATGACCGGATGGTCACTGTCGGCCGGCAGTTGTTCGATGGCGATTTCTTGCATCTCGATCCCCTTGGTGAACCTGATGAAATGGAGCGCGCAGAGTGCGGGCAGCCGCTCTTATGCCCGGCGACGCACCAGTTGGTAACGCCTTCCGATATAGCCCAGCGGCGCGCTCCATATATGCACCAGCCGCGTGAAGGGAAAGAGCAGGATGATCGTCAGGCCGATCAGGATATGCAGCTTATAGATCAGTCCCACTGCGACGAGGTGATCCGCCGCACCGCCGCGGAAGAAGATGATGCCCTGGGCCCAGTCCGCCAGCTGCAGCATCACGCTGCCGTCGAGGTGATGGACGGCAGAGAAGATCGTCAACAGCCCCAGCGACACCTGCGCGACCAGCAGGGCAAGAATCAGGATATCGGCGGTGCTCGACGTGGCGCGCACCCGCGGATCGGTCAGTCGGCGATGGAGCAGGATCAGCCCGCCGACCAGACACATGATGCCGGCGATGCCGCCGACAACGATGGCGAGAAGCTGCTTGTTTCCCGCGGCGATGAAGGGCGCATAGACCCAGTGCGGCGTCAGCAGCCCGACCAGATGGCCGAAGAAGATGACGATAATGCCGATATGGAACAGGTTGCTGCCCAGCCGCAGGCGGCGGTGGCTCAGCAACTGGCTGGAGCCGGTTTTCCAAGTGTACTGGCCGTGATCGAAGCGCAGCAGGCTGCCGACCAGAAAGACCGTGCCAGCCAGATAGGGGTAGAAGCCGAACAGCAGTGTATTGAGATAACTCATGGCGGGACTCCTTGCATCAGGAAACCGGACGATCGGGATTAGCGTCAGACGCCGGGGATTCGACGATGCGCAGCGGCACATCGCTCCGGAAATCGCGCTTGAGCTGTGCCTGGCGCCGCCCGGTGGCCGATTGCAGCGCACAGTCCTGATCGGAGGTGGCGGAAAAGCGCACCGCCTCCTCCTCCCAGACCGCATCCAGCGCGGCGGGCGTATCGTCGCGGGGCTCCTCACGCGCGTGTTCGAGATGGTCGTCGATGGTGTCCTCCATGCCGATCATCGCCAGCAGCGACGCCGGCACCAGGGCATGATCGCTGTCACGCTCGATCAACCGTGCCGCCAGCCGTGCCAGGATATGCGCCACCTCGCCGAGCTGGCGGGCGATCTCCTCGTCATCGCGGGTGGACAGAAACTCCAGGAACAGCGGCAGATAGTCCGGCAGTTCGCGGGCCGACAGCTCGAAACCCGCGGCATGGTAGTGGGCGAGCAGATCGACCATCGCCTGGCCACGGTCACGCGATTCACCGTGGACGTGTTCGAACAGCAGCAGCGACGTGGCGCGACCGCGGTCGAACAACGCCACGTAATCGGCCTGCAGGTCGAGCAGGTCAGCATTGGCGATGGCGGTGATCCACGTCTTGATCTCGAAGCGGTGCTCGCGGCTCAGGTGTGCCTCGCCATCGATGACCTCAAGCATTTCCGCTGCGGCCTGCTGCAGCTCAACGGTCGGGTAGTCGAGCAGGCGCGCCAGTACGATCAGACTACGCATCGTTGGCCTCCCGCGGCTGCCTGGCCTTGTCAGGCGAGTAATAGCCCACCGCCTCGTCATGATCGGTCAGCGGCTTGACCAGCGTCGCGGTCTGCTTGCGCCCGCCGAACAGGCTGACGGTATTGTCGCCGCCGTTGCAGCCGCTGCCGAACGAGAAACCGCAACCGCCGCGCTCGGGGAACGCCTCGCGGGCCAGCTCGCGGTGGCTGGCAGGGATCACGAAACGGTCTTCGTAGTTGGCAATCGCCAGATAGCGGTACATCTCCTCGACCTGCGCCACGCTCAGCCCTACCGCATCGAGTACCTCGCTGGCCTCGCGGCCCTCGACCTGCTGGGCACGCTTGTAGACCCGCATCGCCATCAGCCGCTTGAGTGCCATGACCACCGGTGCCTCTTCGCCGGCGGTGAGCAGGTTGGCGAGATACTTGACGGGAATGCGCAGCGACTCGATCTGCGGCAGCACACCGTCGCTTTCGATGTGGCCCGCTTCGGCCGCCGACTGGATCGGTGACAGCGGCGGCACGTACCACACCATCGGCAGGGTGCGGTATTCGGGGTGCAGCGGCAGTGCCAGTTGCCAATCGATCGCCAGCTTGTAGACCGGCGACGCCTGGGCGGCTTTGATCACGTTGTCGGGAATGCCGTCGCGCCGTGCCTGGGCGATCACCTCCGGGTCATGGGGGTCGAGGAATATCTCGCACTGGCGATGGTAGAGGTCGCGCTCATCGGCGGAAGCGGCGACTTCCTCGATGCGGTCGGCGTCATATAGCAGCACGCCGAGGTAGCGGATACGGCCGACACAGGTCTCCGAGCATACTGTCGGCATGCCCGATTCGATGCGCGGATAGCAGAAGATGCACTTCTCGGACTTGCCGCTCTTCCAGTTGTAATAGATCTTCTTGTACGGGCAGCCGGAAACACACATCCGCCAGCCACGGCACTTGTCCTGGTCGATCAGCACGATGCCGTCTTCCTCGCGCTTGTAGATCGCCCCACTCGGACAGGACGCCACGCAGGCCGGGTTGAGGCAGTGCTCGCACAGCCTGGGCAGGTACATCATGAAGGTGTTTTCGAACTGGCCGTAGATGTCGGCCTGGACCTGGTCGAAATTCTTGTCGCGGCGCCGCTTGGCAAACTCGGTGCCGAGGATTTCTTCCCAGTTCGGGCCCCATTCGATCTTGTTCATGCGCTGGCCGCTGATCAGTGAACGTGGCCGCGCCACCGGCTGATGCTTGCTCTCGCCGGCCTTGTGCAGATGCTGGTAATCGAAGTCGAACGGCTCGTAGTAGTCGTCGATCTCGGGCAGGTCGGGGTTGGCGAAGATGTTTGCCAGCACCCGCCACTTGCCGCCGATGCGCGGCTCGATGGAACCATCGGCGCGCCGCAGCCAGCCGCCCTTCCACTTGCTCTGGTTCTCCCACTGCTTGGGATAACCGACACCCGGCTTGGTTTCGACGTTGTTGAACCAGGCGTATTCCACGCCTTCACGGCTGGTCCACACGTTCTTACAGGTCACCGAGCAGGTATGACAGCCGATGCACTTATCGAGATTGAGCACCATGCCCACTTGCGAACGGATTTTCATTTCACAGTCTCCTGCTCATAATCGTTGCCTTCGCCATCCAGCCAGTCGACGTGGTGCATCTTGCGCACGATGACGAACTCGTCGCGGTTGGAGCCGACGGTGCCGTAGTAATTGAAGCTGTAGGAGAGCTGGGCGTAGCCGCCGATCATGTGGGTCGGCTTGGGACAGACGCGGGTCACCGAGTTGTGAATGCCGCCGCGGGTGCCGGTCACTTCGGAGCCGGGAATGTTCACGATGCGCTCCTGGGCGTGGTACATCATCGCCATGCCGTTCTTGACCCGCTGACTGACCACCGCCCGGGCCGCCACCGCACCGTTGGCGTTATAAAGCTCGATCCAGTCGTTGTCCTCGACGCCGATGGCGCGCGCATCGTCCTCGGATAGCCACACGATCGGGCCACCGCGTGACAGCGTCAGCATCAGCAGGTTGTCCGAGTAGGTGGAATGGATGCCCCACTTCTGGTGCGGGGTGATCCAGTTCAGCGCGATTTCCGGATTGCCATTGCCGCGCGGCGCCTTGAGGCTGCTGATCGCCTTGGTATCGATGGGCGGGCGGTAGACCAGCAGGCTCTCGCCGAAGGCGCGCATCCAGGCGTGATCCTGATAGAACTGCTGGCGGCCGCTCACGGTGCGCCACGGGATCAACTCGTGGACGTTGGTGTAGCCGGCGTTGTAGGACACATGCTCGTCTTCCAGCCCCGACCAGGTCGGGCTGGAGATGATCTTGCGCGGCTGGGCGACCACGTCGCGGAAACGGATCTTCTCCTCATGCTTGGGCAGCGCCAGGTGGGCATGCTCGCGGCCGGTGATCTTCGACAGCGCCTCCCATGCCTTGACCGCCACCTTGCCGTTGGTCTCCGGCGCCAGCGTCAGGATCATCTCGGCGGCATCGATCGCCGTCTCGATGCGCGGCCGCCCGCGGGCCGCGCCGTCATGCTTGCGCTGGTTGAGCTTACCGAGCAGCTCGATCTCGGACTCGGTCTGCCAGTTGATGCCCTTGCCGCCGTTGCCAAGCGTATCGAGCAGCGGCCCGACCGAGGTGAAGCGTTCATAGGTCGCCGGGTAGTCGCGCTTGACCGCCACCAGGCTCGGCATGGTCTTGCCGGGGATCGGCGCACATTCGCCTTTCTTCCAGTCGCGCACCTCGGGCTGGGCCAGCTCCCCGGGCGAATCGTGCTGCAGCGGCAGCGTGACCAGATCGGTCTCTTCGCCGAGATGCCCCACGCACACCCGTGAAAACGCCTTGGCGATGCCCTTGTAGATCTCCCAGTCGCTGCGCGACTCCCAGGCCGGGTCGGTGGCCGCGGTCAGCGGGTGAATGAAGGGATGCATGTCCGAGGTGTTGAGGTCGTCCTTTTCGTACCAGGTCGCCGTCGGCAGCACGATGTCGGAATACAGGCAGGTGGTCGACATGCGGAAGTCGAGGGTGACCAGCAGGTCGAGCTTGCCTTCCGGCGCCTCCTCGCGCCACACCACTTCCTCGGGCAGCACGCCGTCCATCTCGCCGAGATCCTTGCCCTGCACGCCGTTGCGGGTGCCGAGCAGGTACTTGAGCATGTATTCATGGCCCTTGCCGGAGCTGCCCAGCAGGTTGGAGCGCCACACGAACATATTGCGCGGGAAGTTCTGCGGGCTATCCGGGTCCTCGGCCGCAAAGCGCAACGTACCGGCCTTGAGCTGGTCGACGACGTAATCGTTGAGCGGCTGGCCCGCTTCTGCGGCGGCAGCGGCCAGGCGCAGCGGATTGCGGTCGAGCTGCGGCGCCGACGGCAGCCAGCCCATGCGTTCGGCACGGACATTGAAGTCGATCAGGCTGCCGCTGTAGTCCTCGCGCCGCGCCAGCGGCGACAGCAGTTCCTTGACCTCGACCTTCTCGAAACGCCATTGGCTGGAGTGGTTGTAGAAGAACGAGGTGCCGTTCATCTGCCGCGGCGGACGGTTCCAGTCGAGGCCGAAGGCGAGCGGCAGCCAGCCGGTCTGCGGGCGCAGCTTCTCCTGGCCAACATAGTGGGCCCAGCCGCCGCCGCTCTGCCCGATGCAGCCGCACAGGATCAGCATGTTGATCAGGCCGCGGTACTGCATGTCCATGTGATACCAGTGGTTCAGGCCCGCCCCGACGATGATCATCGAACGGCCATGAGTCTTGTCGGCATTGTCGGCAAACTCCCGCGCCAACCGGATCACCTGCGCCGCCGGCACGCCGGTGATCGCCTCCTGCCACGCCGGCGTATAGGGGCGCAACTGATCGAAGGCGGTGGCGCCGTCATCCTCCCCTTCTCCGCCCAGGCCGCGGTCGATGCCGTAGTTGGCGACCATCAGGTCGAACACGGTCACCGCCAGTACCTCGCGGCCGTCCGCCAGGGTCAGGCACCTGGCCGGCAGGCTGTGGTAGAGCACGTCGTTGCCGGCCACATGGCTGAAATGCTCATGGGGAACCCCGCCGAAATAGGGGAAGGCAACCTTGGCGACGCGGTCGTGGCTGCCGGCCAGCGACAGTTGCAGCGAGACCTCGTTGCCGTCGGCATCGAGCGGCTCAAGGTTCCAGCGGCCTTCGCTGCCGTCCTGCTCGCCACTCTTTTCACCCCAGCGGAAGCCGATGGAGCCGCGCGGCACCACCAGACGGTTGCTGGTTTCATCCCAGGCAACGGTCTTCCACTCGGGATTGTTGTCCTGGCCCAGGCTGGCATCGAAATCGCTGGCACGCAGCTGCTTGCCGGGCACGAAACTGCCATCCTCGCGTGCTTCCAGCTCGACCAGCATCGGCATGTCGGTGTAGCGGCGCACGTAGTCGGTGAAGTAGGCGCTGGGCTTGTCGAGGTGAAACTCCTTGAGGATGACATGGCCCATCGCCATGCTCAGCGCCGCGTCGGTGCCCTGCTTGGGGCTCAGCCATTCGTCGCACAGCTTGGCGACCTCGGCGTAATCGGGAGTGATCGCTACCGTCTTGGTGCCCTTGTAGCGCACTTCGGTGAAGAAGTGCGCGTCGGGGGTCCGTGTCTGCGGCACGTTGGAGCCCCAGGCGATGATGTAGTTCGAGTTGTACCAGTCCGCCGATTCGGGCACGTCGGTCTGTTCGCCCCAGGTCATCGGCGAGGCCGGCGGCAGGTCGCAGTACCAGTCGTAGAAGGACAGGCACACCCCGCCGATCAGCGACAGATAGCGCGCCCCCGAGGCATAGGAAATCATCGACATCGCCGGAATCGGCGAGAAGCCGATGATACGGTCCGGGCCGTACTGCTTGGCGGTATAGACGTTGGCGGCAGCGACCAGGGTTTCGAGCTCTTCCCAGCTGGCGCGCACGAAGCCGCCCATGCCGCGCACCTTCTTGTACTGCGCGGTCTTGGCCGGGTCCTCGACGATGGAGGCCCAGGCATCGACCGGGTCGTCATGTACGGCCAGTGCCTCACGCCATAGCTGGATCAACGCCTTGCGCACCGTCGGATACTTGAGGCGGTTGGCGCTATACAGATACCACGAATAGCTCGCCCCGCGCGGGCAGCCGCGCGGCTCATGGTTGGGCAGGTCCGGGCGGGTACGCGGGTAGTCGGTCTGCTGGGTTTCCCAGGTCACCAGCCCGTTCTTGACGTAGATCTGCCAGCTGCACGAGCCGGTGCAGTTGACGCCATGGGTCGAGCGCACGACCTTGTCGTGCTGCCAGCGGGCGCGGTAGCCGTCTTCCCAGTCGCGGGTTTCGTCACGGGTTTCGCCATGGCCGCCGGCAAACGGCGTGCGGGGCTTGCGCAGATAATTCAGACGGTCGAGAAAATGGCTCATGAAAGGTTCCTCCTGAATGAGCGTATCAGCACGGTGCCGGTGCATTGCGGCGGGCGTAGTACCACCAGGTCAGCGCCATGCAGCTCAGGTAAAAGACGATGAAGCCGATCAGCGCCGCGCCCACACCACCGGTCAGGCCGATGGAGGTACCGTAGGCCTTGGGGATGAAGAATCCGCCGTAGGCGGCGATGGCCGAAATGAAGCCGAGCACGGCGGCGGTCTCGCGGCTGGCTTCGACCTGTGCCTGTTCGGCATGCGCTTCGCCGAGCGCCTGTCGGCGCTGGTTGAGAAAGATCACCGGTACCATGCGATAGGTGGAACCGTTGCCGATGCCAGTGGCAATGAACAGCACCAGGAACATGACGAAGAAGCCGAAGAAGCTGCCCCCGCCGTGCTCGCCGGGCAGGAAGGTCAGCACCCCGAGGACGCCGACGATCATCAGGGCGAAGTTCCATAGCGTGACCCGCGCACCGCCCAGGCGATCGGAAAGCCAGCCGCCCAGCGGCCGGGCCAGCGCGCCGACCAGCGGGCCGAGGAAGGCGTAGCGGGTCGGGTCGACCGCGGGAAACTGCATGCCGGACAGCAACGGAAAACCGGCGGCAAAGCCCATGAAGCTGCCGAAGGTGCCCAGATAGAGCCAGCACATCAGCCAGTTGTGCTTGCGCTTGAAGATCACCGCCTGATCGCGGAACGAGGACTTGGCGGCGGCGATATCGTTCATGCCGAACCAGGCCGCCAGCGCCGCGATGACGATGAACGGCACCCAGATGAAGGCGGCATTCTGCAGCCAGACCGCATGGCCCTCGGCAGCGCCTGTCATCGCCGTCTGCGGCGCGCCGGCCATCGGCCCCAGCACGCTGCCGGCGATCACCAGCGGGCCAACCAGTTGCAGTACCGAAACGCCCAGATTGCCCAGCCCCGCGTTCAATCCCATGGCAGTGCCCTTCTGGGCCTGGGGGAAGAAAAAGCTGATATTGGCCATGCTCGACGCGAAGTTACCGCCGCCGAAGCCGCACAGCAGGGCGAGAATCAGCATCACGCTGTAGGGCGTTTCGACGTGCTGCAGCGCCACGCCGATCCACAGGCACGGCAGCAGTAGTGATGCGGTGGAAATCGCCGTCCAGCGCCGGCCGCCGAAGATCGGCACCATGAAGCTATAGAAAATGCGCAGCGTCGCGCCGGACAGCGACGGCAATGCCGCCAGCCAGAACAGCTGATTGGGCGTGTAGGGAAAGCCAAGTGTCGGCAGCTTGACCACCAGGATCGACCAGACCGACCACACGGCGAAGGCCAGCAGCAGGTTGGGAATCGAGATCCACAGGTTGCGCCGGGCAATGCGGCGCCCGGTGCGCGCCCAAAAGCCGGCATCTTCCGGGTGCCACTCGTTGAGCACGAAGCCTTTCGGTGCCGCCAGTTCGGGCAGGTCGGTGCTCGGCCGGTGCGCGGCCCATTCGTCGCGCTCGGCCCGGCGGATGGCGTAGTGCATCCAGCCCAGCGCACCGGCCACGATGATGAACATCAGCATGAAGCAGCTCTGCCAGATGCCGACCACGTCGTTGAGCATGCCGAAGGTCAGCGGCAGGAAGAAACCGCCCAGCCCGCCAACCATGCCAACCACACCGCCCACCGCGCCGACATGCTGCGGATAGTAGACGGGGATGTGCTTGAAGACCGCCGCCATGCCCAGCGACATGAAAAAGCCCAGCACGAAGATCAGCGCAATGAAGGCCGGCAACCCTACCGACAGCGAGAAATCGACCTCGCCGCGCACGCCTTCGATCGCATAGTGGGCGGACGGATAGCTGAGCAGAAACAGGCAGGCCACGGCCACGCCGAACGTCCAGTACATCACCCGCCGCGCACCGATCCGATCGGCCAGCCAGCCGCCGAGGATGCGAAACAGCGAGGCCGGCACCGAGAACAGCGCGGCAACGACCCCCGCCGTGGTCAGGCTCAGGCCGTAGACGTTCATCAGATACAGCGGCAGCCACAATGCCAGCGCGACAAAGCCGCCGAAGGTGCAGAAGTAGTACAGCGAGAAGCGCCATACGCGCAGCTCGGCCAGGGGCGCAAGCTGATCGCACAGCGGCACCCGCTGCCGTGCCCGTTCGTCGCGCAGCGGATCGTTCTTGGCCAGCATGATGAAGGCCACGCCTATGGCGGCCAGCACCGTGGCGTAGATCAGTGCCGTCGTCTGCCAGCCCAGCGCGACGAGCAAAAACGGTGCGACGAAGTTGGTCACCGCCGCACCGACGTTGCCGGCGCCGAAGATACCCAGTGCCGTGCCTTGCTGCGCGGCGGGAAACCACGCCGATACATAGGCCACGCCGACGATGAACGAACCGCCGGCCAGCCCCACCCCCAGCGCTGCCAGCAACAGCATGGCGTAGCTGGAAGTAAAGGTAAGCAGGTAGACGCAGGCGGCGGAGGTCAGCATCACCAGTCCAAACACCCAGCGCCCGCCGAAGCGGTCGGTCCAGATACCGAGCAGCAACCGGCTGATCGAACCGGTCAGCACCGGCGTTGCCATTAACAGGCCCAGTTGCGTGTCGGACAACCCCAGCTCCTGCTTGATACGCAGGCCAATGATCGAGAAGATTGTCCACACCGCGAAGCACAGCGTGAAGGCCAGGGTCGAGAGCCCCAGCGCGCGCTGTCGGTCACGGTGGGGCAATGCCACGGAAGTCATCACGATAGTTCCCCTTATGCCAAGCGAGGCTGACAGGGACTACTTTCTCGTCTGAGGACGGCGGCCTTTTTGACTCAGGTCAATTTTTGTAAAAATACTTTACGTTGGTAAACGTAGGGCTAGGGCTAGCCATAAGATCTAGAAGATACCGACGAACAGCGACGGTCAGTAAAGCGGTTGACACGCTACGCTGGCAGGCCTCGTCATATCGGCCGCAGAAGCAGGCATGTTATGCTGCGTTTCCTTACTGCCGCCACGCCATGCTGATCCGCGAATCGTCTCCGGGAGTCATGTCATGCCCATTCCCAGCATCGGATCGAAATACACCCGCTTCCATCGTACCTGCTGCCAGACCTGCAGCTTGAGCGCACTGTGTTTACCGCTGGCGCTGGATGTCCAGGATATGGACCAGTTCAACGCCATCATTCGCCGCCGCGCGCCGCTCAAGAAGGGCGAAGCGCTATTCTGCCAAGGCAGTTCCTTTTCCAGCGTGTTTGCCGTTCGCTCCGGTAGCCTCAAGCAGGTGACGCTCGATCAGAATGGCGAAGAGCAGGTCACCCATTTCTACCTGCCCAGTGAGTTGGTCGGCCTCGACAGCATCAATGAACAGCGGCATCCGGGCTATGTTATCGCGCTCGAGAGAACATCGGTGTGCGAGATCCCCTTCGATCATCTCGATAGCCTTGCCGAACACACCCCGCAGCTTCGCCTGCAGCTGTTACGCAGCATGAGCAAGGAGATGAGCGATGATCGCCGCATGATGCGTCTTTTATCGCGCAAAATCGCCGATGAACGCCTGGCAAGCTTCTTCATCAATCTCGCCATGCGCTTTCAACGCTGCGGCTATTCACCGTACAGCTTCCGCCTGCCGATGACGCGTACCGATATCGGCAACTACCTCGGTCTTGCCGTGGAAACCGTCAGCCGCATCCTGGGTCGCTTCCAGCAGCAGCAACTGATGGCGATCCAGGGCCGCGAGATACATATTCTCGATCTCGAAGCACTCAACACCCTTGCCGAAACGCAGGGGTGTCAACTCGATCAGGTCCGCACGCAGGCAAGCCTTGACGCCTCGGTATCAAGCCTTGACGCCTCGGTATGAAGAAACGTTGCATCGACATGACCGAAACGGAGTCCGTTCGCGAGCAACTGCCGCCTCTCAAACGCGCCGGTAGATGAGATCCCAGACACCGTGACCCAGGCGCTCGCCGCGCTGTTCGAACTTGGTCAGCGGGCGGAAATCGGGGCGTTCGACGAACGGCGCCGTCTCGGCCGGCGCGGTGTTGACGAATCCCGGCGCCTCGGCCATCACCTCCGCCATGAACTCGGCGTAGGCCTGCCAGTCGGTCGCCATGTGCAGCTTGCCGCCCGGCTCGAGGCGGGAACGCACCAGCTCGACGAACGGCAACTGCACGATACGCCGCTTGTGATGTTTCTTCTTGGGCCACGGGTCGGGGAAGAAGAGCTGCAGCGTGTCGATGCTCGCTTCCGGCAGGCAGTCCGCCAGCACGGCGAGCGCGTCCTCGCGATAGACACGAAGGTTGGTGAGCCCGCGCTTGTCGGCCTCGTCGAGCAGCTTGCCCACGCCGGGCGCGTGGACCTCGATGCCGATGAAGTCCGTCTCGGGATGCGTCTCGGCCTGCTCGACCAGCGACTTGCCCATGCCGAAGCCGATCTCCACCACGCAGGGCGCCTTGCGGCCGAACAGCTGCTCGAGATCCTGGCGGCCGTCGGCCAGCGTCAGCCCCCACCTGGGCCAGACCTCCTTCAGGCCACGCTCCTGCGCTGCCGTCATGCGTCCGGCGCGCAGCACGTAACTCTTGATGCCACGGCGCACGGGCGCCTCTTCGGCGGGGGATTGGGTATCGGGCGTCATCTTGTCAGTCATGCGGAGGAGTCAACAGGGCAAGTAAAGGGAATGGCCGCTGGCTGGCTGCGGCCCTAAGGGAGTCGACCGGAAGGCTCAGGCGTTGATCCGCCCGGCGAACGGCGAAGAAGGGCTGGCGCCCTGGCGGCGCGGCATGCGTTCGGCGAGAAACGCTTCGCGCCCGGCTTCGATCGCCTTGCGCATGGCGTGAGCCATCATCACCGGATGCCTGGCGTGAGCGATGGCGGAGTTCATCAGCACGCCATCGCAGCCCATCTCCATCGCCAGCGCCGCATCGGAAGCCGTGCCGATGCCGGCATCGACCAGCACCGGCACCTCGGCGTGCTCGATGATGAGCGCCAGCGTCGCCGGATTGAGCAGGCCGTTGCCGGAGCCGATCAGTGAGCCCAGCGGCATCACCGCGCAGCAGCCGCGCTTCTCCAGCTCCTTGGCCACGATCGGATCGTCGCTGGTGTAGACCATCACGTCGAAGCCGTCGTTGACCAAGGTCTCGGCGGCGGCCAGCGTCTCGACCACATTGGGATAGAGCGTCTTCTCGTCGCCCAGCACTTCGAGCTTGACCAGATTGTGACCATCGAGCAGTTCGCGCGCGAGCTTGCAGGTCCGCACGGCATCCTTGGCGGTGTAGCAGCCGGCGGTGTTGGGCAGCAGCGTGTAGCGCGAAGGCGATATCGCATCGAGCAGGTTGGGCTCGTCCGGGTTCTGGCCCAGGTTGGTCCGGCGGACCGCGAACGTCACCACATCGGCAGCGCTGGCCTCGATGGCCGCAGCGGTTTCGTCGAAGTCGCGGTATTTACCGGTACCGACCAGCAATCGAGACGCAAAGCGGCGTCCGGCCACGATCAGCGGGGTGTCCTGGATCAGCTGAGACATGAATGACTCCTGGTCATGGATCTGGCAGGGATCAACCCCCGCCGATGGCATGCACGATCTCCACGCTGTCGCCGTCGTTCAGGCGTGTCTGCGCGTGCAGGCTGCGTGGCACGATCTCTTCGTTGACTTCGATGGCGATGCGCCGCCCCGTCAGGCCGAGCGTATCGACCAGCTGGGCCAGCGTCTGCTCGCCATCGAGCTGGCGGGGTTCACCGTTGAGCTGAATCTGCATGGCGGCCTCCCTGAAGCAGATCTCGAGGAGGCGCATTGTAGCGCCTCGAGGAGAAGCAGGCATCCCGGTCAGGCGTCGCGCGCGACTCGGTCGGTGCTTTCGCGTGCAGGCCAGACGTCGGCGTCGACCTGTTCGGGGCGCTTCAGCACCTGCTTGGGATCGAACGTCGGCTCATGCACGCCCGCCTTGCGCTG
This sequence comes from Salinicola sp. MIT1003, assembly GCF_001858555.1. Taxonomy (NCBI): domain Bacteria; kingdom Pseudomonadati; phylum Pseudomonadota; class Gammaproteobacteria; order Oceanospirillales; family Halomonadaceae; genus Salinicola; species Salinicola sp. MIT1003. Next base: position 299,716 of record NZ_MCAP01000011.1, read on the forward strand.
ACGCTCGTAATCCTTGAGCACGCGCAGCGCGATCGGGCACAGCAGCAGAATCGCGATGAGGTTGGTCGTGGCCATCAGCCCCATGGCGAGATCGGCGAAATCCCACACGAACTGCAGCTGCGCCACGGAACCGATCATCACCATCGCCAGCACCGCAATTCGCAGGACCGAGACGGCGGCCTTGGCACGGCCCCGGAACAGATATTCGATATTGATCTGCGAGTAGGAAAAGTTGGCGATGATCGAGGTGAACGCGAACAGGAAGATGGCGATCGCGATGAAGATCTCGCCGAAGCTGCCAAGGTGATCGACCATCGCGTCCTGGGTCAACTGGATGCCGACGATGTCCTGGCCCGGCGAGGTGCTCATCAGGCGCTCGTAGACGCCGGAGAGCAGAATCACCACCGCCGTGCAGCTGCAGATCACCAGGGTATCGATGAATACGCCGAAGGACTGCACCAGCCCCTGCGCCGCCGGATGCTTGACGTCGGCCTGGGCGGCGGCGTTGGGCGCCGAGCCCATGCCCGCCTCGTTGGAGAACAGGCCACGCTTGATGCCGTTTTCCATCGCGATCTTGATGGTGTAGCCGACAGCGCCGCCCACTGCCGGGCCATAGCCGAAGGCGCTCTTGACGATCAGTTCCAGCATGGCGGGCACTTCGCCGATGTTCACCACCAGCACGTACAGCGCCACCAGGAAGTACCCGATGGCCATGATCGGCACGATCTTCTCGGCGGTGCGCGCCACGGACTTGAGCCCGCCGTAGATCACCAGCGCAGTGATGATCACCAGCGCGACGCCGGTCACCCAGTTGGGGATCGAGAATGCCTGGGACAGGCCCTGCGCGATGGTGTTGGACTGCGCGCCGTTGAAGGCCAGGCCATAGGCGATCAGCAGGAAGATCGCGAACAGCACGCTCATCCAGCGCTGCCCCAGCGCCCGTTCGATGTAGTAAGCGGGGCCGCCGCGGAAGACGCCGTCCTCGTTGCGCTTCTTGTAGGTCTGGGCCAGCGTCGACTCGATGAACGAGGTCGCGAAGCCGACCAGTGCCGTCATCCACATCCAGAAGATCGCCCCGGGACCGCCAACCCACAGTGCGATCGCCACGCCTGCCAGATTACCGGTGCCGACCCGGGCCGCCAGCGAGGTCGCGAAGGCCTGGAAGCCGCTGACGCCACTGCCGGAACCGCGGCTGTTGAAGGTGACGCGAGCCATGTGACCGAACAGCCGGAACTGCATGAAGCGCGTGAGCACGGTGAACAGAAGCCCGGCACCCAGCAGCAGATAAAGCAGAATATAGGTCCAGACGAATTCGCTGATCGGAGTCATGATCGCGTAGACCGCGTCGTGAAGCGTGTTGATGAATTCCATTTCGGAGATCCTTATGGATAACGATGATGTCGCAAGCGCTGCAGGGCGGCTGCCGAGGCGGCTTTTTACGCGCTAGACTTGCGGGCGTCAATTCTGCGGCTGAGGCCCCTAGGGATGGCTGACGCTTCACGCACGGCCGCGCCGGACGCCAACATCCCTAAAGCATAGTCGCCACCAAGGAGTCGCAACATGCATCAAAAGTGGGCATGGAGTTTCGCTGCCTTGAGCGGCTTCATCGTCGTCGCCGCTGGCGCCTTTGGCGCACATGCGCTGAGCAGTACGCTCTCTCCGCGCAATCTCGAAGTCTTCCATACCGCCGTACGCTACCAGGCTTGGCACACGCTGGCCGTCATGGCCGTTCTCGCCTGGCAGGGGCAACGCGCCCTGCGAGGGCAGATGCTGGCCGTCGGGCTCTGGTTCGCGGGAATGGTGCTGTTCAGCGGCTCGCTCTATGCGCTCGTGCTTAGCGGCACGAAACCGCTGGGAATCATCACGCCCTTCGGCGGTTTGCTGTTGATGGCGGGCTGGCTGGTGCTGGCGTGGAGCGCCTCGCGTCAGCGGCCGGCTACGGCGTAGATGGAGGCGTCTTCCATCGGGCCAGCGCTTCAATCATCCCGATCCGGCAGCACGTAGGTCGCGGTGACCAGCGCCACGGGCTCGTCGTCGCCGGTGGAAAAGAGCTGGACCTCGCCTACCGCGAGGCGCTGGCCGAGCTTGAGAATGCGTGCGTTGGCGATCAGATCCCGGTCGCTGCGCGCACGCCGCAGAAAATGGCAGTTGAGATTGCTGGTCACCGCCATCGCCTCCGGCCCGATCTGGGCCAGAATCGCCACATAGAGACAGACATCGGCCAGATTGACCATCGACGGACCGGAAACACAGGCGCCGGGGCGCAGATGCTCGTCCTCGATCGCCAGGCTCATGGTCGCCCGCATGTGATCCACGGCCTCGATAGTGCCCTGACGCTGGGGAAAGACGTCATCGAGGAAATCCTCGATTTCGGCGGCGGTCATTACGGTCATCGGACTCTCCCTGGACGGCGGCGCGACAGGCGGCACAGGATTCGACGGGGAAACAGCGCTGCCGTCAAGATAGCGCAAGCCACCAGCGAGTCACAGAGGGAAGACGGAAGCCACGAGCCGCGAGCCGCGAGCCGCGAGCCGCGAAAGTCAGCATGTGCTTGTAGCGAAGGAAAGGACCAGCGACATCAGTCGCTGGCCCAGTTGCTGTTTAACGCCCCGAAGCCGGCGCAGTCGTAACCCGGAGCTCGTAGCTCGTAGCTCGTAGCTCAGTGCTCAGTGCTCAGTGCTCAGCCCTTCGCCTTATCCACGGCGCGCCAGTGGTGCAGCAACGGCTCGGTGTAGCCGGAGGGCTGCTCGCGTCCCTTGAAGATCAGGTCCGAGGCGGCCTGGAAGGCGGTGGAGTCGGCCAGATGCGAAGTCATCGGCGTGTAGCCCGGGTCGCCGGCGTTCTGTTCGTCCACCACCTTGGCCATGCGCTCCAGCGTCTCGCGCACCTGCGCTTCATCGACGATGCCGTGGTGCAGCCAGTTGGCGATGTGCTGGCTGGAGATACGCAGCGTGGCGCGGTCTTCCATCAGTCCGACGTCGTGGATATCCGGCACCTTGGAACAGCCGACGCCATGTTCGACCCAGCGCACCACGTAGCCGAGAATGCCCTGGCAGTTGTTGTCGAGCTCCTGCTGGGTCTCGTCGGCGCTCCAGGCGGCCTTGGGATCGACCGGCACGGTCAGCAGGTCATCGAGCAGGTCGACTTCACCCTGTTCCTCCAGGTCGCGCTGAATCGCCCCCACATCGATCTGGTGATAGTGCAGCGCGTGCAGTACCGCCGCCGTCGGTGACGGCACCCAGGCGGTATTGGCGCCGGCCTTGGGGTGCCCCACTTTCTGCTCGAGCATCGCCGCCATCAGATCCGGCATTGCCCACATGCCCTTGCCGATCTGCGCCCTTCCGCGCAGGCCGCAGGCCAGCCCGATCTGCACATTGCTGCGCTCGTAGGCGGCGATCCACTTGCTGCCTTTCATGTCGCCCTTGCGCAGCATCGGTCCCGCGTTCATGGCGGTATGCATCTCGTCGCCGGTGCGATCGAGGAAGCCAGTATTGATGAAGGCGACCCGCGAGGAGGCCGCGTCGATGCAGGCCTTGAGGTTGACCGAGGTGCGGCGCTCCTCGTCCATGATACCCATCTTCAACGTGTCCGCAGGCAGCCCGAGCAGTTGCTCGACACGCCCGAACAGCTCGTCGGCAAAGGCGACTTCCTTGGGGCCGTGCATCTTGGGCTTGACGATATAGAGCGATCCGGCACGCGAGTTGCCGCGCTCCTGCTTCAGATCATGCAGGCCGATCAGCGAGGTCATCACCGCATCCAGAATGCCCTCGGGAATCTCGTTGCCCTCGCCGTCGAGAATGGCCGGCGTGGTCATCAGGTGGCCGACGTTGCGCACGAACATCAGCGAGCGGCCCGGCAACGTCAGCGAGCCACCGTCCGGCAGAGTGTAGTCGCGATCCGGATTGAGGCGCCGGGTGACGGTCTTGCCGCCCTTCTCGAAGCGCTCCTCGAGATCGCCCTTCATCAGGCCGAGCCAGTTGCGATAGACCAGCGTCTTGTCTTCGGCATCGACGGCGGCGACGGAGTCCTCGCAATCCATGATCGTGGTGACTGCCGCTTCGACCAGCAGATCCTTGACGTGCGCCGGATCCGTCTTGCCGATCGAATGCTCGGCATCGATCTGGATCTCGAGATGCAGGCCATGGTTGGAGAGCAGGATCGCCTCGGGCGATGCCGCGTCGCCACGGAAGCCGACGAACTGGCCGGGATTCTTCAAGCCGGTGTCGCGCCCGCCTTCGAGCGTGACCGACAGCCGGTTGTCGCGAACGGCATAGCGAACCGCTTCCCGATGCGACCCGGTGGCCAGCGGTGCCGCCATATCGAGCACGTTGCGCGCATAGTCGATCACCTTGGCGCCCCGCTTGGGGTTGTAGCCGCTCCCCTTCTCGGCGCCATCGGCCTCGTCGATCGCGTCGGTGCCGTAGAGCGCATCGTAGAGGCTGCCCCAACGCGCATTGGCCGCGTTGAGTGCATAACGCGCGTTGTTGACCGGAACCACCAGCTGTGGTCCGGCCTGACGCGCGATCTCGGCGTCGACGTTGGTCGTGGTGGCCTGCACGTTGGCCGGCGCCTCGACCAGATAACCGATCTCCTTCAAAAAGGCGCGGTAGGCCGACATGTCCTTGATCTCGCCCGGGTTGGCCCGGTGCCATTCATCGAGCCTGGTCTGAAGACGATCCCGCTCGGCCAGCAGTTCCCGATTGCGGGGAGCCAGATCGTGAACCAGCGCATCGAAGCCGGCCCAGAACGACTCGGCCTCGACACCGGTGCCCGGCAGCACTTCGTCGATGATGAAGCGCTCGAGCTCGGCGGCTACCTGTAGCCGGTGATGAGTGGTACGTTTTGTCGTATCGGATGTCATGTCAGCCTCCAGATCGGCAGTCGCCCGAGCCATGGCCGTCGCTCCGCGACGCCATCGAGCCCGAAAGACCGTTTGTGGAAAATATTTCCATAACCGTTCGACATCATAATCAGCCCGGCGGGCGTTGTCTCCTTCGACCTTCGTTACCACTATCCGTTCAGGCCTGCATCATGGCCTCGACAGCGCACGGCGAGTAGCATAGGCGGACCAGGAGACACACGCATGCTCGACTTTTCGCCACTGAAGACCGTTGGCACCGTCCGCCATATCGAAGCGCCCACCGATTCGCCGCTGGCGAGCTATCTCGATCACTACCAGCTGGCAGCGTTACTGCAGGCCAACGAAGACATCCGGCTTCATGCCGGCTTTCTGCAGGCCGAGGGAGAGGGAGGCAGAACCTTCGAACTGTGGACTCAGGTATGGGCCCCGCCCGCGCCTCGCGGAACGATCTTCGTGGTTCACGGTTACTTCGATCATCTCGGCCTTTATGGCCATCTGCTCGAGCGCCTGCTGGCACAGGACTGGCAGGTCGTGATGTGGGATCTGCCCGGACACGGGCTCTCCAGCGGCGCCCGCGCGACCATCGATGACTTTACCGATTACGTGAAGTGCTTCAACCATATCGAACGGCAGATAGCGGATCTCTCTCTCGCCCCAGGGCCGTGGCTGGCGATCGGCCAGAGTACCGGCGCCTCGATCGTGGCCACCGATGCGCTGGCTCGCGGTGAACAGGCGCCCTGGCAAGGCCTGGTACTGCTGGCGCCGCTGGTCCGCCCCTGGGGCTGGAACCAGTCGCGCTGGCTCCACCGTATCGCCAGCCCCTTCGTGGATACCATCCCCCGCAAGTATCGCGCCAATACCACCAACCTCGATTTCGCCGATTTCCTGCGCCTTCACGACCCGCTGCAGGACGATCACCTGGCCTTGACCTGGGTCACCGCGATGCGCCGCTGGATGCCGACACTGCTCAAGCGCCCGCCCAGCGAGCTGCCCGTGCTGATTCTGCAGGGGGAGCAGGATCTGACCGTCGACTGGAGCTGGAACCTGAAGGCACTGCGCAGGAAGTTTCCGCAGGCCCAGGTGGTGCGCCACCCCGAGGCACGACACCACCTGGTCAACGAGGCGGAGCCGATTCGCCACGTCCTGTTCGCGGCGCTCGACGATTTCCTGATGCGCTTCGCCGCGACGCACCCGCCCGCTCCCCTGACCAAGTCGGTGCCATGAAGTCGCTGTTCGACACGATCCTGCTCGGTGCGCTGCTGGTCATGCTCGGCGGCTGCGCGGGGCTGGCCCCGGGCCCGCCGGACGCTCGCGAAGCGCTGCGGGGGCTGGCGGACAACGCGGCGCACGGGCTGCTCGAAGACCCGCCCTGGGCGCCCGCCGACCCTGCTGCCGTCACCATTCTGCTGCAGCCGGCGGAGGTCGACGCCACCTTGCCGATCACGCCCGATGCGCTCAACGAAGCGTTGGCACGCGGGCTGCTGAGCCAGGAAAATTCCCCCCATGTCCTGGACTGGATGCCCGCCTCGATGTCGCGGAGCAGCAGCGAACAGTGGCTGCTGCAGGCTCGCCTGAGCGCCGAGGCGCCGCCACTGCGCTTGAGCGATCGCGTCCTGCAGCCCTATCGGCTGCGGTTCGACCTCTCCCGGCCGGGGAAAGAGCGCTCCCACTGGCAGTGGCAAGCCAGCGGTGCGGTGGATCTCGATGCGCTGCCGGCGACCGAATCCACGCCGGCGCCGTGAGCCTCGTCGGCAATCACCCGCTATCCTTGTCCGCCATCGCCAACTGTTACGCTCGACCACGACCACCCTTCACATCGCCAACGTTCATGACCGAGATGCCCATGTCACGCTTTGCTCGTCACCTCGTCGACCAGGACGGTCCCCACAACCCGTTCCCCGGGCTGCAGGCGCTGGAACGCCGCCTGGGTCATTCCCTCCCCCACCGCATCGGCTCCAACGAGGGGCTCGATATGCCCCACCGCGCACTGACGGCGCGATTCGGCAGCGAGTTCGCCGATCTCGCCCGCACCTACGGCGACGCCGAAGCGTGGCAGGTTCGCCGGCTGCTGGCCGAAAGCCTGGCGCTGCCGGAAGACGCTCTGCTGGTGGATGCGGGCGCGGACAGCCTGATGGCGCTGACGCTGCGCGCCCTGTGCGAACCGGGCGACACGGTCATCACCAGCGCGGGCACCTACCCTACCTGGAGCTACTTCGTGCGCGGGCAGGGCTGTCGTCAGGTGGAAATCGAGTACGCGACCGGCCCGGGGTATCTGGCGCCGGATCTCGGCGCCCTGGCAGCCGCGGCCGATCGCGAGAACGCCCGTGTCATCTATCTCGCCAACCCGGACAACCCGAGCGGCCACCTCCACAGCGACGCCGACGTGATGACGCTGCGCGAGAGCCTTCCCGACGACTGCACGCTGGTGCTGGACGAGGCCTACCATGACTTCCGCGACGATGCATGGTCGCCGGCCGCCAACGCGGTATGGCCCGGCGTGATCCGGCTCCGTACCTTTTCCAAGGCTCACGGGCTCGCCGGTCTGCGCGTGGGTTATGCCATCGCCACGCCGGAAACCCACGCCATGCTGTCGAAGGTGAGGATTCACTACGCCGTATCCTCGCTGGCGCTGGCGGCCGCGGAAATCGTGCTGCTGCATCCTGACGAAACTCGCGAACACGTGGCGGCGGTGGTGAACCGGCGCGAGGCGCTAAGCCAGTGGCTGCGCGAGCGCGGCGCCGAGGCGCTGCCCAGCACGACCAATTTCGTCGCGCTGCGATTGCACGACGCCGAACAGGCCCAGGCGGTCCACCAGCGGTTGCTGGCGGAGGGCACGCTGATTCATCGGCCGGCACACCCGGCGCTGGGCCACGTGCTGCGTATCAGCGCGCTCGACGACGCGCTGGTGTCGGGACGGCTGGATGCGCTCGCCGCGGCGCTGGGGCGTTGAGACGGCTGGCGGCGATGGTGCCAGACTTCGACAGTCCGCGAGCTCAGTCGGCCGCGGTGTGGATTTCGGTTTCCACCGAGAGCCCGACCTTGAGGCGGTCGAGTCCGGGCTGACCGGGGTCGAGCGCGATCTTGATCGGCAGGCGCTGAACGATCTTGGTGAAATTACCGGCGGCGTCGTTGCTCGACACCGGCGAGAAAGTCATACCGGTAGCCGGCGACAGGCTCCTGACATGCCCCTTCAGCGTCAGTTCGGGATAGGCATCGACCGAGACGGTCACCGGCTGGCCGACGCGCACCTGGGTGATGTCGACTTCCCGGTAATAGGCCGTGACGTAGATCGCCTGCACCGGCACGATCGCCATCAGCGCGGTGCCGGCATCCACCCAGGCGCCGACACGCGCCGACTGCTCGGCTACCACGCCATCGACCGGTGCCTTCAACTGAGCGTAGGAGAGAGCGCCAATCGAGCTTGCTCCCGTTGCGCCTTGGCCTGCGCAAGCTGTGCTTCGATGCTCTCTCTTTGCGCCTTCAGCACCTCTGTTTGCTGTCGCACGCTATCGAGATTGGCCTGATCCGCGTCACGCTGAGCGTTCAGCGCCTCCGCTTTCGAGGCCGCCTGTTGCGCGCTCTGCTCGGAACCGTTGCCGTTGCGACGCAGCTGCCGGTAGCGCTCGGCATCGAGCCGGGCATAGTTGGCGTTGGCGACGTCACCGGCAACCACGGCCTGAGCATTGCGCACCAGCGCCGGCTGCCTGGCGATCTCGGCCTCGATCTCCGCCAGCGACGCCTGGGCGGATGCCACCTGCGCCTCGGCTGCATCGACGGCCGCCTGATAGTCGCGCGGATCGACATCGACCAGTGTGTCGCCGCGCTGAACGTAGTCATGATCTTCGACATGCACGGCAACCAGATTCCCGGAGACACGCGGCGCGATCACCGTGTAGTCGGCATCCAGCTTGGCGTCGTTGGTCCACGCCACGGCATCGTCACCCCAGCTGATCCACGCCAGATACGCTACCGCCAGCACGGCGCATGACAGCAGAACGCCGGCAACGACCTTCGGTTTACGGGAGCGGGGTTGAACTTCATCGGGATTGGGGTTCATGGCGGTCATATCGGCTTGGGTCGGTTGAATCGCGGCGCAAAGGTGCGCTTGGGCAGCAGGCAGAACGGCAACAGCAGTAGCGCTATCAGCGCCAGCAGACGCCAGGTGTCGGCGTAGGCGAGCGCCGCCGCCTTGGTTTCGACCTGCTCATAGAGTTGCAGCAGGGCATCACTGGATGGCGTGGCACCAGACCAGCTCAAGGCTTCGCGGCTATGCCCGGTCAATGATGCCGAGTTCGCCAGAGCGAACCGCATGGCGCCGATGCGCTCCATGAGGCCATGCACGTGGCGATCGATCGCCAGCGCCAGGTAGTGGCCGATGAGGCCACTGGCCATGGGTCCCGCCAGCGCTCGTGAGGTGTTGATCGTGGCCGAGGCGAACGGCCCTTCCATCGGATCGACGACGGCAGTCGCGGTCATCAGCAGGCCGACCACGACCATCGATTGCCCCACTGCCGCCATCACCTGGGAGAGATAGAACTGATCGCGTATCCAGTCGGTGGTGACGTAACTGTTCGACCAGCTCGCCGCGGCCATCAGCACGAGCCCCAGCGCCATGATCCAGCGACCATCGACGCGTTCGAAGTTCAGCACATAGGCGGTCAGCGGCAGCATCAGCAGCGAAGGCAAGGCGAGCGCAAGCGTCACCGGCAGGCTCTGAAGCGGACGATAACCCTGCACGTCGGTCAGAAACTCCACGGGCAGCGATGCGCTGGAGGCGCCGAGGGCGATCACGCCCATCAGCATGAAGACGCCGAAGCCGAAGTTGATGCGTAGTACCAGCTGCGGCCGAATCAGCGGATTCGCGCCGAAGCTGCAGCGCACCAGAAACAGGGGCAGCAATAGAAGACACGCCAACCCCAGAGCGCGGATCAGGGATGAGTTGAACCAGTCAAGCCGCTCTCCCTGAGTGAACAGGATGACAACGGAAGCGCATAGCCCCCATCCCAGTAGCCAGCCCAGCCAGTCGAAATGCCGCCATCGCTCCTGGCGAACCGGATCCTGGGGAAGACCATAGAGAATCAGGGCGACGGCAACCGCGCAAACCGGTATCACTGCCCAGAACACGAACGTGATACCGAGGCCATGGTTGGCCCAGACCACCACCGGCGTGGCGATATTCGGCGCGAAGGTCGCCGTCAGCCCGTAAGCCGCAAGACCGAACAGTTTGATCGGCGCGGTCAGGAAGCGAAGGGCCACAGCCATCAGCAGCGGAATCAGAAAGCCATTGGTCAGTCCCTGGAGCCAACGCAGGCCGAGCAGCAGCGCGCGTGATTCGGTCAACGTACAGGCCAGTCCGAGGAATGCCAGCGCAAGCACTGCTGCCGTCGCGAACCGGCGCATCGAGTAGGTGATCGCCAGCCATGGCGCCACGAGCATGCCCATGGCGGCGCCGGTCGCATAGAGCGTCGTGAACCAGCTGCCCTGATCGACACTGAAACCGAGCGCACCGCGGATGTCCGCAAGGGCGAGCGATGTCGCCTCCTGGTTGATATCCGCGCCAATGCAGGCCAGCAGCATGCCCACCAGGCCTAGGATCAATCGCAGGGACATAAAACTCTCTGACCGCGTAGATATTGGTGATCAGACCTTCGAGAGCATGCAGCGCGGCTCGGGCCTTGGAAGGTGGGAAACCTACGGCGTGAAGTTGATCTTGTCAACTTTACGCCGTGGTATCAACGCCTGGATCTCGGTGACGCCCGAGGTGCGGCGCGCTATTCGCGGGGTTCTTGGCCAGATGGCGTTTCTTCGGTCCGGCCGACGTTATGGATGATTCGCCTCAGGAAGGCTTCGAGCTGATGGGCCTCCTGCTCGCTGAACCCTTCCAGCGCCGCCTCGGCCAGCGTCAAACGCACCTGCTCGAGCCGCTGAAAGTAAGCTTCCCCTTCCGGCGTCATTTCCGCCTGGACGATGCGTTTGGGCGTCGAGCGGCCACAGCGTCGAATGAGTCCCTGCTGTTCCAACGCCTTGAAGGCACGGGCCACCTGCCCCTTGTCGCGCCCGAACTGCTGCATCAACTGCTGCTGCTTCTGATCGGGAAAGCGCCCTACGAACGACAGCACGCGTTGCTGAAACGGCTGCAGCGTCATCCCCTCCCGGCGAGCCATTTCCTGCAGCCGACCACGGCTGACGAAGCTGAGTTCTCCCAGCGTGTCGAGGATCTGGCGCTTCATTTGATATCCCCTGCGTTGTTCATCGATGCTCGCTGCCCCGCATTTCGGGTCGGCTCAAGGCCTGTCGCCGCCCAGCATTCGATCCAGTTGACGGTAACCAATCGCTTCCATCAGTTGCGCCTTGCCGACCCGGGACTCTTCGGCCAGATCCGCCAGCGTCAGCGCCACGCGCAGCACACGATGGTAGGCCCGCGCCGAAAGGTTGAGTCGGTCCAGCACGGTGGCGAACCACTGGCGTTCATCCGCCGACAAGGCGCACGCCGCTTCCAGCTCGGGGCCCGGCAGATGGGCATTGAGCGATCCCCTCGCCTGCTGGCGCTCGCGAGCGGCAAGCACCCGCTCCATCACGCTGGCGGAAGACTCGCCAGGCGTCTGGTCGGTGAGCTGCGTCGCGGGTAGCGCCGGCACTTCGACCTGAAGATCGATCCGATCCAGCAACGGCCCGGATAGCCGCGACTGATAGCGCTGGATCTGCGTGGGGCTACAGTGGCAGCGCTGGCGCGGATCGCCGAGATGGCCGCAAGGGCAAGGGTTCATCGCGGCAACGAGCTGGAAGCGGGCCGGGAAGCGGCGCTGATGATTGGCCCGCGAGATCAAGATCTGGGCGGATTCCATCGGTTCCCGAAGGACCTCCAGCACATGACGGTCGAACTCCGGCAGCTCGTCCAGGAACAGTACGCCCTGGTGCGCCAGCGATATTTCGCCGGGCCGCGGCCGCGAGCCCCCGCCCACCAGCGCGACACTGCTCGACGTATGATGCGGATTGCGAAACGGCCGCTGCCCCCAACGCTCCATGATCGGCAGACCGCAGACCGAGCGCACGGCCGCGACCTCGAGCGACTCGTCCTGGGTCAGTGGCGGCAGGATTCCGGCCAGACGGCTCGCCAGCATGGTCTTGCCGGTACCGGGCGGCCCCGCCAGCAGCAGGTTGTGCCCACCCGCCGCCGCGACTTCCAGCGCTCGGCGCGCCTGATGCTGGCCTTTGACGTCCGCCATGTCGGGCTGCGCCACGCGAGCGCGAATTGGCGCGCCAAATTGGTGCGGCGCGAGTTTCTCCCGACCCAGCAGATGACCCACTACCTCGAGAATATGCCCTGCCGCGAAGACTTCGACGCCATCGGCCAGCGCGGCTTCGTCGGCATTGGCGAGCGGAACGACAAGGCCGCGGCCCGCCCGGCGCGCCGCCAGCGCCGTGGGCAGAACGCCGGTGACGGGACGTAGCGCCCCATCCAGCGCCAGCTCGCCGACGACTTCGAGTTTCTCGGCCGCCTCGACAGGGATCTGGCCCGATGCCATCAGGATGCCGAGCGCAATGGGCAGATCGAAACGCCCGCCGTCCTTGGGCAAGTCGGCAGGCGCCAGATTGAGCGTGATGCGGCGAGAGGGAAATTCGAACCCGGCATTGATGAGCGCACTGCGAACCCGCTCGCGACTCTCCTTGACCGCCGCCTCCGGCAGCCCGACCAGCGTCAGCCCCGGTAGACCGTTACTGAGATGCACTTCGATCAGGACTTCCGGCGCCTCGAGTCCGAGGCTGGCGCGAGCGCGCACGATGGCAAGGGTCATAGCGTCTCCCAGGTCGTCACCTGGGCTGTCGCCGCAGGCCAAAAGCATGCCGAAGCGGCATGCCCTTCAGCCTATACAACTACATTCTGTTACGCATTATCGCAACCGGTTGGTAACGACAGGAAGCGGATATGCCACGATACGAGTTTCGGTGGGCGCCAACCACCCGGAAGACAGGCCTCGATAAAGGCTCGTTTCGCTCAGGGCTTCGTGCCATCCGCGCTGCCATCCTCGTTAACGGCGGGCGGCGCGTGGGGCTCGACCCTGGGCTGGGATGCCTGCTCGCTCTGGAGCGTGTTTTCCAGTGCTGCGACCTGCTCCTCCAGCGCCTCGACGCGCTCTCGTGTGCGTTGCAGGACTTCCATCATGATGTCGAAATCTTCCCGGGAGACGATTTCCATGCGCTCGAGCGCCCCGCGCAACACGCCCTGCACGTTACGCTGGATATCCCCCGGCGCCTGAGACGCGCCATGCAACCTGTCACCCAGTTGTCTGGTCAAGCGTTCGAATCGGTCCTGTGCCGACATGACGTTCTCTCCTTGCTACCTGATGCGTTGATAACCCGGGCCTGATGATAGTGCCTCGATGGCTGACCATTCAGCATACGCAAAGTCGCGCCATCTCGCCTGCACACGAGCCATCTCGCCTGCGCACAAAAGGTGCAGCAGAAAAACCCGGATGCATTGCTTTGGTGCATCTGCCCGGTTCGCAGTAACGAGTCGCCATGCCGAGCCGCTCAAAAACCGAAACAAGCCATTGATTTTAAAGCAATAGGCCACGAGTGGCATGTGTCCTGCCTGTAACCTGAAGGCGCAAGCCGACTACGGGAGAGACAAGGGATGAAACTCATCACCGCCATCATTAAACCCTTCAAGCTCGACGATGTGCGTGAAGCACTGGCCGACAACGGCGTGCAGGGCATCACCGTCACAGAAGTGAAAGGGTTTGGTCGTCAGAAAGGCCATACCGAGCTGTACCGCGGCGCGGAGTATGTCGTCGATTTCCTGCCGAAGGTGAAGGTCGAAGTCGCTGTCGAGGACGATCGGGTCGATGGTGTGCTGGATTCGATCCGCAATGCCGCCAACAGCGGCAAGATCGGCGACGGCAAGTTGTTCGTCACGCCACTCGAAGATGTGATCCGGATACGCACCGGGGAACGCGGGGCCGACGCCGTTTGACGGCGCGGAACGAGGAGACAAAAGAATGAATGATCAAGTTGTTCAACTTTCCTATGCGCTCGACACCTTCTACTTTCTGGTGACGGGTGCTCTGGTGATGTGGATGGCGGCCGGTTTCGCCATGCTCGAGGCGGGTCTGGTACGCGCCAAGAACACCACCGAAATCCTGACCAAGAACGTTGTCCTCTACGCCATTGCCTGCACCATGTATCTGCTGGTCGGCTACCACATCATGTATTCCAGCGAGAGCGGCGGCTTCTTCCCGAGCCTCGGCTTCCTGATCGGTGCGGAAAACAGCGTCGACGACGTGATGTCCAGCGGCGGTGATGTCTACTACTCCGCGCGTTCCGACTTCTTCTTCCAGGTCGTCTTCGTCGCGACGGCCATGTCGATCGTCTCCGGTGCCGTTGCCGAGCGCATGAAGCTGTGGGCGTTCATGCTCTTTGCCGTCGTCATGACCGGCTTCATCTACCCGATCCAGGGCTACTGGAAATGGGGCGGCGGTTTCCTCGATGCAGCCGGCTTCCAGGATTTTGCCGGTTCCGGCGTCGTTCACCTGTGTGGCGCGACTGCCGCTCTGGCCGGGGTTCTGCTGCTGGGCGCACGCAAAGGCAAGTACGGCAAGAACGGCGCGATCTACGCCATCCCGGGCTCCAACCTGCCGCTGGCCACGCTGGGCACCTTCATTCTCTGGCTGGGCTGGTTCGGCTTCAACGGTGGCTCCGAGCTGATGGTTTCCAATATCGATGAGGCCAACGCCGTCGCTCAGGTCTTCGTCAATACCAACGCAGCCGCAGCCGGCGGTGTCATCGCCGCGATCATTCTGGCCAAGCTGTGGTTCCGCAAGGCGGACCTGACCATGGCATTGAACGGCGCCCTTGCTGGCCTGGTCGCCATTACCGCCGAGCCGCTGGCTCCGACCGCTCTTGGCGCGACCCTGATCGGTGCAGTGGGTGGCCTGCTCGTGGTCATTGCCATCGTGGCCCTCGACAAAGTCAAGATCGATGACCCGGTCGGTGCGATCTCCGTCCACGGTGTGGTTGGCATCTGGGGCCTGATCGCCGTGCCTTTCTCCAACGGTGATGCCACCTTCGGCGCCCAGCTGCTGGGTATCGTGACCATCTTCGCCTGGACCTTCATCGCCAGTCTGATCGTCTGGGGCATCATCAAGGCCGTCATGGGTATCCGCGTCTCCGAAGAAGAAGAATACGAAGGCGTCGACATCGCGGAATGCGGTATGGAAGCCTATCCTGAATTCAACGTCGGCAAGAAGTGAGCCGATACACCGAGTGAGCTGGCGTGCTCCCCTGGCCCCCCTCGGGGGGCCTTTTTTAATTCCCGCGATCAGCGGTGTATGCTTAAACTAATAGTTGCCGGGCCATTTACAATGGTTACTTACAGACTTGAGCGCACATCATTCGTCTATCGCATGCGAGGAGAACTTCCATGAAACTGGTTACCGCCATCATCAAGCCGTTCAAGCTGGACGACGTGCGTGAGTCTCTATCCGAGATCGGCGTACAGGGCGTTACCGTGACCGAGGTCAAGGGTTTCGGGCGTCAGAAAGGTCATACCGAACTCTATCGTGGCGCGGAGTACGTGGTCGATTTTCTCCCCAAGATCAAGCTCGAAGTCGCCGTCGACGACAGCATGAGCGATCAGGTGATCGACGCCATCACCAAAGTGGCCAACACCGGCAAGATCGGCGACGGCAAGATCTTCGTCTCGCCGCTGGAGCAGGTCATCCGGATTCGTACCGGCGAGACCGGCAAGGACGCGGTTTAACCACAGAGATAAGCTGGAAGATCGCCGCTTCGCGGCTGGAAGAAAGAAGATTGAGGAAAGAAAAACCCCATCTGGCGTTCGCCGGATGGGGTTTTTCTTATAGCTTACGGCTTACAGCTCTGGCGAAACCAGGTGCAGCTTCCAGCGAAGCCGGATCATTTCTCGACGAACGCCCGCTCGATGACGTAGTCGCCCGGCTCGCCCATGCGCGGCGAGATGGCGAAACCGAGTTCGTCCAGCAGCCCGCTGGTTTCCTCGAGCATCGCCGGGCTGCCGCAGATCATGGCCCGGTCCTGCTTCGGATCCAGCGGCGGCAACCCGGTATCCGCGACCAGCTTGCCGCTGCGGATATGGTCGGTCAGGCGCCCCATGGTGTGGAACTCTTCGCGCGTCACTGTCGGGTAGTAGACCAGTTTTTCGCGGATCTCGTCACCCAGGTATTCGTGCGCCGGCAGCTCCTTGGAGATGAAGTCGGCATAGGCCAGCTCGCTGACGGTCCGCACGCCGTGGATCAACACGACTTTCTCGAAGCGCTCGTAGACTTCGGGGTCCTGGATCAGGCTCATGAAAGGGGCAAGGCCGGTGCCGGTGGAGAGCATGTAGAGATTGCGCCCCGGCAGCAGATCGTCACACACCAGCGTGCCGGTCGGCTTGCGGCTGACCATGATCTGATCACCGACCTTGAGATGCTGCAGGCGCGATGTCAGAGGGCCGTCCTGTACCTTGATGCTGAAGAACTCGAGGTGGTCTTCGTAATTGGGGCTGGCTACGGAGTAGGCACGCACCAGCGGCTTGCTGTCGACTTCCAGACCGATCATGACGAACTGGCCATTCTTGAACCGCAGGCTCCGCTCGCGCGTCGTCCGGAAGCTGAACAGCGTATCGTTCCAGTGGTGGACGCTCAGTACCTCTTCCAAGGCAAATTTGCTCATGACCCGCTCCTTATCTCTAATACGAACGCTAATAACTAAAGAGAATAAATCAAATCCAATATAGATAGGTTAACTATAAGAAAAGATGGGTATTCTGTTAAGCGGGTTATTTGGATAACCTATATCCATAAAATCGATAACGGACGCTCTTCATGCGCTATACCCTGCGTCAACTCGAGGTTTTCGTGGCGATTGCCCAGCATCAGAGCGTTTCTCGGGCCGCCCGGGTGTTGTCGATGTCGCAATCGGCAACGAGCACGGCACTGGCTGAGCTGGAGCGTCAGTTCGACTGCCAGTTGCTGGATCGCCTCGGCAAGCGCCTCAAGCTGAACGCGCTCGGGTTTCAGCTATTGCCCAAGGCGGTCGCCTTGCTGGATCGAGGGGAGGAGATCGAAGAACTGCTGCAGGGTCAGAGCGGCATCGGCTCGCTGGAGGTAGGCGCCACGCTGACGATCGGCAACTATCTGGCGACGCTGCTGATCAGCGACTTCATGCAGCGCTACCCGGAAAGCCGGGTCAGGCTGCAGGTTCGCAATACCGCCTCCATCGTCGAGCGCATCGCCTTACATGAGCTGGACCTGGGTCTTATCGAGGGCGACTGCCAGCATGACGATATCGTCATCCAGCCGTGGATCGAGGATGACCTGACCGTGTTCTGCTCGCCCCGCCATCCGCTGGCCAGCGAAGGCACCGCCGATGTCGAGAGGCTGCTGCGTGAAGCCTGGATCATGCGCGAGGTCGGCTCCGGCACGCGCCGGACGCTGGAGCACGCCATGCGCCACCGCCGGGGCCGCTTCAATATTCTGCTGGAACTGGAACATACCGAAGGGATAAAACGCGCCGTGGAATCGGGTCTGGGGATCGGCTGCGTATCGCGCTTGGCGCTCAGGGACGCCTTTCGCCGAGGTAGCCTAGTGCCGATCGCGACGCCCGAGCTGGACCTGACGCGTCGGTTCGCGTTCATCTGGCACCGTCAGAAGTACCTGACGACCGGCATGCGGGAATTTCTGCGGCTGTGTCGGGAGATGACCGCCGGCATTCAGCGCAGCGATCAGATCGATCTACCGTCGATTCCCTGAGAAATCGACGGCATCACGAATATACGCTTCACCAGCCCAGTTTCTGGGCAATCTCCTCTTCGCTGGCTTTCGAGAGATCCTTATCGATCGTCTGAGTCACGCATTTCATCGTCGTCTTGTCGAGCTTATCGCGCAGATGGCCGAGAAACCTGGGCTCGGCGATCAGTACGATTTCGTCCGCCTTGCCCTGGGTCCGGGCGTCACGCAGATAGGTGGCAACTTCCTTGGCGAAAAACTCGGCTTCCTTCTCCGAAGTCGCCTGGTCATTGCCGGTATGACGCTGGCTGGCGCCAGGGCCGGAGAACGCCTCGCCTTGACCACCGGTTCGAAGATCGCCGGCATGCAAACGCCCCTCGGGATGCGTCAGCGTATGCACTTCGCGCAACACCCTCGCTTCGCGGGCGAAGATACGGGCGCGTGACGCGTCGGCAGCCACTACATAAGTCTTGTCCATGATCGATTCTCCTGTTCCGTGGATCGTTCCTCTAGCGTGGTAGAGAATCGCGCCGCGCTCAACTAGAGGTTGAACGAATACGCCCTGCCGTTCGGCAGGGCGCAGGATGAGACCTTCTTCGACGCCAACAGGCAGCTAGGCTCCAGGGTTCATCAATGACCCAGGATCTGGCTGAGAAACAGCTGTGTGCGCTCCGAGCGCGGGTTGTTGAAGAACTCGGTGGGCGGCGCTTCCTCGATGATCTGGCCCTGGTCCATGAAGATCACTCGGTCGGCCACGGTCTTGGCGAAGCCCATCTCGTGGGTCACGCAAAGCATGGTCATGCCTTCATGGGCCAATTCGATCATGACATCGAGCACTTCCTTGATCATCTCCGGGTCGAGGGCGGATGTCGGCTCGTCGAACAGCATCACCTCGGGACGCATGCACAGCGCCCGGGCGATCGCCACACGCTGCTGCTGGCCACCGGACAGCTGGCCGGGATACTTCAGCGCCTGATCGGCGATCTGCACGCGCTCCAGATACTCCATGGCGGTCTTCTCCGCCTCGGCGCGCGGCTTCTTCTGCACCCATATCTGGGACAGACAGCAGTTTTCCAGCACGGTCAGGTGCGGGAACAGATTGAAGTGCTGGAAGACCATGCCGACATTGCGACGAATCTGCTCGATCCGCTTGACGTCATGGGTCATCGGCACGCCGTTGACCACGATCGAGCCCTGCTGATGCTCTTCCAGATGGTTGATGCAGCGAATCATCGTCGACTTGCCGGAACCCGAAGGTCCGCAAATGACGATACGCTCGCCTTTGGTCACGGTCAGGTTGATATCGCGCAGCACATGAAAGTTGCCATACCACTTGTTGAGATGATCGATCTCGATCATCGGTCGGTCGCTGCCGGGCGCGGTTGTCGGAGACGCTGTCACTTCGCTCATGGCAATGATTTCCTGATCACGATCTTGTTGTGTGAGGGCATGAATTCGGAGACGTTCATCGCTCTCATCGTTTATGTCCGGTATTCAGACGACGCTCGATGTACTGGCTGTAACGGGACATGCTGAAACAGAAGACCCAGTAGACCGCCGCCGCGAACACGTAGCCCTCGGTGGAAAAGCCGAGCCAGTTCGAATCGGTCAGACCCGCGCGGATGATCGCCAGCAGATCGAACAGGCCGATGATCAGCACCAGCGAGGTATCCTTGAACAGCGCAATGAAAGTATTGACGATGCCCGGAATGACCAGCTTGAGCGCCTGCGGCAGAATGATCAGCCCCATCCGATGCCAATAGCTCAGCCCCAGCGCCTGCCCGGCCTCGTTCTGCCCTTTGCCGATCGCCTGCAGGCCACTGCGGATGACCTCGGCCATATAGGCGCTCCAGAAGAACATGATGCCGATCAAGGCTCGCACCAGCTTGTCGAAATCGATGTTACCCGGCACGAACAGCGGCAGCATCACCGAAGCCATGAACAGCACCGTGATCAACGGCACGCCACGCCAGAACTCGATGAAGATCACGCAGACGCCCTTGACGAAAGGCATCTTCGAGCGTCGTCCCAGCGCCAGGATGATACCCAGCGGTAATGACCCCACTATGCCTACGACCGCGATCGTCAGCGTCAGCATCAGCCCGCCCCAGGCGCGGGTCGGCACGTGCTCAAGGCCGAACATGCCGCCT
Source organism: Salinicola sp. MIT1003 (assembly GCF_001858555.1). Taxonomy (NCBI): domain Bacteria; kingdom Pseudomonadati; phylum Pseudomonadota; class Gammaproteobacteria; order Oceanospirillales; family Halomonadaceae; genus Salinicola; species Salinicola sp. MIT1003. The sequence goes on from NZ_MCAP01000011.1 coordinate 319,473, forward strand.
ACCAGCAGGACGAAGGCAATGATGGGAAAGCCGATCAACGTGAACAACGCGACCCACTTCTTGCGTGGCATTTTCGGGATCGCCAGCCAGGCGACCAGGATCGCCAGCAGCGCAAAGACGATATCGACCCGCCAGCGCGCCGCTTCTGGATAGAAGCCATAGATGATGGATTCGAAGCGCGCCGAGATGAAGACCCAGCAGGCGCCTTCGCCGGTACAGGCATCACGCGTGGTACCGACCCAGTCGGCGTCGATCACTGCCCATTCGAGGAACGGCCAGGCCAGTCGCGCCAACAGCACGATCACCACCACCGAGATGATACTGTTGATCGGGCCGTTGAACAGATTGGCCCGAAACCAGCCGATCACGCCCCGGCTCTGGTCCGGCGCGTCGCGCGCCTCGATCATTTCGGTGCGGAAGGTAGAGTCAGCCATCTCAACGCTCCTTCAGCAGCGTGCGCGCATTGTAGAGGTTCATCAAGAATGACACCGTCAGACTGATGACCAGATAGACAGCCATGGTCATGGCGATGATCTCGATCGCCTGACCGGTCTGGTTGAGCGTGGTGCCGGCGAAGACGGCTACCAGATCCGGATAGCCGATAGCCGTGGCCAGCGACGAGTTCTTGATCAGGTTGAGATACTGGCTGGTCATCTGCGGGACGATGACACGCATCGCCTGCGGAATGACGATCTTGCGCAGGGTGATGGCCTCCGGCAGGCTCAGCGAGCGTGCCGCTTCGGTCTGGCCGTGGGAAACCGACAGAATGCCCGAGCGCACGATCTCGGCGATGAAGGCAGCCGTGTAGATCGACAGTGCCAGCCACAGCGCCAGCAGCTCCGGCAGAATATTGATGCCACCGCGGAAGTTGAAGCCGGCCATTTCCGGCAGCATCCACTTGAGCGGCGATCCGGTGGCCAGGAATACGATCAGCGGCAAGCCGATGATGATGGCCGCACCGATCCAGTAGACGGGCAACGCTTGCCCAGTGCGCGCCTGACGCCGCTTGGCGAACAGCCCGAACACGATCGCGACGACGATGGCGACCAGCAACGCCCACGGCGTGGCAGCAAATCCGTCCAGCGGCTGAGGGTCGGGCATCACCATGCCACGCACGTTGAAGAAGAAGGCATCGAACAGCGACAGGCTCTGTCGCGGCGATGGCAGTGCCCGCAGCACGGCGTAGTACCAGAACAGGATCTGGACCAGCAGCGGGATGTTGCGGAAAGCCTCGACGTAGATCGTCGCCAGGCGCGCCAGCAGCCAGTTGGGTGACAGCCGCGCGATACCGACCAGAAAGCCGATGATCGTCGCCGCCACGATCCCCAGCGCGGATACCAGCAGCGTATTGAGCAGCCCGATAACGAACGTTCTGCCGTAGGTGCTATCGCTGGTGTAATCGATCAGCGTCTGCGGGATCGAGAAGCCGGCGCGCCCGTCCAGAAATCCGAAGCCGGTGTGGATACCGCGGGCTTCGAGGTTGAGCAGCGTATTGTGAACCAGATAACCGATAAAAATCGCCAGGGCCAGAAACAGCACGGCCTGGATGATCAAGGCACGAACGGCGGGATTTCGCCACAAAGGGCCCCGACCCCGTCGCGGAAGGGCAGTGGATGGACGCAGCATGAGCTGTCTCTACTCGAGCGTTGAGAGGCACCGCGCCCCGGCGCTCAGACCGAAAGGGCGCGGTGTCGAGAGGACGATTTGACGCTTAGCGAACCGGCGGAGCGTACTGAATGCCGCCATCGTTCCACAGCGCGTTGATGCCGCGATCGATCTTCAGCGGAGAGTCAGCGCCGACGTTGCGTGCGTAGATCTCGCCGTAGTTGCCGACCTGCTTGACGATGTTGTAGGCCCAGGCATTGTCCAGCCCCAGTTGCTCGCCGTACGTGCCGTCCTTGCCCAGCAGACGTGCCACGCCGGGATTCGGCGGGTTGTCGCGCATCTCATCGACGTTGTCGCTGGTCACGCCCAGTTCTTCGGCGTTGAGCATGGCGAACAGCGTCCACTTGGCGATGTCGAACCACTGATCGTCACCCTGGCGCACGACCGGGCCCAGCGGCTCCTTGGAAATACGCTCGGGCAGAATGGTGACGCTGTCCGGATCCTTGAGCTGCAGGCGCAGCGCCGCCAGTTGCGATGAGTCGGAAGTCAGCACGTCGCAGCGGCCGCTATCGAAGCCTTGGGCGGTCTGGTCGGGCGTGTCGAACGTCACCAGTTGATAGTCGAGATTGTTGGCCGGGAAGTAGTCAGCAATGTTGAGTTCGTGGGTCGTGCCCGACTGGATGCAGATCGTTGCACCATTGAGGTCCTTGAGGCTATTCACCCCGAGATCCTTCGAGACCATGAAGGCCTGGCCGTCGTAGAACGTCACGCCGGTGAAGTTCAGCCCCAGGGCGTTGTCCCGCATGGCGGTCCAGGTGGTGTTGCGTGATAGTACGTCCACCTCACCGGACTGCAGCGCCGTGAAACGCTCTTTGGCCGTCAGCGGGGTAAACGCGACCGACTCGGATTTACCCAGTGTGGCAGCGGCCATCGCCCGGCAGAAATCGGCATCGATGCCGGTCCAGTGCCCGTCCTGATCCGGTGCAGAAAACCCGGTCAGGCCTGCGTTGACGCCGCAACGGAGAGTACCGTTGCTCTTGACGTCATCCAGCGTGGCGGCCTGAGCTTGCGTCGCGGCCAGCGCTCCCAGGGCAGCGATGGAGAGCAGGGCCAAGCTTTTGTTCTTGTGGCGCATAGTGAATCAACTCCCTAGCGTTATCGTATAAGTGCATGCCGAGCATGCTCGTACGACAGTAGCAAAGTCCATTCCACATCTGTCTTATTGTGCTTAAAAGTCTATTTTGAATGGCTTTTCGAGGCGGATGACCCGTCATGACGCCCGGCATCGACATCTTGGCGGCAATAAATTGTTTCAAAACAGTGCTTAAAAAACACAGACGCACCAAAAAGGTGCCTGAGTCGAAGCGCGAGTCAACGTGGCATACATTGGAGATGGCGTATCGATCTTTCCGACTTTTTTCCAGACCGGCCAGACCGGCTATCGTCCAGACAGACGACGGCGTCGCTTCGATTTCCCGCGTCGAGCCAGAGCCAGCAATAGCAGGCCCGCGCCAGCGCCTAGTGCATTCGCAAGAATATCGCCCCAGTCTCCACCATGACGCCCTGGCACCCAGACCTGCAGATATTCGATGCCGATACTGAAGACGACTGCCGCGCCCCACGCAACCGGCCACCGGCAACCCGTAAGACGCAGACCTGTTGCCAGGCCAGCGTAGGCAATGAAGTGATTGAACTTGTCCCACGGCAGGTGCTGCGGCAGGTCGGTAGCCGGGCTCAAGCTGCCCCAGGCGATCCCCGCCGCCCAGATCAACGTGGCCAGCGCGCACCCTTTTTGCCAGACGCTCATGGGCATCGGCATCTCTCCTGGTTCACTGTCTCGTCTGCCGGGACATTCACTGCATCGGGGCCCAGGCTCACCCTTCATCGGCGAGATCGGGCGGCAAGCCGCAGCGTTGGCAGAGTGCCGGCGTCAGCGATGTCAGCCAGCGTTCATGGCTCTCGAGACGGTCGGCGCCGAGGAAGGCCAAGCGGTGGCGATGATCACCGATGAATCGATAGGTGCGTTCACGCAACGCTCGCGGCACCCGGCGCAGCGCACTGATACGCTGCCATTCTCCCCGCAACCGGGTCGCGAGGCGCCAGGCGGCATCGCTATTGCAGCTGAGCTCGCCGTCGGCGATGTACCAGATGCTGTCGGTACCCGAGAAGTCGATCTGGAAGTGTTCGCCCAGTCGGCGGGATACCGGGCTTTTCAGCCCGGCGATGCGCAGCCGGCTCTCGGGGCGCTCGTGCGCCAGCAGCCAGCGCACCGAACGCCGGCAGAACGGGCAGTCGGCATCGAACAGCAGCAGGCCGTCGCCGGGTTCTTTAGCGACAGGCTCGCTGCTGACAGGCTCACCGGTGGTAGGCGGGACTGAGTTCATGCAAGGCGTCCATGAAGGCGGTGACGTGGCCCGCGTCGGTGAACTGGCTGATGCCGTGCCCCAGGTTGAAGACATGGCCCTCGCCCGGCCCGAAGCTCTCGAGAATGCGCGCCACCTCTTCGCGAATCCGCTGCGGCGGCGCGAACAGCACGTTGGGGTCGAGGTTGCCCTGCAGCGCAACCCGCTCGCCGACACGGCGCCGGGCATCGCTCAGCTCCGTGGTCCAGTCCAGACCGACCGCGTCGCAGCCGCTGTCGGCGATCGACTCGAGCCACTGCCCGCCGTTCTTGGTGAACAGGATCACCGGCACGCGACGGCCGTCGTGTTCGCGAATCAGACCATCCACGATGCGCTGCATGTAGGCCAGGGAGAACTCGCGATAGGCCGGCGTCGATAGCGCCCCGCCCCAGGTATCGAAAATCTGCACGACCTGAGCGCCAGCGCGAATCTGCGCATTGAGGTAGTCGGTGACGGCGGTTGCGAGAATACCCAGCAGCGCGTGCAGGGTTTGCGGATCGCCGTAGAGCATCGCCTTGAGATGGCGGAAATCCTTGCTCGAGCCGCCTTCAACCATGTAGGTCGCCAGCGTCCACGGGCTGCCGGAGAAGCCGATCAACGGCACGCGGCCATTGAGCTCGCGGCGAATCGTGCTGACGGCGTTCATGACATAGTCGAGATCCCGCTCTGCATTCGGCGCGGTCAGCGCCGCGACGTCAGCGGCGGAACGCACCGTCTTGCGGAACTTGGGACCTTCGCCGGTCTCGAAATAGAGCCCCAGCCCCATGGCATCCGGAATGGTCAGGATGTCAGAGAACAGGATCGCCGCATCCAGCGGATAGCGCTCGAGCGGCTGCAGCGTCACCTCGCAGGCCAGATCGGCGTTGCGGCACAGATCCATGAAACTGCCGGCCTGGGCCCGGGTCTGACGATACTCGGGCAGGTAGCGGCCCGCCTGGCGCATCATCCAGACCGGTGTGCGGTCAACCGGTTGGCGAGCCAGCGCCCGCAGCAGGCGATCGTTGTGCAGCGCCCGCGGCTGGAGATCCTGGGATAGTGTCATGGCAGCCTTCATAGTCGAGAGAATTTAATCAAGAGCCTCCGCATTGTAACGGATCGCCCGAACATGCAGTAAAACCTCCGGGTGTCAAAATTGATGTCCGCTATCGGCGCGATTTGCAGCCTTGTAACGGATCGGCCGGCAAGCCTGTTATAATGCCGCCCCTTGATTATTCATCATCCGGCGCTTCGGCAACCGTATTCGAGCGCCTTTCCACATCGCGAGGTCATCGTGACGATCCGCTTCATCGCCGCATCGCAACTGCCGACTCCCTGGGCGACGTTCATGCTGCACGGCTTCCAGGAAGAGTCCACCGGCAAGGAGCACGTCGTGCTGACGCTCGGCGACATCACCACGCCTGAGCCGGTTCTCGCTCGGGTGCACTCGGAGTGCCTGACCGGCGATGCCCTGTTCTCGATGCGCTGCGACTGCGGCTACCAGTTGCAGGAAGCCCTCAAGCGGATCGCCGACGAAGGGCGCGGCGCACTGCTCTATCTGCGCCAGGAAGGCCGGGGGATCGGCCTGCTCAACAAGATCCGCGCCTACGCGCTTCAGGATGACGGCGCCGATACCGTCGAGGCCAACGAACGGCTCGGGTTCGGCGCCGACCAGCGCCGCTACGATATCTGCGTGCCCATGCTCGAGCATCTCGGCATCCAGTCGCTGCGGTTGATGACCAACAACCCGCGCAAGGTCGAGGCCCTGAGCCAGGATGGCGTGACCATTCACGAGCGCCTGCCGATCACCACCGGTCGCAATCCGTTCAACGAGCACTACCTGACCACCAAGGTCGGCAAGCTCAATCACATGATGGATCTGGACGATTTCACCCCGGCCAGCGACGTGGACATCGAGCGCGACGCCTGAATCTTCTCGCACCCTGCGTTCGCGGGCTTTTACCGGCGTCAACTCAGCGTCATGATGAGCCCATAGACTGAACCCGGGCCGCAACAGCCTGTCCAATCGGACACCGCTTTGCATCCTGCGCGCCCTGATCGTCGAGGGGGTTCGAATATCATGTCAGACGTTCAACCGGATTACCCGACCCAACGATCGGCTCCCTCGGGCAGCCGGCCCAGCGCCGATGAATCCGGTGCAGAGTTCTCGAGACTCGAGGAGTGGCTGCACAGCATCAGCCACGGTATCGGCGCCGCCTTGAGCCTCGCCGGCATGATCGTCCTCATCGTGCTGGCCAGCATCGCAGCCCATGTCGATCCGTGGAAGATCGTCAGCGTTTCGCTCTACGGCAGTTGCCTGCTGCTGCTCTACACCGCCTCGACGCTCTATCACGGTTTCCGCCGCCAGCGTCTGAAGCGCGTGTTCCAGGCTTTCGACCACTGCGCCATCTACCTGCTGATCGCCGGCACCTATACGCCCTTTCTGCTGGTCAACCTGCGCGGCCCGATGGGCTGGGCGCTGTTCGCCGTCGTCTGGAGTCTCGCCCTCGGCGGCATCGCCCTGCGCCTGATCTGGCCGCATCGGTTCAGCGTGCTGCGGGTCTTCATCTATCTGATCATGGGCTGGCTGATCCTGATCGCCTCCGGCGATATGGCGGACCATCTGCCCGACACCGGCATTGCGCTGCTGGTCGCCGGCGGCATCGCCTACACCGTGGGTGTGATCTTCTACGCCGTACGCGCGATCCCCTTTCATCACGCCATCTGGCATCTGTTCGTGATCGGCGGCAGCGTCTGCCACTTCTTCGCGGTCTACACCGCCGTGCTGCCCTTTCAGGCCTGACGCCTACCCGCGACGGCTGATGTCAAAACGCGGATTGCCAAAGCGCCCGAGGCGGCTATGATCGGTAGCGGCTGGCAGTGCCCCGCAATGGAAGCCCGCCAGTCCGCCGTGCTTACCTTCAAGGATTGCCATGTTTCGCTGGTTCGAAAACCGTCTCGACCCCTTTCCGCCGCAGGAACCGCAACGTCCACCGGACACGCTGGTCGCCTTCTGCCTGCATTACACCAAAGGCGCCTGGCCCTATCTGCTGGCGGCAACACTGCTGATGGCGCTGATCGCCGGCATCGAAGTGTGGATGTTCGGGTTTCTCGGCAACATCGTCGACTGGCTGGCCGGCCAGGATCGCGAGACGTTTCTCGCCGACCAGGGCTGGAAACTGGCCGGCATGGCGTTCGTCGTGCTGCTCCTGCTGCCCGGCATGGTGTGGCTGCATTCGCTGTTCCAGCAGCAGACGCTGATGGGCAACTTCCCCATGCGCATCCGCTGGCTGGCGCACCGCTATCTGCTGCGGCAATCGATGGGCTTCTATCAGGACGAATTCGCCGGACGCATCGCCACCAAGGTGATGCAGACGGCGCTGGCCGTACGCGAGTGCGTGATCAAGCTGTTCGACGTGCTCAACTACGTCAGCGTCTATTTCCTCGGCACGCTGCTGCTGGTGGGCAACGCCGACTGGCGTCTGGCGCTTCCCCTGGTGGCGTGGCTGGCCGGCTATCTCGTGCTGCTGCGGGTATTCGTGCCGCTCATGGGTCGCGTGTCCAAATCCCAGGCCGACGCGCGCTCGCGCATGACGGGCCGTATCGTCGACAGCTACAGCAACATCCAGACGGTCAAGCTGTTCTCCCATGCCAGCCGCGAAGCGACTTTCGCCAAGGAGAGCATGGATGGCTTCCTGGTCACCGTGCATCGCCAGATGCGGCTGGTCACCGGCCTCTACGGGCTGCTCTACCTGCTCAACGCGCTGCTGCTGTTCAGCATCGGCTGGCTATCGATCCATCTGTGGCTGACCGAAGCCGTCAGCGTAGGGGCGGTCGCCGTGGCGCTCGGCCTGGTCATGCGGCTATGGGGCATGTCGCAGTGGATCATGTGGGAAGTCTCCGCGCTGTTCGAGAACATCGGCACGGTGCAGGACGGCATGGCGACGCTCTCCCTGCCCCGCCAGATCGAGGACGAGCCCGAGGCGAAGCCGCTCGCCATCGATCGCGGCGAGATCGTGTTCGACCATATCCGCTTTCACTACGGCAAGGGCAGCGGCGTCATCGACGATCTTTCGCTCCACATTCGCCCCGGCGAGAAGATCGGGCTGATCGGCCCTTCCGGCGCCGGCAAGTCGACCCTGGTCAACCTGCTGCTGCGCTTTTTCGAGCTGGAAGGCGGCGCAATCCGCATCGACGGGCAGGACATTGCCGACGTGACGCAGGAAAGCCTGCGCGCGAAAATCGGCATGGTGACGCAGGACACCTCGCTGCTGCATCGCTCGGTGCGCGACAACCTGCTGTATGGCCGGCCCGACGCCACCGACGAGATGGCGTGGCAGGCGGCGAAACAGGCCCACGTCTCGGAGTTCATCGAGTCGCTGCGCGACATTCACGGCCGGCAGGGCTTCGACGCCCATGTCGGCGAGCGCGGCGTCAAGCTCTCCGGCGGCCAGCGCCAGCGCCTGGCCATCGCCCGCGTCATGCTCAAGGATGCGCCGATCCTGATCCTCGACGAAGCCACCTCGGCGCTGGACTCCGATGTCGAGGCCGCGATCCAGGAAAATCTCGACCAGCTGATGCAGGGCAAGACGGTGATCGCCATCGCCCATCGCCTCTCCACCATCGCGGCCATGGATCGGCTCGTCGTCATGGAGCAGGGCCGGATTGTCGAACAAGGCAGCCATAACGAGCTGATTCGCAAGAACGGCCTCTATGCCCGGCTGTGGCGACGCCAGTCGGGCGGCTTTCTGGAAGCGGAACCCGCCCAGCCCATGGCGGACGAGACGCGCTGACAGGCGCGCGGGGTGTCGTCACGCCCGATGTGACGACAGCCCCGCCACACCCTGCAGCGCCGAATTGCTGCCGCCGGGGTCGGGAATGACGCTGAAGGTGCCGTCGGTCTCCAGCACCACCGCATGTACACGCTCGACGTCGGCGATACCGTTCTCGCGAATCGCCGCACGCACCTCGGCCTCGACCACCCGCTCCTGCGCCATCGCCTCCTGACGGAACTGACCCTGGAACAGCAGGAGCGTCGGCTGCGACTTGATCAGATTCTTGACGGCACGAGAGCGCACCGAGGAAAACGTGATCACGAACTGCAGCGCGACGATGACCGCAAACGCCGTGATGCTCTGCGCCAGCGAAACCTGGGTCGAGACCAGCGCCGTCGACAGCGTCGACCCCAGCGCGATGGTGACCACGAAGTCGAAGGCGTTCCACTTCGACAGCGTGCGCTTGCCGGAGAGCCGGATGATGGCGATCAGGACCAGATAGCTGATGATCCCGACGACGATCGTATGGACGATCGGATGCATGGATAGACTCCTGATCAAGCTGTGATAGAGGAGCTGTCAGCGTAGGTGCCGTGGCGCGATGCGGCCAGCCGCGTAGCCTTGCCCTCTCCACGCGATGATGGGGAGCCGTTAATTCGCGATGCCGGCCGATTCGCTGGCAGCGTCCAGAGACTGCCAAAACGCATCTGCAGGCCGGTTTCGATTACCCAGCCAGCGCACCAGGATGATCTCGAGATGCTCGGACGGCATGTCCGGGTAGAGCCGCACTAGGCTGCCGTCGTCGATCAGCGGTTCCACCATGCTGTGCGGCATGCAGGCGATGCCATGCCCCATGGCGACCATCGGTTTGAGCGCCTCGGATACGGTGGCCTCGAATACCCGCTTCAAGCGATGCGGCTGTGGGTGACGGCTGACCTGGTCGCGCGCGAGCGCGTGCAGTTGGGCACTGCGCGAATAGGTCAGCCAGGGAATCGGCAGATCGCTTCGCAGACAATCCGACGCTAGTTGCGGCGTACCGACCCAGTACAGTTCGTCGTGACCCAGGGAAATGGCTTCGAAGTCCTCGCGCTGGAAGTAGCGCTCTGACTCCTCGTCACGATAGAAAAGAATGAAGTCACAGCGCCCGGACATGAGCGCCATGTAATAGTTTTCCGTCGTCTTATGGCCGGTGTCGATCCGGGTGTAGAGAGGGCCATGAATGCAGGTATAGCGTGAAATCCACTGCGGAAAGAAGTTGCACGCCAAGGTGTGCAGCGAAGCAAAGGTCAATGGACGATCGATCACCTTGACGCTCTGCTCGCATTCCTGAGCCAAGCGCACCAGTTCCATGGCGGTGGGCAGCAGTGCATCGCCGGCGGCAGTCAATCGGACCGGCGTCGCCTGGCGATCGACGAGCGCCGCACCCAACTGTTTCTCAAGCAGGCGAATCCGCCGACTCAGCGCGGATTGCGAGCTGTTTCTGAGCTTCGCGGCGGCGGTGAATTTTCCCGTATCGGCGAGCGCCAGAAAATCTTCGTACCAGGCGACTTCCATATTAGATCATTCAAATATTCGATGATGGGTGCAGCTAACCGGATCAATCGCTGCTGTTCTCGGTTTTCGATTGTACGTAATTTGGCTACTAGCGGCAGTGCCATCTCTGCATCGTTCTCGTAGAGTCGGCGCGTCCAGAACACACAACAATCGAAAGGTTCGATCATGCAGAATAACAAAGGGTTGACCCGATACCTCTCTCTTGGCTGCGCACTGTTCGGTTCGGTCTGGCTGGGGCAGGCTCAGGCCGGCACATTACAGGACGTTCAACAGCACGATGCCGTACGCTGTGGAGTGAGTAGCGACAAGGCGGGGTTCTCATACCTCACCGACGATGGCCACTGGAAAGGTATGGATGTCGATCTTTGTCGCGCCGTTGCGGCAGCGACGCTGGGAGATGCCGACAAGGTAGAGTACGTTTCTACCTCATCGAAGAATCGCTTTACCGCCATCTCATCCGGTGAAATCGACATCCTGTCACGTTCCACGACTTGGACGGCCTCACGGGATGCCAATCTTGGCGCCGATTTCACCACGCCGTGGTTCTATGACGGCCAAGGTTTCATGACCCACGCGGAATTCGGCATCAGCAAGATTGAGGATCTCGATGGCGCTACGTTCTGCCTCTCGCCAGGCACGACCTCCGAACAGAACCTGGCCGATTACTTCGGTCGCAAGGGGTTGAGCTACAAGTCGGTGGTGATCGAAAAGAGCAGCGAGCTCTACAGTGCTTTCCAGAAAGGCCGCTGTGACGCCATCACCAACGACATGACTGGCCTGGCGGCGCGGCGTACGCTGTTCGCCAATCCGGACGACTATACGATTCTATCTACCATCATTTCCAAGGAGCCGCTGGGTGCCTATGTTTCCCAGGGCGACGCGCAATGGCGTGACATCGTGACCTGGACCGCTTTCGCTCTAATGAATGCCGAGGAGCTTGGCGTTACTTCCGACAATGTCGACGAGATGCGTGACGCCCCGGTTGCCGACAACCCCAAGGTTGCTCGACTGCTGGGCACCGACGGGCATATTGGCGAACGCTTCGGTCTCAGCAATGACTGGGCTTACCAAGCCATCAAGCAGGTCGGCAACTACGGAGAGATCTTCACCAACAATGTCGGCCCCGAAACACCGCTCAAGTTCGATCGTGGCTTGAACCGCTTGTGGACTGACGGCGGGCTAATCTATCCAGCACCGATTCGCTAATCACATCGTGCCGCCCATCAACGGGCGGCCTGGAATTCCTCATGTTCCTGACTCCACGTCTGCATAACGCCCGCGTGCTCAGCGCCTTGCAACAAGGCGCTGTACTGCTCTTGGTCGCAGTGGGCCTTTACTGGCTGATCTCCGAGGCCAGCACCAATCTTGATGCCAAGGGTATCGCCTCCGGTTTCGGCTTCCTGAAGGATCGCGCTGGCTACGACATCACGTTTCACCTGATCGACTACTCCCCTGACGACACCTATTTTCGCGCCTATCTGGTCGGCTTGCTCAACACTCTGCTGGTTTCGTTGATGAGTATCGCCCTGGCTACCGTACTGGGTGTCCTGCTCGGAGTCTGCCGAGTATCTCCCAACTGGCTGGTCAGTCGATTGAGCTATCTACTGGTCGAGTTTCTGCGCAATGTCCCGCTCGTCGTCCACCTGATCTGGTGGTACAGCCTGACGCTGGCGCTGCCCGGCGTGCGTCAAGCGATCCCGATTTTCGATGTCGCCTTTCTCAGCAATCGAGGACTGATGTTGCCGTGGTCCAGCGACGGCTCATTGATCGGCTGGGGGCTTCTGTGCGTGTGCCTTGGCGGTCTGCTGGGATATCTCGTCATGGGTAGGTATCTCGCACGCCAGCCCTGGAAAGGGTTGGGGCCAGCCCGCTGGCCGGCCATCGTCATCGGGGCCGTGCTTATTCCGGTGGCATGCTATCTGGTCAGCAGCGCCCAGTGGCAATGGGATCTACCCGTCTCCCACGGATTCAGCTTCCGTGGTGGCGTAGCACTGACCCCCGAACTGCTCGCGTTGTGGCTGGCGCTGTCGATCTACAGCGCCAGCTACATCGCCGAAATCGTCCGCGGCGCCATTCAGTCGGTATCGCGCGGTCAATACGAAGCCGCAGACGCCCTGGGATTCCGCGAGCGCAAGGCGATGGCGAAGCTCATCATCCCGCAGGCGATCTATCCGATGATTCCACAGTTCACCAGCACCTATCTCAACATCATCAAGAACTCGTCGCTCGGTGTCGTGGTGGGCTTCATGGAGCTGGTCTCCTCGACCGGTGGCACCACGCTCAATCAGACGGGCCAGGCGATCGAATGTATCGCGCTGGTGATGGCGACCTATTGCGTTTTCAGCCTGGTGACATCCGCCCTGATGAACTTCTATAACCACCGGATCGGACTGCGGACTCACTGAGGTGCCAGACATGACGATACCGACTTCCTCCCCCGCCACGTCGCCGTCCGATCATCATGGTCTCGCGCCGGCCTGGCGATGGGCACGGCGTCATCTGTTCCCGACACCCTTTCATGCCCTTCTTTCCCTCATCACGCTGGCGCTGGTGGTCTGGTTTTTCTTCGTGGCCCTGGACTGGCTGGTGTTCTCAGCAACGTTCGTCGGCGATAGCCAAGCGGACTGCACCGGCGGTGGGGCCTGCTGGCTGCCGATCACGCAGCGCATCGACCTGTTCGTCTACGGTTTCTACCCGGAGACCCAGGCGTGGCGCGTCGACATGGCTTTCGCCCTTGCCGTCGGCATCTTCCCATTGCTCTACATCAAGCGTATCGACCGCCGCTGGACATTGGTCTACCTCGCGCTGCTGCCATTCGCGATGTGGTGGCTACTCAAGGGTGGCATGGGCTTGCCGTCGGTCTCCTCGACGAAATTCGCCGGGATACTGGTGACCGTGTTCCTGGGCGTGGTCGGGATGGTCTTTGCGCTGCCGATCGGCATTCTCCTGGCGCTTGGACGGCGCTCGAAGAAGCCGGTCATCCGGATACTGAGTATTCTTTACATCGAACTGATACGGTCGGTACCGGTCATCACGCTGCTATTCATGGCATCACTGATGATTCAGCTATTTCTGCCACCGGGCATGAACATCGACATCCTCCTGCGCGTGCTCGCGGTGCTTATCCTGTTCACTGCCGCCTATATGGCGGAGACGGTACGCGGCGGCCTGCAGGGTATGTCCAAAGGTCAATATGAAGCCGCCGCCGCCCTCGGATTCTCCTACTGGAAGACGATGGGACTGATCATTCTTCCCCAGGTGTTGCGCAATACCATCCCGCCCCTGCTGACGCAGTTCGTCGGGTTGTTCAAGGAGACCACGCTGGTCATGGTCGTGGGCGTTCTCGATGTCGTGGGCATCGCCATGAGCACGACCTCGGCGCCCGAATGGATCGGCCTGGAAAACGAAGTTTATCTGTTCCTGGCCTTGTTCTTTTTCGTGATCTGTTTCGCTCTCTCGCGCTATGCGCGCTATCTCGAACGTCAAATGGAGAAGAGTCGCCGATGAGCGCTAACCCGCCAGCAGCGGCCGACGCCGCCGTCATCCACATCAATAGCCTGAACAAATGGTATGGCGACTATCACGCTTTGAAGGACATATCGCTAACGGTTTCCGCCGGCGAGAAGATCGTGATCTGCGGCCCATCCGGTTCCGGCAAATCGACGTTGATCCGCTGTATCAACCAACTCGAGAAACATCAGCGGGGCACGATCGAGGTACTCGGCGAAACACTCGACGATAACGTCAAGCGACTCGAGCGTATTCGTCGCAGCGTCGGCATGTGTTTCCAGCATTTCAATCTCTTTCCCCACCTCACTGTCCTCGAGAACTGCACCCTGCCGCAGACGGCCAATCTCCGTGTCCCGCAGAAAGAAGCCATCGCAAAATCGCTGGCGCTGCTCGACAAGGTTCAGATGCGTGAGCACGCCAACAAGTATCCGGGGCAGCTATCGGGTGGTCAGCAGCAGCGTATCGCCATCGCTCGTGCGCTTTGCATGCGTCCGAAAGTCATGCTGTTCGACGAGCCGACGTCGGCGCTCGACCCGGAAATGATTGCCGAGGTGCTGGAGGTCATGGTTCAGCTTGCTCAGGAGGGCATGACCATGCTTTGCGTGACGCACGAGATGGGCTTCGCCAAGAAGGTCGCCGACCGTGTCGTGTTCATGGACGACGGTGAAATCATTGAACAGGCACCTCCAGCTCGATTCTTTCACTCTCCCGAATCGCCGCGAACGCGGCGCTTTCTCGACCAAATCATCGATCACGGAGTTCCCACATGAGTTCACCCATCGCTCTGGCCATTCATGGCGGCGCCGGCGTCCTGAAGCCCGGCCGCCTCAGCGAAGAGGATGAAAACGATATTCATGCCTGGCTGCACCGCGCCATCTCTGCCGGACATCGCATTCTCGAGGCTGACGGCGATAGCCTCGATGCGGTGGAAGCCTGTGTCATCCAACTCGAAGAGTGTCCCTGGTTCAACGCCGGTTACGGCGCGGTCTTCACACAGGACGGTACCCACGAACTGGATGCAGCAATCATGCGCGGTCGCGACCGCAACGCTGGGGCAATCGCCGGCGCCCGACATGCCCGCCAACCGATCCACGCTGCACGCCAGGTGATGGAATATAGCGATCATGTGATGCTCGGCGGCAGTGGCGTCGATGCCTTTCTGGCTTCACGCGGGTTGCAACCGGTCGATAATGATTTCTTCGACACGCCGCTACGCCGACAGCAGTGGGAGGAGCATCGTCATTCGAATGGCGCCATGGCGCTGGAACCGACCCATGCAGAAGGTCACAAGTTCGGTACGGTCGGCGCCGTGGCCCTGGATATCCATGGTCACGTAGCCGCAGCCACGTCTACCGGAGGGATCACCAATAAGCGTTACGGACGAATCGGTGATACACCACTGATCGGCGCAGGGACGTGGGCGGACGACCGTTCCGCGGCGATCTCCGCCACCGGGCACGGCGAGTATTTCATTCGTACGGCCGTCGCCCATGATATCGCCGCTCGCATGCAGTATGGCGGTGTAGATCTGACAACGGCCTGCAATGCCGTGGTGCATGGTGAACTCAAGGAGATTGGTGGTGATGGCGGCGTCATCGCCATCGCGCCTAATGGCGATACTTGCCTGATCTTCAATACCCCGGGCATGTATCGCGCCTGGCGCGACGAGAAAGGCACCTTGCACACTGCTATCTATGCCGACGACGACCGCCGGCATCCCTAAGATCATCGCCATCGGCCGGGGTAGTCTCCGAGTAACATCGCCATCCCGGTCGTCATGATTGCGTCAGCTCGCCAGCTTCAACCCCGCTACCGCCGCGACGATCATGCCGACGAAGGCGAGTCGCAGCGGACGCCGCGATTCGCCCCAAAGCAGCATGCCCATCAGTGTGCTGCCGAGCGTGCCGATGCCGGTGAAGATGGCGTAGGCTACGCCCATGTCGATCGAGCGCATGGCGATCGACAACAGGCCGAGCGAGCTGCCGAACCCGATCACGAGCAGCAGCAGGCCGTGCAGACGCTGCCCGCGATTGAGCCGATCGAAGCCGGCGACGCCGACGATCTCGAAGCAGCCCGAGGCCAATAGCGCGATCCAGTGGAGAGTCGTCGGTTCCATCAGTCGTTCACCTGTTGAAGTCCAATCACGCCCACCAGCAACAGCACGATGAATGCCAGCACCGGCCAGTGAAACGGCACGCCGAAGAGGAGCCAGTCGGCAATCGCGGTGCCCGCGGCGCCCAGGCCGACGAAGACTGTGTAGACGGTGCTCGTCGGCATGTACCGTACCGCGCGCGAGGCGAGCCACAAGCTGGTGATCGCCAGCACCACCGTCAGCAACCAGTCGGTGAGCGTCTCGGCATGCTTCAACCCGGCAGCCCAGCCGACTTCGGCCAGGCCAGCCAACGGCAGGATTCCCCATTGCGGTCGCATCATTGCTTGATCCATTCGACAAAAAATGACTAACTAACGGTCGTTAGTTTATTTCGACCCATGACTCTTGGCAAGCTACGCCTTCAATCACACCGGAAGATTCCCTTGAACACCCGAGATCGACTCAAGCAGATCGGCCTTTCGCTGTTCGCGCGCCATGGCTACGAAGGCACGACGCTGGCGCAGATCGCCACGGCTGCCGGCATCAAGAAGCCTTCGATCTACAACCATTTCGACAGCAAGGCGGCACTGTTTCTGGAACTGTCCCGCGACGCCGACGACGACCTGATCGCGCTGATCGATGCCAGCCTGGCCGACATGGCAGCCGCCCCGTTCGAACACCGACTGCGCCACCTGCTGCAACAGTGCGCCACGTTTGCCTACCGCGAACATCAGGGCGTGTTCTACAAGCGCTTTCTGCTGTTTCCTCCGCAGGATCTGGTCACCGAAGCCGAGGCCATCACCGAGCAGGGCGAATCACGGATCGATCGACGTCTCGTGGCCTTCGTGCAGGAGGGACGCCGAATCGGCGCCTTGCGGGCGACATTGACCGACGACCACTTCGTCGCAGCGTTCTACTGCGTCGTCGATGGACTGCTGTCGGAGACTTTCATGTATGAAAAGCGCGAGCTCGAACGCCGGTTCGAAGGCGTCTGGTCGGTGTTCTGGGCGGGCGTGAAGGCAGGCTGATCAGCCTTTGTCGGGCTTGCGATAAGCCTGATAGCAGTGCTGGTTGCGCTCGAGGGCGATCAACGAGTGGGTGTCGAGGCCGGGAATATCGGAGATCTCCAATCCATCCAGTGCGGCGATGGTGTCGGGCGGACAGCCGTTACGCGGCGGTATGTCATTCCATCCCAACAGGAACAGGCCGCCGGGCTTGAGGCAGGTCGCCGCGCCGGCAAACGCCGCTTCCACCGTGTCGGGCTCGTCCAGCCCCCAGCCCAGCACGCCGTTGCAGATCACGGCATCCAGGCTCTCTGAAGGCAGGTGTTCGGTGATATCGGCCATATTGGCCACGATATGCGAATCGCCGCCGAAGGCTGCCTTGGCCGGGTCGATCTCCATGGTCATGACGCGTTTGCGCGGCAGCAGCTGGGGATAGTGCCGGGTATACCAGGCGCAGCCGACCAGCAGCAGGGTCTCGACGCCAGGGTCGCGGTTCAGCTCGGGCAGCACGACGTCCTCGAGCAGACGCCGGTCGCCGTAGCGATAGCGCAGCACCCAACCACGCTTGTCGATCGTGCCCAGCATCCGGGCGGCAGTACGGTAGAGATCGGCCTTCGCTGGCATGCAATCACATCCTTGTTGCGGCTGTCTCGAGGTCGAATCTCTATCTAAGCGTGTTCGCCGACAGGAGACAATAGCGGATGATGCTTTCGCGAGACGGCTTCAGCCCCCACGCTGCTCCCGCGTTTTCTTGATCAGATCGTAGGCGTTGCTGATCTCGCTGGTACGCTCCTTGGCCATCTCGCGCATGCTCTCCGGCAACCCCTTGCCAGCCAGCTTGTCGGGGTGGTTTTCGCTCATCAGCTTGCGATAGGCGCGCTTGAGCTCGGCATCGGAGACATCCTCGGACACGCCGAGCACACGATAGGCATCCTCCAGCGACTGGCCGCTGCTCGCACCACCCGCCCCCTGATGGGCACCGCCGCGCAGCATCGCTTCGATCTGCTGGATCTCGGCTTCGGAGAAGCCCAGGCCGCGCGCCACGCGCAGCAGCATGTCGTGCTCGGCGGGATGCATCTGGCCGTCGGCGGCGATCGCTGCCAGCTGCACCTGCAGAAATACCTGCAGCAGCGCACGCTGGCCGCCGGTGACGCGGCGGATCGTCTCGACCTCGGCGTCGAGATCGAACTCCGGCGACTTGCCGCGATTGAATGCGGCCTTGGCGCGCTCGCGCATCTCGCCACTCAGATGGAGGCGGTCGAACAGCATCTCTGCCGTGCGGATCTCGTCCTGGGTGATGTGGCCGTCGACCTTGCACACGCAGCCCATCACCGCGAAGGTCGACTCCAGGAACTGATGCTGGATATTGACCACGCGCCCTACCAGCGTGCTGCGCAGCTTGCGGCTGATCCACCAGCCGATGGCGGCGCCGATCAGAAGGCCCGGCAACTTGCCGAAGAGATAGCCGATGACGGCGCCGATCAGAATGGCAATTGACATGAAGATCCTATCAGTCGTTGTTGATGTTCAGGCGGTGACGGATGGCCGCTTCGATGCCATCGGCATCCAGCCCGCAATCGCGCAGTAGTTCGGCCGGTTTGCCGTGTTCGACGAAGGCATCGGGAATGCCCAGATTGAGCACTGGCACCTGGACGCCCTCGGCCGCCAGCAGTTCGATGACGCCGCTGCCGGCACCGCCGGCCACGACATTCTCCTCGAGCGTGACCAACAGATCGTGGTCCCTGGCTGCCGCCAGAATCGCCTCGCGATCCAGCGGCTTCACCGAACGCATGTTGAGGTGCGTCGCGTCGAGCCGCTCGGCGACCTCGGCCGCTGGCGTGTTGAGGCTGCCGAATGCCAGCAGCGCAATACGCGCCTTGCCCTGTTCCGCCGCCGCTTCACGACGCAGTTCGGCCTTGCCGATCGGCACTCGCGCCTCGAGGTCCGCCGGGATCTCGCTGCCCGGGCCGGTGCCACGCGGGTAACGCACCGCCGCCGGGCCGTCGTGATGATAGGCGGTGGAGAGCATCGCCCGGCATTCCGCCTCGTCCGCCGGGGCCAGAATGATCATACCCGGCACGCAGCGCAGGTAGGAAAGATCCATCGCGCCGTGGTGCGTCGGGCCATCCTCGCCGACGAGGCCGGCGCGATCGATGGCGAAGGTGACATCGAGATGCTGCACGGCGACGTCGTGGATCAACTGGTCGTAGCCGCGCTGCAGGAACGTCGAGTAGATCGCCACCACCGGCTTCATCGCCTCGCAGGCCATTCCCGCCGCCAGCGTCACCGCATGCTGCTCGGCGATCGCCACATCGTAGTAGCGCTCGGGATAGTCCTGCGAGAATCGGATCAGATCGGAGCCCTCGCGCATCGCCGGGGTGATGCCGATCAGTCGCGAATCCGCTGCGGCCATGTCGCACAGCCAGTCACCAAAGACGTTGCAATACTTGCGCGGCTTGGGTCTGGCGGGCCTGGAGCGGGTTTCGGATGAAGTCGATAGTCCACTCGCCGGCGGCGTGGTCGCGTCCATTTCGGGCGGTGCCGGCGGCGTCTTTTCCAGCTTGGTGATGGCGTGGAAGCCGATCGGGTCGGCTTCCGCCGGCCGAAAGCCACGGCCCTTGCGGGTGCGGACATGGAGAAACTGCGGCCCGTCGAGATCGCGCACGGCCTCCAGCGCCTGATTCAGCGCGGCCAGATCGTGACCGTCGATCGGCCCGAGATAATTGAAGCCCATCTCCTCGAACAGCGTCGCCGGGCTGATCATGCCCTTGACGTGCTCTTCGGTGCGCCGCGCGAACTCCAGCGCGCCCGGCAGATGCGACAGCACACGCTTGCCGTTCTCGCGCATGGCGGCATACGGCTTGCTGGTGAGAATCCGCGTCAGGTAACTCGCCATGCCGCCGACGTTTTCCGAGATCGACATCTCGTTGTCGTTGAGCACGACCAGCAGGTTGGCATTGACGTGCCCGGCATGGGCCAGTGCTTCGAAAGCCATGCCGGCAGTCAGCGCGCCATCGCCGATCACCGCGCAGACACGGCGCTGCTCGCCCTTGGTCCGGGCGCTCAGCGCCATGCCCAGCGCCGCCGAGATCGAGGTGCTCGAATGGCCGACGCCGAAGGTGTCGTAAGGCGACTCCTCGCGCCGCGGGAACGCGGCAAGACCGCCGTACTGCCGGATGCTCGACAGCGCTTCGCGCCGGCCGGTGAGAATCTTGTGCGGATAGGCCTGGTGGCCGACGTCCCACAGCAGGCGGTCGTAGGGGGTATCCAGGGCGCGGTGGAGCGCCACGGTCAACTCGACCACGCCGAGCCCGGCACCGAAATGACCGCCGCTGCAGCCCACACTATAGAGCAGGTAGGCGCGCAGCTCATCCGCGACCTGCCGCTGCTGGGACAGTGACATGTGGCGCAACCCCGCCGGCGACTCGAGGGTATCGAGCAGCGGCGTCAGGGGGCGCTGAGTAGGAATCTCGTCGAACAGCTTCATAGACATGTCGTTACCGGTCAGTGATCGCGATCGATCATGAAACGAGCCAGCGCCGCCAGCGGCTGGCCGGCCTCGCCCAGCGGCTCGAGAGCGGCGAGCGCCTCGTCGAGCAGATCGCGGGCGCGGCGCTGCGCCTGCGCAACGCCAAGCAGGGCGGGATAGGTGGGTTTGTCGCGGCGCGCGTCGGCGCCGGAGGTCTTGCCCAGCGTCTGGGTGTCGCCAGTGACGTCGAGAACATCGTCGTGAATCTGGAACGCCAGTCCCATCGCGGCGGCGTAGCGACCCAGCGCCGCGACTCGTGAATCGGCCTCGTCGACCGCCACCAGCGCGCCCAGGCGGACCGCGGCCCGAATCAGCGCGCCGGTCTTGTGCTGATGCATCGCCTGCAGCGCCGCGAGATCCATCGGCGCCCCGACGGCGCCCAGATCGATCGCCTGCCCCGCAGCCATGCCGTCACGGCCCGCCGCCTGCGCCAGCGTCGTGATCAAGGCGCCCAGACGCGGGTGCGGCCGGGATGCCAGCACCTCGAAGGCGAGCGTCTGCAGCGCATCGCCGGCCAGGATCGCCAGCGGCTCGTCGAAGGCGCGATGAACCGTCGGCCGGCCACGGCGCAGGTCATCGTCGTCCATGGCCGGCAGATCGTCATGCACCAGCGAATAGGCGTGGATCATCTCGATCGCCGCCGCCGGCGCATCCAGCGCCTCGTCATCGGCGCCCAGCGCGCGCCCGGCCAGGTAGACCAGCACCGGTCGCAGCCGCTTGCCGGTCCCCAGCACGCTGTAACGCATGGCATCGTCGAGCGAAGCGCTGGCGCCATCCGCACGATTGAGCCATGCCGCCAGCACATGCTCGCTGCGCGACCGCGCGGTGTCGATCAGCCCCGCGGCGTCAGGCGTCTCAACGTTCATGGTTCTGCTCCTGATCGAACGGCTCCTGGTCATCGAACGGAACCGCCTGTAGCGAGCCGTCGTTCTGCTCGAGCAGCGCCTGCACCTTGAGTTCGGCGCTGTCGAGGCGATGCTGGGCATCCCGCGTCAAACGGATACCGCGCTCGAAAGCGGTCAACGATGCTTCCAGTGTCAGTTCGCCGGATTCGAGCTGGGCAACCAATGTCTCGAGCTGGTCCAGCGTCGCGGCAAAATCCTTGGCAACGTCAGCGTCCTGGGAGACGTCGACGCCCTGTGAAACGTCCTTGTCGGCCATCTTGTCGGGCATGGGGCTCTCATGTCATCGCTCGAGGACGCCCCAATGGCGCCGAGAGCGTTCTTCGAGGCACGGGCGTCGAAACGCTGCCGCACCGGTTCGGAAATGGCTTCTCAGTATACACCGCCGCCCCCGGGGGTCGTCTGCCCTTGGCGGTAAATCCGACGGCCTTGCGGCGCTAACGACGTCGGCACGCCTGCTATCGCCGTTCGAATTGCGGCTTCATGTTTAATCCAGATCAACTTGAAAGCCGTTAACCGCATTTATCGGCACTATCGCAGCCATTCCACCCGAGATGCGCTGGAAGAGAGCCGACAGGCTTTCTAACTTCAGGGGACGCAAGCGACCGTTGTGTCATCACGGAAGCCAAAATCATTGCAAGGAGCCACCTGCATGAAAGCACTGGTCTATCAGGGTAGCCACGACGTGCGCGTCGAAAACGTTCCCGAACCGACAATCGAGCAGGACGACGATATCGTCTTGCGGGTTACCGCCACCGCCATCTGCGGTTCCGATCTCCACCTCTACCGGGGGTCGATGCCAGCCACCGAACCAGGCGACATCTTCGGCCACGAGTTCATGGGCATCGTCGAGGAAGCCGGCCCGGCGGTCACCAGCGTCAAGAAAGGCGATCGCGTCGTGGTGCCCTTCGTCATCGCCTGCGGCAGCTGCTTCTTCTGCCAGCACGCGCTCTACGCGGCGTGCGAAACCACCAATCCCGACGAGGGCGGCGCACTCGACAAGAAGTCGATCCCCGCGCCGGCTGCGCTGTTCGGGTTCTCCCACATGTTCGGCGGCATCCCCGGCGGGCAGGCCGAATACGTGCGCGTTCCCCAGGCCAATACCGGCCCGTTCCGCATCGCCGACGGGCTCGACGACGAACAGGTGCTGTTCCTGTCCGATATCCTGCCGACCGCCTATCAGGCGGTGCTGAACGCCGGCATCACGCCCGGCTCGAGCGTGGCGATCTTCGGTGCCGGCCCGGTGGGGCTGCTGTCGGCGGCCTGCGCCAGAATGGAAGGCGCCGAGCGGATCATCATGATCGACAATCAGCGCTATCGCCTCGACTTCGCCAGGCAGGCCTACGGCGTCGAAACGCTCGATTTCGATGACATCGACGACGTGGCCGACGCGATCATCCAGATGACCGACGGCTACCGTGGCGTGGATGCGGTGATCGATGCCGTGGGCTACGAGGCCAAGGGTCACGGCGGCAAACTGCCGGCGATGGACAACTTCGAAGTCGAGAGCAGCGACATCGCCCTGCACCAGGGCCTGGCAGCGGTGCGCCGTGGCGGCAATATCAGCGTGCCGGGCGTCTATGCCGGCGCCGTCGACGGCTTCCTGATCGGCGATTTCTTCGACAAGGGCCTGACCATGAAAGGCGGCCAGACCCACGTTCATCACTACCTGCCCAAGCTGCTGGAAGCCATCGAGCAGGGCAAGCTCAAGCCCGAGGCGATCATTAGCCACCGCATGACGCTGGATCAGGCCGCCGATGGTTACCGCATGTTCGAAGACAAGCAGGACGACTGTCGCAAGATCGTGCTGACGCCCTGAACCGCCGCGCTGCCGGCAGGCTTCACGGCTGTCGGCCGCTCCCCATAAACCGCCCCCCACAAAACAAGACGGAAAAGCAAAACGGCATCTCGGACGCCCCCCCTGCGGGGCGTTTCGCGTCTTTGTCGTCTGCCTTGCCGCCAACCCTCGCCGCTTGTCACAACCAATCTCGAATGCACGGGCTTCATGTCGAAGCTGCGTCATTTTCATCCCGCCCGCCAGTGCCTGTGTTAAGCTGTGCGCCCGCTGGCGCCGCTGAGGCGGAGATTTCTGCCCCAGTCCCGCCAGGTCTTCCCCCATGACCGCGACACGGCTTTCATGCCACCGTCGCCACAAGCCGATGAAGAAGGGTTGATCCACCAATGGCCAAGACGTCTCTGGACAAGAGCAAGATCAAGATCCTCCTGCTCGAGGGCATTCACCAGTCCGCCGTGGATACGCTGCTGAACGCGGGTTACACCAATATCGAGACGCTCTCCACGTCGCTGGCCGAAGACGATCTGATCGAAAAGATCCGCGACGTGCACTTCATCGGCATTCGCTCCCGGACCCAGCTGAACGAGCGGGTCTTCGCCGCGGCGGAAAAGCTGACTGCCGTCGGCTGTTTCTGCATCGGCACCAACCAGGTCGATCTCGATGCGGCGCTCAAGCGCGCCATTCCGGTATTCAACGCGCCCTACTCCAACACCCGTTCGGTGGCGGAACTGGTGCTGGCCGAAACGATCATGCTGCTGCGCGGCATCCCCGAGAAGAACGCTCGCGCGCATCAGGGCGGCTGGCTGAAATCCGCCAAGAACTCGCATGAAACCCGCGGCAAGACGCTGGGCATCATCGGTTACGGCAGCATCGGCGCCCAGCTCTCGGTACTTGCCGAATCGCTCGGCCTCGACGTGCTCTACTACGACGTGGTGACCAAGCTGGCGATGGGCAATGCGCGTCAGGTGGGCAGCCTCGAGGAACTGCTGGCCCGCGCCGACGTGGTCAGCCTCCATGTGCCGGATCTGCCGTCGACGCGCTGGATGATCGGCGCCGAGCAGATCGCGCTGATGAAGCAGGGCGGCATCCTGATCAACGCCTCTCGCGGCTCGGTCGTGGATATCGAGGCCCTAGCCGAAGCGCTCAAGAGCGGCAAGCTGCTGGGCGCGGCGATCGACGTCTTCCCGGTCGAGCCCAAGGGCGCCGACGAGGAGTTCACCTCGCCGCTGCGCGGTCTCGAGAACGTGATCCTGACCCCGCATATCGGCGGCTCCACGCTGGAAGCGCAGCAGAACATCGGCATCGAAGTCGCCGACAAGCTGGTGACCTACTCCGACAACGGCACCACCATCACTTCGGTCAACTTCCCCGAGGTGGCGCTGCCTTCGCATCCGGACAAGCATCGCCTGCTGCACATCCACGAGAACGTGCCCGGCGTGCTCTCCGAGATCAACCGCGTGCTGTCCGAAAACGGCATCAACATCGCCGGCCAGTTCCTGCAGACCAACGACAAGGTCGGCTACGTCGTCATCGACGTCGACAAGGCCTACGGCAAGCAGGCGCTGGAAGCGCTCAAGCAGGTCGATCACACCCTGCGCCTGCGCGTGCTCTACTCCGAGAGCGACTATCAGGCCTGAAGAACGGCTACCAAGCCGGAAGAACGTCTGCCAAGCCTGAAAAACGGCTAACAAGCCTGAAAGGTGCCTCGATACACCGACGATCGAAAAGCCGCCCTTTCAGGCTGTGTCGAAACGACTGGCCGGCAGCCGCCTCAAATCGCCCCGCTTTTTGCGGGGCGATCTCGTTGCAGCCGGTGGCTTTCTACGTCAGGTCAGGCGTGTCACCACGCGTTTACGGCAGCTCGCCGGAGCCGTTCTGACCGCGTGAAGCATCCGCCGGGTTGCTGGTCGGTCCTTCTTGCGGCACGCCCGGCTTCACCTCGCGCTGTCCATCGTTGTAACGGTTGAACGTGCAACCACCGATCAGGGAGAACAGGACCAGAGCCCCGGCAAACGCAATGAGAATTCGCATAACGGTTCCTTGAATCATCGTTGATGGCGGCGATGCTCGAACGCCGCTCTCGTGTCATGGCTATCGACTCGAGACATCGCCACGAGACGTCACTAGAGACATCGGCGTGTCAGAAGTCGATACCGATACCAGCATAGACCGTCCGCCCCGGCGCCGGATCGAAATAGCGCGCATTGGTCGCGTTGATGATCACGTTGGCATAATGCTCGCGGTCGAACAGATTGCGGATGCCGACGTAGCCCTTAAGCCAGGTATCACCGCCCAGCCGCCAGCCGTCGCCACCGCGCAGGTTGACCAGCCAGACGTCGTCGATCTTCACCTCGTTGGCATCGTCGGCCATCATCGAACCGATGTACTGGGTTTCCACCGTCGCGAACCTTTGGCCGAGCCCCTGCCAGGTCAGGCGATTGACCCAGGTCTTCTCCGGCAGGCCGGGAATCCGGTTGCCGTCGTAGTTGCCGTCGGCGTCCTCGAAGTCATCGAATTCGTACTTGGCCAGCGTCAGCGCGCTATCCAGGCGCCAGCTGGGCTGGAACTGCCAGCCCAGCGCCGCCTCGATACCGTCCTGCTGGCTCTTGCCGGCATTGCGGTAGTAGTCGCGACCATCGATCTGATAGGAGACCAGTGAGTCCCGCACGCGGGTCGAGAACAGCGCCACGTCGTAATCGAGACCGTTGTCGAAATTGCCGCGCAGGCCGATCTCGCGATTCCACGCCTTCTGCGGTTCGATACCGGGATTGAAGCCACCGACGCCGGCCGGGTTGGCGAACTCGGCAAAGGTCGGCGTCTCGAACGAGGTGCCCGTCGACAGGTAGACCTGATGCGTGGGCAGGTAACGGAAGCTGAGCCCGGCACTGCCGCTCCACTGCTCGAAGGTACGGTCGCCGCTGTCGTCGCCGTCGTCGTTGGCGAGATCGATATAGTCGTCGTCGATATCGAAATCGACCCGGTCGTAGCGGGTGCCGAGCGAGAGCGTCCAGCGTTCGGTCAGGTCGAGATCGCCCTGCAGAAACGCGCCCAGCGAGGTCGCTTTCTGGGTCTCGTCGGCAGTGCGCCCCTGATGATCGCCATCGATGTTCACCGCTTCCCGGTAACGGTCGTCCACCTGACGCCCCACGTCCACGCCGGCCACGTAGCGCAGCGGCAGCTCGCCCAGCTCCAGTGCCTGGTGATACTCGGCGCTGCCACCGTAGTAGTCGCGATCGTAGGCAACGAAGTTGTCGTCACCCGCATAGGCCAGCTGCTGCTGGTAGTCGCGCTTGAGATAGAACCCCTTGAGGTAGAACTCGCCGGGGCCGGCGGAGAGATCCTCGTACTGCAGGCCGAGCACCTGCTGATCGACCTCCTGCCCCGCATCGATTCGGGTCGGCGAGTAGAAATTGCTGTCGACCGTGCCCTCTCGATCTTCGTCCACGGCTGCCGCGGTCAATCCGCCCGGGTCTTCGGCGTAGGGGCTGTCCAGCAGGTTGACGATCGCCGTGAGCGCACGATCACTGCCCAGTTCGCGACGCAGCTTGGCGTTGAGCAGGTATTTCTCGGTCGAACTGTGGTCGCGATAGCCGTCGACATTGAGCGCCGACACGCTGATATGGTGCGACCAGGGGCCGTTGACGCCGCCGTTGCTGACCGACGTCTTCTGATAGCCGTCACTGCCACCTTCGATACGGATATGGCTGCCCGGATCGTCGCTGCCGTCTGCCGTGGTCACGCTGATCACGCCGCCGGCGGCGTTGCCGTACTGCACCGCGGCCGGTCCGCGGATCACTTCGATGCGCTCGGCGCTGTCGAGATCGATCGCATCCAGCTGTGCCTGACCGTCCGGCAACGTGTAGGGAATGCCATCGACCAGCACGGTGATGCCACGCACGCCCCAGGGCGTCCGCGCGCCAAACCCGCGGATGGAAATGCGTTCGCCCTGGGCGAAATTATCGCGATTCTGCAGGAAGAGACCGGGCACCGTGATCAGCGACTCGTCCAGACGGACCCGCTGCTGGCCCTGCTGGATCTCGTCGCGCTCGACCACCGAGACGGCAGCGGGTGTCGCGTACAGCTCGCGGGAGAGCCTTGGCGCGGTGACCTCGATCACCGGTTGCGCGGCCGTCGACGGGCTCGCGGCAGACGACGCCGAGCCGGACTGCGCCAGCGCCACGCCGGGCAGGACGGCGCCCAGACAGAGTGCCGTTGGAAGATAGCGAAATTTCATGGCGTTCCCTGCAATGGAGGTGTTGCCGCTTTTCCAGCGGCTTGTGTAGACGTGATGTCTCGCTTTTGGCGAGCGTTCCGACCCGCACGGTCGCGAGACGGGCGCCATTTTTACGCCTCGATGGCGCCCCCGCAAGGCCAAGCCTCACGGTCGCCGGTTGGCAAGAATTCGCGACCTTGACCATGCTGGAGGCTCGAATACTGCATTCCTCGAGCAATCCAATCGTAAGCAGGGAGGCTTGGCAATGGATTTGGCCATTCACGGTAAAACGGCATTAATCACGGGGGCGCAAAGTGGTATCGGCCTGGCTACGGCTCACACCCTGGCCGCCGAAGGCGTCAATCTCGTGCTCACCGATCTCGACCCGCAAGCGCTCGAGCGTGCCGCCAACGACTTGCCGGGCGCGCCATTATGCCTGACGGCAGACGTGACGCGGCAAGCGGAAGTGGACGAACTGGTCGCCAAGGGCGTGCAGCACTTCGGCGCGATCGATATCGTCATCCACACCGCCGGCGTGACTGGCTCCAAGGGCGATCCGCTGGAACTCACCGACGGGGATTACGAACACGCCTGGCAGATCGACTTCTTCTCTGCCGTGCGAGTGGCCCGCGCCACCATTCCTGCCATGCGTGATCGCGGCTGGGGCCGTTTCATCTGCATCACGTCGGAAAACAGCGTTCAACCCTACTGGGAAGAGGCGGTCTACAACACCGCGAAGGCGGCGCTGAGCACCTTCGTCAAGAACCTCTCCTACAAGGAAGCGGCACACGGCGTGCTCTGCAATACCGTTGCCCCCGCCTTCATCGCGACGCCCATGACCGACGGCATGATGAAGCAGCGCGCCGATCAACTGAGCGTTTCCTTCGAAGAGGCGATCGAAAGTTTTCTCGAGAAGGAGCGCCCCGGCATCGTGCCCAAACGCCGCGGCGAAGCGCAGGAAGTCGCTCATGTGATCGCCATGCTGGTGTCGCAGCACGCCTCATTCGTCAACGGCAGCAACGTCCGGGTGGATGGCGGCTCCGTCATCTCCGTTCAGAATTGAACGCGCCGAATCTTCCCTCGGCATTAGCCTCCACAGCAGAAACCCCGGCATAAAAAAGGCGAGCCAATGGCTCGCCAGAAACTTCCGTCAATGATTCGTTAGGTCTCATCCCGACGGAAGAGCGCTCGGGAATGGCACGCCTGCCCGGATACCGCCGGGCCTGATTCGCGAACCATCGCATGACCGTCGTGCAGCCAACGGTGCGGAAAATGGCCGCGACCGATGCTCACAGGGTGCCAAATTAAGCGAGCAACGCCCGAGCGTCAATATTTATGGAAACCATTTCCACTTTTTTAATGCCGAATGCGACGCCGGCATCAGAAGCAGGTCTCGATCACCTCCTTCACCGCCAACCGATCGTCGACCAGCAGCAGGCGGCGCCACTTGTCGAAGGTCAGGCAGGGATGCGAGGTGCCGAACGCGATGACATCGCCAACGGCGATCTCGGCATTCACGGGAATCTCGAGAAAGACGTGCTGGTCCATAATCTTCGTCGTTCGCCACGAGCGAATGTCGATGGGCGCCGGGGCGCCATCGTCGAGCCGGGGATAGAGACGCAGCGGCAGCGGAAGATCCGGCTCATGGCCGATATCGCGCTTGCCCAGCGCGACGATCGCCAAGCCCGGCTCGGGTAGCGACTGCACGTGGACGAAGACCTCCAACGCCGGCTGCAACTCCCCTTCGAGGCCGGGGTGACGCGATTTCACGGCGTCCATTGCACCGGCATAGAGCCTGTGATCGTGAACCACGTAACAGCCGGGGCGCAGGACCGGCGTGTAGTGTTCACGAAGCTCTGCCTTGTCGAACGCCTCGGCGATCAGGTCGAACCACTTGGAGCCGGACGCGGTAACGATCGGCGCCTCGCGCTGGAGCACGCCACTGGCCTGCAACGCCCGGACGGTATCGACCAGTCGCTCGCCGTAGGCGCGCACGGCGGCGACCTCGTCGCCACCAGCGATCATCCCCTCGTAACCTTCGATACCCACCAGCGCCAGCGCCGGCTGTTCCGCGATCGCCGCCACCAGCGCCTCGACCTGTTCGGCGTCGCGACAACCGCAGCGACCGCCGTCGATGCCCAGCTCGATCAGCACATTGAGCGTGAGGTCACGTTCGGCGAAATA
Source organism: Salinicola sp. MIT1003 (assembly GCF_001858555.1). NCBI lineage: Bacteria > Pseudomonadati > Pseudomonadota > Gammaproteobacteria > Oceanospirillales > Halomonadaceae > Salinicola > Salinicola sp. MIT1003. The sequence continues at coordinate 349,014 of NZ_MCAP01000011.1, forward strand.
GCGCCCCAGATCGCGCACGTTATCGTCACCATCGACCACGCAGTAGTATTCGAGGCCACGCTCGATGGCATCCGCGATCAGCCTCATGTTCGGCCGGCCGACCAGTTGATTGACCATCAGCACGCGATCGATGCCGTGGGCATGCGCCGCCACCGTCTGCACCGCCGTCGCCAGCGTGATGCCCCAGGCACCCGCCTCGATCTGTCGCTGGAACAGCGCCGGCGTCATCGTCGTCTTGCCGTGGGGCGCGAGTTTGGCGCCGTGATCGTCCGCGAAACGCTGCATCCAGGCGAGATTGTGCGCCAGCGGTGCCTCGAAGATCGCCGCCGCCGGCAGCGGCACGTCCGCCAGCAGATTGGCGGGGGTCGAAAGCGGCGTGCCTTTCTGCGGCGGCGCCAAAGACGTCATCGGGTCAGCCATCGGTTCTTCTCCTGTCGCGAATGTTGTGCTTGTGGTGATCGTCGTCACCAAGTCTGTCTTCTCAGCTCTTTGTCTCAGCCTTTTTCTTCTCAACCCTTCGGGGTATTTACTAACACACAAAATAAAAATACGTTAGTCACTAACATCGACTGACTACTTACCGACTATCGAGCCCAACGTGAGCCAGGAAATCGACATCTTGTCGCACATCACCGCTTGCCTGCCGAGTCTGCGCGAGGCGGAGAAGAAGGTCGCCAATCTGATCTTCGACGATATCGACTTCGTCGCGGAGGCGAGCATCGGTGAAATCGCCAGGCGCGCCGAGGTGAGCGATGCCACGGTGACCCGCTTTGCTCGAGCGGTGGACTGCCGCAACGTTCGCGACCTCAAGACGCGCCTGACCCGGGCGCTGGCTGCCGGCCGCCGCTTCATTCAGGAAGCGAGCGAGGACGATGGCCTCGGCGTGATCTACGACACCGCCGCCCAGACGCTGGCGCTCAACCGCACGCTGATGGAGCAGGCCGACGTCGAAGGCGCGGTGGCGATGCTCGACGATGCCCGCCAGATTCTGGTGTTCGGGGCCGGCGGCGGGTCGACGGTAATGGCGCAGGAGCTGCAGTTCCGGCTGGTTCGCCTCGGCTACGCGATCAGCGCCTATCCCCAGTCGCTGCTGCCGCGCATGGTCGCCTCGACCCTGGAGCCCAGCGATGTGGTCGTGGCGCTTTCCGTTACCGGCTATACCCCGGAAATCGTCGAGGCGGCCGAACTGGCGCGCCAATACGGCGCCCGGGTACTGGCCGTCACTGCGGTCGGTTCGCCGTTGGCCAAGGTCGCCGATATCACGCTATCGCTGGCCGCCCGCGAGACCGATTACATCTATTTTCCGTCGTCTTCACGCTACGCCATGATGGCGGCCATCGACATGCTGGCCCTCGGTCTGGCGCTGCGCCACCGCTCGCGCACCCGCGACAAGCTGCGACGACTCAAGATCACTCTCGATGCCCACCGCGGCGGCGACAACCGCCAGCCGCTGGGAGATTGAGCATCACGAGCCGCTTTCAGGAGCCACCATGCCCCACGATTTGTTGATCCGCGGCGCCAGCGTCATCGACGGCACCGGACGCGAGCCTTTCATCGCCGACGTGGCGATCGAGGGCGACCGGATCGTCGCCATCGGCGATCTGGGCGATGCCGACGCCCGCGAGACCGTCGATGCCACGGGGCTGATTCTCACTCCCGGCTTCATCGATGTGCATACCCACGACGACACCAACGTCATCCGTACCCCCCAGATGCTGCCCAAGCTTTCCCAGGGTGTGACCACGGTGGTGGTCGGCAACTGCGGCATCAGTGCCAGCCCGGTACGGCTCGCCGGCGAGGTGCCGGACCCGATGAACCTGCTCGGCCGCGCGGAGGATTTCCGCTACCCCAGCTTCGCCGCCTATGCCGAGGCAATCGAGCAGGCGCAACCCAGCGTCAACGTCGCGGCGCTGATCGGGCATACCAGCCTGCGCAGCCAGGTCATGGATCGCTTCGACCGTGCCGCCAGCGACGACGAGATCGCCGCCATGCGCGAGCAGCTGGAAACGGCGCTGGCCGAGGGCGCCGTGGGCATGAGTTCCGGGCTCGCCTATCGCAATGCTTATCACGCCCCCACCGCCGAGATGAACGCGCTGGTCGAGGCGGTCGGCCGCGCCGGCGGCGTCTACACCACTCATCTCCGCGACGAGTTCGCCGGGCTTCCCGAAGCCATGGACGAAGCCTTCGCCACCGCCGCCCAAGGTCAGGCGCCGCTGGTGATCTCGCACCTCAAGTGCGCCGGTGCCGGCAACTGGGGCAACGCGCCCAGGGCGCTGGCGAAGCTCGACGACGCCGCGCTTTCCCACGGCGTGCACTGCGACTGCTACCCCTATACCGCCGGCTCCTCGACGCTGGATCTGGGCCAGGTCACCGACGAGATCGACATCTTCATCACCTGGTCCGACCCGCACCCGGCAATGGCGCGCCAATCGCTGAAGACGATCGCCGAGCAGTGGAAGCTGTCACTGATGGACGCCGCCCGGCGCCTGCAGCCGGCCGGTGCGGTCTACCACAACATGAGCGAAGCGGACATGCGCCTGGTGCTGTCGCATCCGCTGTCGATGATCGGCTCCGACGGGCTGCCCAACGATCCGCATCCGCATCCGCGTCTGTGGGGCGCGTTCCCGCGAGTGCTCGCGCACTACAGTCGCGACCTGAAACTGCTGCCGTTGACCGAAGCCGTGCGCAAGATGACCGGACTTTCCGCCGCCAACTTCGGCCTGACCGACCGCGGCGAAATCCGCGTCGGCGCCTTCGCCGATCTTGTGCTGTTCGATCTCGACGCCCTCGAGGACACCGCGACCTACACCGCGCCGATCGCCAGGGCGAGCGGCATCGAGCGGGTCATCGTCAATGGCGTGGTCAGCTATCGCCAGGGCGAGGCCAGCGAACACCGGACCGGACGACTGCTGCGACGAGACGTTCGCCTCTCGCCTGCCCCGTCTCGTATCCATCCATGAACCCACTTATCCCGATCAGCAGTTCATCAAAGCAACAGGAAACAAGACCATGAGTATCAAACGTTATGGCGTCGAAGGCGGCGTCGGTACCGGTGGCCAGAAACTGCCCTTCGCCCGCGCCACCGAGGCGGCCGGCTGGCTGTTCGTCTCCGGCCAGACGCCGATGACCGACGGCGAAGTCGTCGAGGGCAGCATCATCGAACAGTCCCGGCTGGCGTTCGCCAACTGTCTGAAGATTGCCGAAGAAGCCGGCTACGGCGTCGAGGACGTCGTCCACGTCACCGCGGTGCTCACCGACGCGCGCTACTTCAGCTCGTTCAACAAGGTGTTCAAGGAAGTGTTCGGCGACCATCCGCCAGCGCGGATCTGCAGCGTTCAGGACCTTGTCGTCGACTGCAAGGTTGAGGTCGACATCAAGTGCTATCGCGCTGACAGGGCCTAGTTTCGAAGCTTGCTGCGCTCGGCCATGCGTCGTTAAAAATCGACTCAATATGCTCATTTACACCCACGTAAACTGCGCTATCTCGTCGATTTTTGCCTCGCCTGACCATCGCTCGCATAGCTTCGATATAGCACTTGAACAATGCCCGCACGAGATACAAAAGCGGAGAAGTTAGAAAGGTGGTCGCGCCCCGGCAAGGGCGCGACCGCAGTGAAAAACCCCATAGGCCATGACATTCCACACTGCTCCGGTCGCGGCAACGACCGGAACGACAATTATAAGAGGTCAATATGAACAGTCACGTTTTCCTCGGGGCCTTCATCGCCTACGTGCTCGTCATGATCGCGTTCGGGTGGTGGGTCTCCCGCAACAGTCGCAGCACCGGCGACGATTTCCTGCTCGGCGGACGTAGCGTCCCGATCTTTCTGACCATCGGCACGACGGTGGCGACCATGGTCGGCACAGGCTCCAGCATGGGCGCGGTCGGGTTCGGCTATGCCAACGGCTGGGCCGGTGCGCTCTACGGCATCGGCGGTTCCATCGGCGTGCTGCTGCTGGCGTTCTGGTTCGCGCCGGTACGCCGCTTCCGCTTCATGACCATGAGCGAGGAGCTTTCCTATTACGTCGGCGCCAATCGTTGGGTGCGCAATATCGTCGCCGTTCTGATCTACATCGCCTGCATCGGCTGGCTGGGCGCGCATATTCTCGGCGGCGGGCTCTACCTCTCATGGATGGCGGGAATCGACCTGACTACCGCGCGCATCCTGGTAGCGCTGGGTTTCGGCATCTACTGCGTGATCGGCGGCTACATGGCGGTGATCTGGACCGACACCGTCCAGGCGGTGGTGCTGTTCGTCGGCTTCATCGCGATGGCGATCATCGCGCTGTTCGAGGTCGGTGGCTTCTCCGGTCTCGGCGCCAACATGGACATCGCTGCCACCAGCTTTCTGGGCATCGACAAGATCGGCCTGGTGCCGGCAATCTCGCTCGCCGCGGTCATTGCCGTCGGCGTGCTGGCAACGCCCTCCTACCGCCAGCGGATCTACTCCGGCAATTCGGTCGGCTCGGTGCGCAAGTCGTTCGTGATCACCGGCATCCTCTATCTGTTCTTCTCGATCATTCCGGCGATCATCGGCATGGCGACCCATGCGCTGAATCCCGGTCTCGACAACAGCAACTTCGCCTTCCCGTTCCTGGCCACCGAGATCCTGCCGCTGTGGCTGGGCCTGCTGCTGCTGGTCGCGGGGCTGTCGGCCACCATGTCGAGCGCGAGCTCGGATGCCATCGCCGGCGTCTCGATCCTGCTGCGCGACGTCTACGTGCTGTTCACCGGCCATACGCCGTCGGCCCGCAAGGTCGTGGGTCTCTCGCGGCTGGCATTGGTCGCGACGATCGGGCTGGCGCTGCTGTTCGCGCTGACCTCCAATAACGTCATCAGCTACATCACCAGCATGATCGCCACGGTGATGGCGGGAATGTTCGTCTGTGGCGTGCTGGGGCGCTTCTGGCCGCGCTACAACTGGCAGGGCGCCATCGCCACCCTGATCGCCGCCTCCGCCACGTCACTGGCGGTGATCAACGTGGATAGCTGGACGACGTTCTGGGGCAACCCCAGCATCCCGGCGGTGCTGGTGGCGCTGGTCGTGGGCGTCGTCGTCAGTCTGGTCACGCCGGCCTCGAAGGTGACGCCGGAACAGGCGCTCAAGATCATCGACGACGAGCGCGAGCGCATGGAGCTGGAGGAAGATCCGGCGGCAGCCGTCAGCGGCAAGACGGCCTGAGTCGGGGCTCCACAAGAACTCGATGCCCCGCGCCAGCGGGGCATCATCGTTCTCGACTCTCGCCCGCTGATCCGCTCTAGACCACCACCCGAATCGCCATCGGCCGTTCGTCGAGATTGTCGGCGCCAGCGCGGTCGACGACGAGGAACTCGCCTTCCCGCTCCAGCACCGAATGAATGGCATGCCAGGTGCCGGCGCGGTAGTTGACGCCCTGGCGGCCGTCAGTGACGAAGGCGCGGATCCCGTCAGGGTCGATGTCGTCTCCCGGCGGCGCCACGACGACGATGAAGCGTTCCTCGTGCAGCGGCATGAACGCTTGGCTGCCCAGCGGATGACGTTCGAGCAGCTCGAGCTCCAGCGGCAGCGTGACCGGCTGGCTGACGAACACGCTGATCAGCGGTCGCGAGGGGGCGTCCAGGATCTCCACCCGGGCCAGATCGTGATGGCGCTGCGTGCGCCCGCCGTTGATCGCAAATGACTCGCTGATACGCGCGTCGATCACGTCGCCGAACGGCGCGAAAGCCTCCGGCGTCAGCTTCTGGGCCTTCAATTCCAGCATGACTCTCTCCCCTTGGTACTTCGTTCCAATCTAGCGCATCATCGTATACAAAATGAAACCGTTTCGTCTTTATGCACCTTCAATGGTGCGATTCGCTATTCCAGCGCGCATCGGTTGTGCGTCGTCATGCCATCCGAGCTTGAAGACTCTCTCGCCGCCTCCCGCCCGACAGGTGAACGCATGGCTGAAGCGAAATCATGCCATGCAATGGCGCCGATTCTAAAAGCCTGATCGCTGGTCTCTTTTTAGCAGCGTCGCGTTATCCACACCGTCTGCGCCCCATCCCCCTTCACGTGCATGCGGGATATGGCACGCATCTTGTATACAAAAAAAGGAACCATCATCGCAAACCGCCCTGCGGAGGGCAGCCGCCATGCCACAGCAACCGCATCATCAGTACAGCGACCGGCTCTATAACGCCGATCTCGCGCCCACCAGGCAGAACTGGAACTGGTACAACATTCTCGCCTTCTGGCTTTCCGACGTGCACAGCGTCGGCGGCTACGTGGTCGCCGCCAGCCTGTTTGCTCTGGGTCTGGCCGGCTGGCAGGTGCTGATCTCATTGTTGATCGGTATCTGCATCGTACAGATCTTCGCCAACCTGATGGCGAAGCCGAGCCAGAAAGCCGCGGTGCCGTTCCCGGTGATCTGCCGGCTCTCGTTCGGCGTGCTGGGGGCTAACATTCCGGCGATGATTCGCGGCCTGATCGCCGTGGTGTGGTACGGCATTCAGACCTATCTGGCCTCCAACGCCCTGACCATCGTGATCCTGCGCCTGTTCCCCGGCATGGAATCGCTGGCCGGCCCCAGCTTTCTCGGTCTCTCCTACCTGGGCTGGATCAGCTTCATGCTGCTGTGGGGCCTGCAGGCGATCGTGTTCTGGCGCGGCATGGATTCGATCCGTCGCTTCATCGACTGGAGCGGCCCGGCGGTCTATCTGGTGATGTTCGCCCTGGCCGCCTGGCTGGTGTGGCAGGCGGGCTGGTCCAATATCAGCTTTACCTTGAGCGACATTCAGCTCTCCCCCGGCGAGCAGCTGTGGCAGATGGTGATCGCCGCCGCCATCGTCGCCGGCTATTTTGCCGGGCCGACGCTCAACTTCGGCGACTTCACCCGCTACGCGCGCACCTTCGACGACGTCAAGCGGGGCAACTTCTGGGGCCTGCCGGTCAACTTCCTGGTGTTCTCGGCGACCACGGTGATGACGGTAAACACATTAGTAGAGAAGATTTGACGGCTAGAGTTGGTAAGGCTTGAAGATAGGTTCGCCATTGCCGATACTGTCTATCCATACAGTATTCGAGCCATAAGCCATGGAAGCCGTACAGAAGCCAATCGAATCGAACGCACGCCTATACCTGCCCCACCTTGAAACGCTCTGTAGAGCGGGAATTAGCGGGTTTCCCAGCCCCGCGCAGGACTATGAAGGTAGAAAGTTAGACCTCAACGAGTTCTTTGTTTCCCGGCCTTCTGCGAGCTTCTATATCACCGCTGTTGGCGACTCTATGCGCGAGTATGGGATTTTCGATGGGACGCTGTTGCTTGTGGATCGGTCGCTCGATTTAGCCGTTGATGATGTCGTTGTGGGTGTTGTGGACGGTGAGCTAATCGTGAAGTCGTATGAAATCCGGCACGGGCGGAAAATGCTTTGCTCCGGTGCTGACCGATATCCACCGGTTCCAGCCGAAGCGGTCGAGGATGATACGTGGGGTGTGGTGTCTTCGATTCACCGCCGTATGCGAGTTTTGAAGAGGGTTTCACGGTGATTGGGCTTGTAGATTGCAATAACTTCTACTGTTCCTGTGAGAGGGTTTTTCAGCCTTGGTATAACGGTAAGCCAGTTGGGGTTTTGTCGAATAATGACGGCTGTGTAATCGCCCGGTCTCAGGAATTGAAAGCCTTGGGTGTCGAAATGGGCACGCCAGCTTTCAAAATTAAAGATTTGATAAAGGCTAAAAAAGTTTACCTTTTCAGTTCTAATTATGAACTTTACGGTGATATGTCGAATCGAGTCCAGTCGATTCTTGAAGAGTATTCGGCAGGAATCGAGCCGTATTCTATTGACGAGTGCTTTGTAAAATTCGAAGGCTTTGAGCGAAACCAGTTGATTGAGCATTGCCACGATTTACGGCAGAAAGTGAAGAAATTCACTGGCATTCCTGTTTGCGTGGGTGTTGCACCAACGCGGACACTATCCAAGCTGGCTAACCGCATTGCGAAAAAGGTGGCACGGTTTGACGGAGTTTTTGTTATTGAAAATAAGGATAAGCGGTTAGAAAAGATTCTTGAGCGTATAGACGTTGGGGATGTCTGGGGGATTGGTCGTAAGCTCGTCGGTAAGCTGAATGCTATGGGAATTTATACAGCATTGGATTTAAGCCGAACGGATTCAAGGGAAATGAAAAAGGCTTTCTCGGTAGTTTTAGAGCGAACCATTCTAGAGCTTCAGGGAAAGCCTTGTATCACAATGAATGACTACCATGAGCCAAAGAAACGGATAATGACTTCGCGTTCGTTCGGGAAGCTGACAGACGATTTTGAACAGATACAGCAAGCAATCCGTCAACACGCACAGCGTGGTGCTGAAAAATTGCGTGAACAAAATAGCTTATGTAGAGCGGTGCTGGTTTTCTTGCAGACTAATCGATACCGACAAGACTTAGCGCAATACTCACCGTCTTTTGTTATTGAGCTTGAGAATCCTAGTGACGATAGCCGTGAAATCATAGCCGGTGCGGGTCGTTGTCTTCGCGAGGTTTATCGTGAAGGCTATCATTTTATGAAAGGCGGGGTTATGTTGATTGACCTTATCGATTCGGACAAAAACCAAATGTCTTTGCTCGACGATTCCGAATCAGTTGAGAAGCGCGAGAAAGCTGAAAAGCTCATGAGTGTTATTGATTCAGTGAACGAAAAAATGGGAAGACAAAGCGTTCGGTTTGGGTTGCCGTCAGGTAATGCGTCTTGGCATTTGCGTTGTTCGAACAGATCGAATCGATATTCAACAAGATGGGACGAATTACCGAAAGCTCAGACATGAAAAAGCCCCGCGTGAGAGCGAGGCTTTGAAACTTCAGTCAGATTTACTTTATTGCGATTAGCGCGTTGAGCATATTTTTCATATTGATAAGATAGCTACGTTCTGCAGCAATTCTTTCTTGCAGATACAGGCCGAAGCACTTATCTGAACAACTTGCTTCGCCATGACTTGTAATCACTTCGTCATACAACTTCAGACGATTGTTGATTTCATGAAGCACATATTGAATCTTAATATCTCTTTCAGTGCCAGACCAAACAGTTTCCATACCGAACGCACCGATAGCACCGTCGTCTATCATGATTGCGTCAAGAACATAAGAGGCATTCGAAGACGCTAACAAGTCAGCACTCGCTAAAGTTCTTTCGATAGATTCGCGAGCAGTGTCATTATTGAGATTCGGCGATACTTTACCCATTATTGGAAAGACGCTAGTTCCTGCAAAGCCTTCAACTTCACCAACTTTGACACCTTTGTAAAGCTTGTGATCAGGTGAAACCTGTTGCTCAGAAATGTATGTAGTATTTTCTGGGTCGGCTTCCCCGGTCATTGTCACACAACCTTGGAGAGCTAATAGAGATAAAGAAATTAATGCGATAGATATAGTTTTAAATGTTTTCATTTTTGTTCCCCTTTATATTTTTGGTTTCAGAGCTTATTATAACATCATAGTTTTAAGACATCAACTATTTAATGCTAATAATATTTATTGATCGATAGTTTTTAATTGTTTAAAGCTATTCTTCCTAGAACTAAACAAAACTAATAATTCTGTTTATCAATAACATTGAGCGAAGGAACGAAGTTCCAAGCGAACAGGTTTTGTTTTTCTAAAACGGAAATTCGAATCGAAGAAAACGGCGCTTCAAGCGCCGGTTTTAAGAGATTCCTTAAAATACTCTTTAAGGAGTATTAAAAGAGAAAAATGGTGACTTTCAATTTAGTAGCGAAACCGCACAGAAATTGGCGGAAAAATTGAGTCGCTAGGTTCTGTTTAAGCGATAGTAGGTTCTGTTTAAGCGATAGTAGGTTCTGTTTAAGCGCTAATTTAAAGACTTTTCAGATAGACGAAAAAATAGACAGCACTTCAAGCAAAATAATTGGAGGTGCTGTCTAAGCGAATCATTAGATATTGTTAATATCCAACCTGCTAACAATGAAAACCTGATCTCTACCTTTACCTTTTTCAGATATTTCCCAGCCATCAAGCTTGCCTATTTTTCTGAAAGAGGAAACAACATACTTCTTCAAATTTTTCAATTTGACACTATCAATATCTACATAGACTTCATGCCAAGCGCCATCTTTCTTCTGTCTTGACACATAGCCGTTAAGCATTAGCGCCATTCTTTCAGCGTTGAACGAGTGAGACCTACCGACATTAACGCTTGCGCTGAGTCGAGCGTGCAATAAATGAGCCACGCCCGCACGGGAACCTAATTGCTTCCTTTCAACAAGGTCTATGTAAGTGTATTGATTTTCTAGAGCATATGACAAAATACTTGAAATACCGACATACAACATTTCTTCGTCTTTATCGACAACAAGCGACACCATGTTTTCTGAAGTAATATATCTATCTGTCTCGATTTCATAGTTTACTTGAGAAAGCCTTCTCAAAGCCTCTATGAGTCTTTCTTTGCTTTGCTTGCTTCTACCCATTCCAGACGCCTTCAAAATCGCATAGTAGCTAGTTTTGATAACACGCGGGTGGTTCGAGAACGGAGCTAGCTCGCTGGTGTCTTTATTCAAACGACTCAAAAGCCTCTCAGATATAGAACCCTGCTTTGGCTCAGGTGGTAGCAACAATCCCTGTTTTGCTGACAATCCAACAATTGCGAGCAAAACGGATTGTTCGATAGCGTCAAGCTTCTCGAACATTCTGAATGTGATATCAGCGCCATTGTAGTTGTAGTGAACGATATCTTTGTCTCGTTCGCCTTTCGTATTGCTGACGTGTGTAAAAATTGGCGCTAAAAGTGAAGCCGTGTCATTCTGCGCGAAAGTGATTTCAGAAGTCTGCGAATTTTTCATTTGAACTCTCCATGTTGTTGTTATTTTCGACTGCTACTGGCTTCCTTGCCTTTGCAGGTTTTGCGACTGGCTTTTCCTTCTTGTTTTTTTTCTCAAGCTCTACACGCTGAAGTGTATAGCCGTAAATTTCTGGTCTTGGGTCGGAAACACGCTTGAACCAGATAGGCTCAGGGTGCATAGCCAAATTAACCTTGCTGACGCCATACTGAACGAATCTTTTTCGGTCTTCTTCCGAGATTCCGTAGTCGTTCGCGTCTTTCACGCTCATAGTCTTCATATAAGCTTGGAAACGAATGTTATCCACTAAGACAGACGAGCCACGCGAAGACTGCTGTTCTCCTGCAGTATCGTTGACGGCAGAGCCTTTATTCATGTGGTGGAGGAAGAGAATCGCGCAGTTGTTTTTGTCAGCAATTTTCAAAAGCTTGTCCAGCACAATACCCATATCACCGCTGTCGTTTTCGTTGAGATTGTGAACCTTCTTGAACGTGTCGAGAATTATTAAGCGGGAATAGCTGGCAATCTGCTCAAGCTTTTCAAGCGTAGCGGAATTTTCGATATTAAAGGTTTGGCTGGCTAATGGCATAATTTGAAGCCTGCCGTCAGCAACGCTTTTTTTCTGAACTTCATTGAGCGAATGGAAATATGAATCGATTCTGTGCTGGGTTGCTAACGCAGGATCTTCAAGAACAAGGACGCTCACGGCTTTCTCAGTAGGGTTTAGCTTTGCTCCTACAGTTTCACTACCACCGCAAATTTCACCGGCTATAGCGAGTGCCATGGCTGATTTTGAAGCACCACCTGCACCGACAAGCGAGCCCACTGTTCCCGAAACGAACCCCGGCAATACGAAGTCTAGTGGTTCGGGTGTGGTCTTGCTAACTGCGTCTATATTAAAGTAGTTCCAACCGCTCGCAGATTTTTCTAAAATATTATTGTTAGTCATTCCTCTCTCCTTTTGTGTTTTTAATGACTTATTATTAAAAAGGAGGCAAATATTTAATTGACAATTACATATAGCTTATTATATAATGTTTACTGTCAGAGCTGGCGTCAAATTGTTCTCTTTCTCTAATTTGGTTTCAGCGTCAGTTTTGCCTTCTAGTTATAGCCACCTTCTTCCGGGTGGCTATATTAATATTATAACATATAAATATTAAAATGTAATAATTATTTATATTTTTTACTAAAAAAGTTTACATTTATAGTAAAACTAGTGAGCAAAAAAAGCTTCTCTTGCCTCATTGTTGTGTAGACCTATTTGCAGATTGTTCCAAGCGTCTTGATTGTTCTTATTCTTCGATTTTGGTCTATTTAAAGTCTGAAGCAATTTTTCAGTTTCAGGCGAGATTTTGTAGTCTGCATTCCCTAAAACGATTTGGTTGGCAAAAACGAAACCGGATTGAATCAAAGGAAATCCGAAGACTGAAGAATCGACCGGGCTAAAAGATAGCTGGCCTCTTGTCCAAGCTTCTTGAACAGAATCAATAGCAGTGTTGGTGTAAGCGTTTACTCTCTCCCTATGCCCGCGTGTTTCGATACTCCAATGCTGTCCGTTATGACTAATACCATACATCACAGCGTTAGACTCAAGAACCTTCTGCAGGGGTTTGTCGTAGCGCGTTTCTTGAATAACTTGACGACCAGAATCGTCTAATCCTCGTTTCTCGATAACAAGGGTTTTGCCGGGATCGGTAGACACCGCAACGGCTTTGCCATGGAGCAGTATCGAGAGCGGAGAATTGCGGTTCTCTTCTGCAGATAGTGTAAAGTCAGCAAATGCAGGTATTGATATTGAAGCTAAAGCTATGGCTATAATTGTTCTTTTCATAAACCTCTCCTTTATTTATCTTGGTTCTATAGTCATTGCGGACCAGTTGTCTTTTTCTTTTTTGAATTCCTCATTGATACCTTCAAGTTTCGAATCAAGCGGACCTTCATTAACTCTATCCCTCATAACATTTTTCCACTTCATAGCCCAATCACCCTGTTTTTCAAGCGATTTAGTATCAGATATTGCTGTAACGTTACCTAAACTTGTAGAAGAAACATCAGTAAAGTTTGTATTTCCGTTTATAGCACCGAATCCTGCAACAGCCATGGCACCGTATAATCCATTCATCCATACCGTTCCTGCCATAGCGATACCGCCTGTCGCTATACCTATCGCGATACCAACAGCGATAAGCGCTATACCAGTCCACCCAGATTTAGTTTTTTTGTCGTAAAAAACCTTGACGCGATCACAGCTAAATTTCGACAAATATTTGGGCTCGCCGGGATCACCATAATGCGGATTAAGATCACATGACACTTCGTGTAGATTTGCCCCGGAGATAACAGTTTTGCCATTGTCTAATACGTAAAATGGTTTTCCTACAGTCCCCATATCATTACCAATATCGGCAGGGGTCATAAATCCCCAGTGTGGCTTGAAATGCGCTTCAACGTGTGTCGTGACTTTCTTTCTAAATGGGCCACCACTAGTTGTTGTCCAAACTCTCACTTGAGGCTCAAGAAAAACGTATATCCCGGTAGTGGACTGGTAATGTTGCATAGCAATTCCCATCGCAGTCTGAAGACCGTATGGCTTTATCTTTATAAACGAATTTTTGTATTCTTCTTCATTAGACTTGAAATCTTCAAATGGATTGCCACCATATCGATTTTCCAAAATATCAACGCTTGCACGCGACAACGTGCCACCTTCGCTCTTGGGGTCAAAATCATATGGCGTAAAGAACTTTTGATATAGAGTTGCGGAACCGTCCGGGTGGCGCTTCATGCTAATTATTTGAATAGTGCCCATATCGTTCGCACCGTCAAACATTCCCATGACGACTGGTTCGTTTTTTGTTAGCTGGGTCATTGGTGAGGTTGCAACCTCTTTTGCTGACAAATGCGTCACTGCAGACATTGCCCCAGCATCATTATTGAGCTTTGTTTTTCCGCTTTGAATGAACTGCGTCAAATCGAAGTCTTCATCAGATTGAGACGCTTTATTCAAAACTAAATCTTTTCTATCAACTTGCTCCCAAGACGAAGCTACAGCCCCCGTGCCATAGGCCAAGGCGGTAGTCCCTAAAACCCCTTGATACAGAAATTGCTTCGACTTTCTCTTAATCTCTTGCTTGTTGTAAATCATATCAATACTCCTTTTTTGTTATTGGTACTATTATATCATATTTTACTAAATAGATCATTTCCTACAAAAATTAAGACATTGCCTATTGACAACCTGTTACAGTCGATCAAACCTACCGGCCAAAACCAAAAATGAGGTCAGGGGAATGCGCTTCGATCATGTGAAGGTTGTTGACGTTGTGGAGCAGGATAGCCGTCAATCCTCAGTCTATAGCGAAGGTAGCGGTCGCTATTTCGAGATTCAGACCGAGCATACCGGGGGTGTTACGACCAAGGTATTACTTGAGAACCAGAAAACGGGAAAACAACGCACTTGGTCGCTAGATAACACGAGCCTTTCGTTCTGGCCGGGACACGAGTTAATCATGGCATACGACGATCAAGGGCTTGCCATGTTCTATAACAAATCTACCGCCGAAATCGTGCGCATGAGAGCTGAGGCAGGCAAAAATGGTAGTTTAGTAGGAACAGTGATTTATTGTTCTCTACTTGAGTTGGTCATAGCTTTCCTTCCGATTTTTGGCCTATTGGCGTTCATATCGCTATTCAGGAAATCAGGCAACGGACCTGTAGTTGATAGACTTAACAGAAATTTTAGCGTTTTCACAATTCTGTTTAGTGTCTTCCTGATTTACTATTATTTCCAAAATGGCATTCATGCAGGCTTTGATATGGCCCAGAGTCTAGCAATACCTGCTCTAGTAGTGTCGTTGATTGTAGGTTTCGCAAGCATTAAAGGCGGGAATACCTACATTCAGGGTATTGAGAAAGCACTAATGAAAGAAGCCAATGCTAACAACTAATAATGCACAGGGGAGCACACCATGAACACCACCACACTCATAGCGGTAGCGTTGGCCTTCGTCGCTGGCTCTGCCATGGCACAAGAAGCCAGTGAATCTACTGATAAAACGGGCTACGAAGAGACCGTGGAAGGCACCTATGTCGATCTCGCGTATTGCCGTGCTGAGGATTTTCACGAAACCGTCATGGCCTTTCCCGACGCCAAGCGGGATCGAATCGTCGACGTGTGCATCGATATCCAGACTGGCGGGCCAGAGGGTCGCTTCTAATCTATCCACACCCGTTTCAAAACCGGGGAGCCTCACAAGCTCCCCTTTTCGTTTCTGGCGTTGTGGATCTCGCGATACACAGCGCCCGAGACCGTGCCAGACCTAAGCGGTTCCTCTACTGAATCAGCAATCGAACGGTAGACCTGAGCGAGCATGAGAGCCTTTCCGTAAGCCATATCACTACCTATGGCTTCCTGACCGCCTAAAAGCTCGTATGCGCTCGCGAGCGAGTGTCTTGACCCCAACACACGCTGTAGAGCTTCAGAAGCGTCTACGAGCCCCGCAAATTCGAATTCGATACCGCAATCGCTCAATGCGAACAGCAAGCGATAGAAGGTCTCTGAGGCTTGATAGCTGACCACGGTCCTACCAGCCAGAACCCTAGCCAAACGGTCCCAGGCTTGGCATAGAGACGGATACGCTGCCAAGGACGCGTAGTCCTCACCCGTGGCCGTATCACCCTCGAAAACATGCGTAGGGCTGATACCCGTAGCCAGCACAGGCTTACCCGCAGAATCGAACACAGCAAGGTCGTAGAGCTGTCCGTCATCAGTGAGAGACGTTTCTAGAAAAACCGGCTCACCTTGCATGAGGCTGAAGATATCGAGCTTGGCTTTTCTAGAAGCACCTGCTTTCAAAATTTCGTCTGTAGTGCGCACAAATGCGACGGGGTTATTGTTTGTTGTTATCAACATTTTGGATCTCCTTTATTGTTTTCAATCTTCCTTTTCAAGCCTGATTCCAAAGCTTCTATCTTGTTATCAATATCTCTAAGTGTGGATAAACAGATAATGCACGTAATAGATATAACCAGAGAAGATATTACCGCAGTAAAAAATAACAAAGACAATAAACTTAGAGTAATAATACCAGAGTTTAGAAGAAAAGCTATCTTACGGTTTCTCCTGTCTTTTTTTAAGCGTAGCCTGATATCTTGAATGGAATAATCTTCAAGCTCTTTATCTACTGCTTCGTCTGTGGACTTGGGGGTTAGCTTGGATTCAAGTTTTTGTAGTATATTCATTGTTGTTCTCCTTGATTATAGCCGACTTACTGGTCGGCCTTGTTGTTATTGGTTTCTATAGCTCTGTGCTTGTCAGCAAGTTCCGAGGCTTCTTTCGCAAGCCTTTTGTAGAAGAAATTCCTTTGTGCGTTTTTCTGGAATTCCTCAACAAATTTCTCGTATTCAGGAACTTTGTTGTAGTCAAGACGCTGTTCTAGAACAGAGACAGCATTTAAGCAGGCGTCAGGCTTGAAACGCTGGATATTGCTGTTAGCGATACACTGCTCGGTTAACTCGTCTGAGAGCGCTTCTATGACCTTCTGTTGAGCGTTGAACGAAACGCTTGCTTGGTCACTCCAGTCAGCAATTTTGTGAACCATATGGTCGTAGGTGATAAGCCAAGTGATACCGCTGGCAATACCTGCGATTGCTAGTGTTCCGACTGTTTTTGATATTGTTGATTTGATATTTTGCATAGCGTGTCTCCTTTTGTTTTTGTTATGCAGTTTTAATTGTCAATCCTTATTAACCTTTATTGAGTCTGTAAAAAATGAAACCTATGAATGGGACTAAGAAAAAAGCAACTACCGGAAATAAAACGTCAGGCAAATAAAGCCAAGCCAATCCAAGTCCTACTATTGCTACTATGAGCACTCCTGAAAGAAAATTCTCAATCATGGCATATCTCCTTTTGTATTAGTTTTTTGGTTGCTATTTCATATCCTTTGTTAGTTCGTAGAATCTCGCTGAAAACTTCCTGAACGACATTGATAGTTTTCTGGGTGAAGATACCAGCCTTCAACTTTTCCAGCTTCTGAGAAACCTTCCTACCTTTATTGAGCCTCTTGTTGTTCGTGTCGACTATGTAGAGTCTGTATTCAGTGCTCGAAGCGACAGTGAATTGAAAGCTCAATTCTAAATATTTCAGCGCTATCATTATTGTATGTATGTTGTATTTGCTCATAGTCACACCTCACTCAATCTCTATCGACAAGAATCGACAAGCTAACGGTGCTACTGACAGCAAACAGCACAGACCAACAAAGAAACTTGCTGAAGGTGGATAGTCGACCAAAAGGAAGAATCCAAATGCTATAAATGGTAGTAGCAAGTAAAGCGCGTAATTAAAAAACAATCTTAATGAGTCCATTATTTATCTCCTTTTATTTTTTTGCCAACGAATGCGACCCCGTGACCAACTGCGTTCCCGAAGTTAAAAAGCCAAGTTCCGAAAAACACGACAATCAAAACCAAGGAATTAATAAGCAATGCATTGAATGTGATTTGCATCCACTTCATGTCGCCAACGAATACGGACGCTACATGTGCAACTAGGAAAAGCAGAGCGTAAACAATCAGGATTCCACGAAGCTTTGAAGACCAGTGCCACAATCTGACATTGATATTTTTTTTGAACTTTTGTTTGGCGTTAGATTTAGCGATTGAAAACCCTGCCTTCATGTTTTTTATTCTTGTTCCCATTTCATTCTCCTTATAGTGTGTCTGTTATTATTTTTGCGAACCTAGGAACGTTTATTGCTGAAGTTGCAATGAACGATAACCCTAAAGTGATAGTTGCAACAGGACTAAAATCAATAGTGATAAGACCGGCGAAAGTTGCAAATGGTGTGATTGCTAGTAAAATTGTTTTCATAAATAATCTCCTTTGTTATTATGACTATTATTATATCATATAATTCAGTTAAATGTTGATTATTTAATGAGTTTTAATCATTCAAAAAGGGGCTAAATGCTGAGTATTAAGCAAAACTACAAGTTCTATAAGTTAATTTATTTTTCATTTCCACCTCATCATTTACTTGACAAGGTTTTGGGGTATGAAGATTTGCTTGATATTTGAAAGCAAGAATGGATATTGATTGAAGGACTATTTTGGAATTATATTGTTCAAGAAGGAAAAGCAGGAAGGTTTGTTCTTCAATAACATGGGTTGTCAGCAAAAAGAGCCACTGAAAAGGGCTCTTAGAAAATAATTTCAAAAATCAATTTGAACATATATCTTCTTTGCTAGCACCCATTACTATAACCATACTTGAAGAACATATGAAGGAATCAGCGTCAATAGAAACGAAACCTGCTCTGTCAGCAATGTCGGAATCAATATTGATTGCTCGCGCAAAGTTTACATTATTAAGAGAAGAGATATCGATTAAATTCGGATTATCGTTCAGGTTTAAAGTATTAACTCCAATTAAATTATCAAGGCCATCAAGTGAAATTAATTTATTTCCGCTTAAATTAAGAGAATCTACAGATGTAAGATTAGATAAAGCTTTTATAGATGCAATCTGATTATTTGAGAGATTCAAAGACATCCCCGGCAAATTTAAATTGGAAATGCCACTAATTGACTGTATTGCATTATTGCTAGCATCAAAGTCAAGAGAGGATGTTAAGTTTTCTAATCCATCTAAGCTTGTTAATTTATTGTTATTAATGTAAAAGTGGCTTACATAAGTAAGTTTAGACAAAGCCTTTAAAGAGGTGATTTTGTTAGATCCGAAGCTAAAATAATTTAAGCTATCTAAGTTTGACAAAGCCGAAACGTCTGAAATATTGTTATTCGTAAAATTAATCTGGCTGGCTTTAATAAGATTCGAGAGCGGTTCTATTGAGGACACGTTGTTATTCATGAAATCAATTGTGTTGACTTCAGAAAGTGAAGATAAACCACTTATATCCGAAATTGAGTTAAAGCCAAAATACATCATGTCAGGATTATTTTTTGGGTATAAAGAAGTTGGAAGCTCGGTCAGGGAATTTCTACTCCAGTCTATGTAATCGAAATCTTGGTCTTCTGGATTATCTAAGCCGTGTTCTAGTGCAAATGTTACCCAAGCATTTACCGGCTCATCTTCCACAGGAGGTGTTACTACTGAGTCACCCTGAGCTTTAACACCAGAAATTGGATACCTGAACATAAAACCTGCATTGGCTGACAAACTCGCTGTCGCGACTGCTAATGCTATTGTTGTTAAAATTGCTTTTTTCATAATTACTCTCCTTTTTTGTTAGTGTGGGCTTCCTGCCCTATATGAAATTCAACCTTAAATGAGCCTCACTAAGCCGTCTGTCATTAACAGCAAACCAAGAACCCCAAAAAAATAGACCGTATATAATTGTTTTTGTTTCATAACTCAATCCTTCCTAGTTTCGTTCCTGCACCTCCTTTCTCGCCCCATCGACTGTATTGGATACCTTGAACTTCAATAACACGACCGCTAGCCATGCTGAAAGTGCCCAGAATCGATTTCACTGTAGCGTGATAGTCAATTTTATCCGGTTGTCGCTTATCCAAGATTACACCGCCGATATGAACTGGCTTGTTGTTTCTAAAAACAAACACTGCTTGATCGTCTTCAACAATGAAGCCGATTCTGTAGTCACTCAACTGCGCCACGGTCTCTTTGATAAACAGCCTTTGTTTATTGACCAGAAGCTCAAGCTTTAGCTTATCCAAACAGCAATCCACAAATTATTGTGATTACCGGCGTAGCTAGAAAACCGATAGATACCATAACAGCTCTTTTAGTAGACATATTCTTTCTCCTTTAATTTCACAAGCTCCGAATTGGTTTCGTGAGCAAGTTTATAAATGTAGTTTGTTGCGACAAGTTCGTTGAACGCACGAGCAATGGCTATCAACTTCCTTGATCCAAAATCTGCTTCGTTTGAAACGACTTTGGCTATACCTTTATCAATATTGCTAAACCTGAACCCCTTGGTTAGCTTTCGATTGCTTGAATCCACAACATAAACTTTATAAGAACTACTGCCAGCAACCGCAATTTTTAAACCAAGCTCAAGGCGCTCTAACTCCTTGGCATAACCTTCAATGTCATATATTGTTTTTATCATAACCTGATTTCCCCTCTTCATCCTGCAGTATTTTTCTATTACAACCTAACCCCTAAAAGTTTAAATCAATTTCAACCTACAAATATTATAGCACATTAAATATAAAACATCATACTTTTTTATACATTTATTTCAATTTTACAATGCCAAATCCGATTATACCGCAATATTACTACATTACTAACAGAGCGCAATAACTATATTTTTACTATCAATAACCAAGACCTTGTTCTTTTCTCTTACGGCTTGCTTTATTTGCCATCATTTTTATGTATTCGTCATAACACTGCTCCACTTCTCGAAGCTGTTTGCTAATGCCTGTATATCCTTTTCCACTTGATCCATTCTGTTCGAGTCTCTGTCTAGTCTTTCGAATATAAGATCTAGCGTCTCCACGTTGTTGCTCAATACTTCTATCAATTCGTTGATTTTGGTTGTCGACCTGTCTTGCGAAATCATTAACTGATTCAATAACTGCTTGAATATCTCTATTATCTGTTGTTCGTTCTTCATTTGTGTTCTCCTTGTTTTTGTTTTTTTCAATCTGTTGTCTTGCTTCTAACGGAACTCTCCAACGCGTGTCAGGATTCGCATACATTGAACTGACCCTGAAATTTTTCAGTGTGTTGTCTATAAAATCGGCGTCGGCTTTACCATCGTCTTTCTTTGAAGCATTCAAAATACTACCAGTAGAAAGCCCTGTAGTTGCTTTTGCACGATTGGCATACTTCGACAACCTGATTTTGTAACGACTCTGATTGAACTCAAGACGAGTTTGATAAAGCTCTTCATACTTCTTCTGAGCCTCTGCCATTCGTTCCGGTGCCTGCGCTTTGAACTCGTTCGATTCCTGTTGCTTCTTTTCTCGCAACGATTCGACATTGAAATCGAAGTCAGCCTTGAACACTTCACCGCGTAGAGCTATCGGACGGGCGTTCTCAGCCGTGTTGTTCGGATTCTTGATAGAGATACGCGACTTCCTTTGCTTAGCGTCATGATTGACCTCTAAGCCCAGACGCTCGATTTCTTTGATAATGTCAGCACGGCTTCGAATCACACCATTTTCTATCTGGTCTTCCATGTGATCATTGAGTTGCTGAGCAATTTCTTTGACCCCAGGCCATTTCTTGTTCGTGGCCTCAATCAAACGACGCTTAGCCGGGTCTTTGGGGTCTTCCATACCGAATTTGGCGTTGGTGTAGTTCTGGAAGCTGTCTACACGGTGGAAGTCGTGCTTGTGATAGTAGGCATTGAATCGTTTACCCGTAGCCAGATCCACGCCTCCGACGAACAGGTGGACATGCTGATTCGAATCCTTGTCCCTGTGCAGATTCGCATAGACAGGCACCCTAGCCGTGTCCAGACCGGGCATGAGAGCGTCTATGAACTCTTCGACACGATCCTTGACGAATTTCTGTGATAGCTCCTTTTCAGGGAAAGCCACCACGAAGTGCGTGTATTTCCCTCTGTGTGGGCCATTCGAGATTTTCATTAGAAAGTCGTCAGCCTGACCGATTAGCTCGATAGGCTTGGCCTTTCTATCGTTTTTCTCCCAATCCTGTCCCCCAGTGACGTAAGCAATACCGTTCTTCACAGCCTTCATTGGCTGTGAAGGGTTGGATTTGTGAGCAGTCGGCTTAATCATCATAGCTCTGTCTCCTTGTTGTTATAGATTATGTGTTTATCAACGAGAGCCTGAATCTTCTCACCGTTATTGCTCAAATCGAAAAGAGCGTCTAAAAGCTTCTCGCGGATATCGGCTAACTCAACCATGTTGCCTTCAACATTGTTGCTATTGAGGTGAACGGCTATCTGGTTAATGTTGTTTCCGATTCTCTGAAATTGAGCACTGAGATAGTTCGTGTGATTCAATAGCTCGGGGTCGACCTGAATGACTTCTTCTACTCTATGAGCCTTGCGTCTTTTGAAAACCTCCAAACCTTTGCTGGCTCGAATGCTTTCCATTTTCTCTAAGAACTGGTGCTCAGTGATATTGAACTCTCTCACAGCATGAAAGCTGTAAAGCAAAGTGCGAACGAGATATGACATTGTATATCCAGAACCTTCACTAAGCTTCTTAAACATTTTCTTTTCTTTGGGAGTCAAATGAACTTTCAAACTCTCAGTATTTAGATAATCGCTTTTCATATATTCACCTCCCTTATTATTGTTTTTGTCTTTCTAATTTCTTTAAGTGTTGTGCCAGTGCTCTATCCCTAGTCTTCCTGTCAACACCACCGTAAATCAGAAACTTCATTTCTGTCTGACCATAAATGGATTCTAAGGTTTCGTCATAGTTGCTAATCGGTAAAATTTGGTCAGGGTGATATCTCAGAATCTTAAGATAGTGCCAAAATTTAATGTTTCTTGAATGCCTATGATATAGCTCCATCCAATTCCACCAAGTGTAAGCAACTACAATAACTCCACCTACAGCTAGTAAAGTTTGTAGATTGATAAAGAACCAGTGCCAGTTATGAAGTAGATTTGATAAAACGTGATAAAAAGCGAATATCATAAACAGAATCATGCCTACCATTCCGACTCTCATACCTCTACATCTTCGTCTGCATTCGCTTTCCCAATATTTAGGATGGTAGCCTAATTTGATAGCGTCGATATCTCTGTTTTCATCTCTCGAATAATTGAATTCATCTTCAGTGAAAGGTATTGTTCCCATGTTCTGAGCTTTCTCAATTACCTGTCTATATTCATCCATTGTGTTAAGCATTTGGGGCTTGAAGCTAAAGTAATTTAAATAACTGACAGGTTGCCTCAAAAAGAAACCTGTAACCCCTTTCCTCTTAACTAACTTTTTATCGTATCTTGGATTACCGACATACTCGAAGAACGATTTTCTTGCCTCCAATTTTGATTTTTCCATGACTCATTTCTCCTTTTTTTGAACTGCCATCCTTGGCATTTCGTCATTGTTATTTGTTATCAAGAAAAGCAACGTAGTTGCTTAACCGGGTAAAGGGTGGAACCCTTTCGAGAACTCCATTCCCCAGTTTTTAGGGGAATGGTGTATCCTCGCTTTTCTTTTAAACCCGAAATAAATTATAACACATTTTTTAAAAGTATGTTATAATTATTTAATAAAGATTTTTCTGATACATATTTAAGCTGTATATGTAAGCGGATAAATACTTATTGATAACAACAACAAATTGGAGGCAATAACAATGAATGATAGAGCAAAGGTTTTAAATGCTTACAGTCAATTCTTAGTGAATCGTGAGCGACTTAAAGAGTTAGAGGTTATACGCATTGAAGCAAGCTTGATAATAGCCAACCACTACAACAAAAAGGAGAATGGTTATGGAAGACAAAAATGAAAAAAAGAACATAGGCGGTAAGCTTTTTTTATGGCCGTTCCTGATTTTAATATCGGTCGGAATTGGAATAGCGATTGGATATGGAAAAGGATATAACATTGTAAAGAATCAATCCGACGACACCGAAAAAGTTTATGCTGTTACGGGCAGTCTTGAGAACTATTTAGTTAAAGTCTGTCTATATTCAGAGGCGCAACAATATCAACGTTTAAATTGCGACTATCTTTTAACGTATCTTTCTAAAGACCTTCGAAACTATTCAGTGATATCGAAGAGCGAAAAAGATAGCTATATAGAAAGGTTAGGAAAGAAAATAGAGCAACAGAGGAAATTATCAATTCGTTGATAACAACATAACAACAAAGGAGAATTGTCATGGACGACAAACAAAAAGAAGAAAGGTATTTAGAGCTTGCTAACAAAGCATTGAAGCATATGGAGAAAGCTCTACTTATTCTCACAAGCAACAGATTAGTATGGGGCATTCTGGGCTTATCCGCGATTTATCTCGGAGTAATAGCTACACAGTCACCCGAAACTTTCCTTGTTTCAATGAAGTTTTGGAGGTGATCTATGGAAGCTTTTATGGATAACATAACAGGACAGCCCGGCGGTTTTTACTGGGAATCAATGGAATTGATTTTTGGTGGTTGGATTAACGCACCATGGGGCAACGGTGACGGCTCATACACAGTCATAACCCTCTTTCTAGGGGCGTTTGCGCAATTGAGCACAGTAGCTTTTGCTATCGGCGTGTTTTGGGGAATACTTTCAGGAACTGTAGCTACGGCAAATGAAGGAAAATTTGGCGGTTCAATCATTGATCCCGTTTGGTGGCCTTTCAGAACGATAATCGGCGCTGCATTACTGGCACCAGCTTCATTCAGTATGCAAGGTCTGCCCAAAGACTTGCCACATGGAGTTTATATTCCCTATATAAGTGTGATTGCAGTCTATGCAACTGGTGTTGGTAGCAACATAGCTGACCAATTCACCTACTGGGCTATGGAATCAATCATGGGCCGAAGCGTTGACCTTGGTAGCTCCGGCAATGGCTATGTAGTCATGAACACCATGCTTCGTCAGTCTATGTGTATGCGTGCAATGACATACAGCATGAAAGAGCTTGGCGACGAAGATCCCATATGGGCAAGAGGTCAATTCGAGCGTCAACCGTTCCAGTATCTACCTTCTTCAGGTGGCTACCAAGTGTTGAGCAACACTGGAGCTAGCTCAATGATCGGTCTTGGTCCTGTCGGTCGTTGCGGTAAAATCGGCAGAGAATTAAGCACTGACGAGAATGGCGAGTTATTGAATAATATTGACGCACCTCTAAATGCATTGAATGTCAAGTATGTGACCAAAATGTATAAAGAGATTGTCGACCCTTTAACTTCTTTCAACGGTGGTCAAAGCTCTCTACATTACTCAGAATTAGAGGCTGGGCTGGTGTCAGGCTCAGGTGCGAACACGCAAAAACTTCTCAACGCTAGTGCAAAATATATTCAGTTTGCAGAAGAATATGAATCTGAATTGAAGGCTATTATCGCTAAAGCGCTAGCTGACGAAGTTGAAGGTAAAGGTTTAAAGGTAGACATAGTTAATGGTGAAATTCGCCTGACAACCACCATGGAAGCCGTGAAGCGCTATGGTTGGGGGCTTCTAGGAGCTTACTATTCAATTATGTCAAAGACGCTTTCAGAAGCAAGCAACAATATAGTTATTAGCGGTGATAGCGTTACGTACACTATGGAAAATAGTGAGGCTTGCTCTATTACTTCGAATATTCCTTGGTATAATTTTTGGACTGACGAGGAAGCTGATTGCAAGTATCTACAACACTTCACGAATGTCAATCTAGTTCTAGAAGCTGTTAAGAATAGAGCAGGTGTTACTTCTAATAAATATGCGAGCGTAACAACTGCTTGTGACGATAATGGTTGCGACAAGAGAAGTTTCAAGAATTCGTTGACTAATGTCATGTCTTCGCCTTATCTGCAAACATACGGACAGTTTAATAGACCGTTGAATCTTGGTATCCAAGAAAGTCTTTTTACTGCTTTTATGGGTGATGGTGACGACGGTGTAAATAATGTTGGCTGGGTTGGTACAAGAGATGGTTTCGGCACAAGTATGGCGAATCAAGAAGTCAGCGCTTCCGGTATGCAAATCGGAAATTGGGTTATGTACGTCTCAAATCTGGGTCAAAGCATTATTATCGGCAACACGATAATGAATTTTGCCTTGGCTACTGCTCAGGGCGCTGCCGAATTTGCTTCAACCTCGGTAACTTCTTGGGGTGGTTCCGGTGCTTTAGCGGGTGTAGCAATGTACTGGATAAGTTTCTTCAAGGTCATAAACGGCATATTTGCTATGTACGGTATCGGCTATGCATATCTAATACCTATGGCTCCTGTTCTTATTTTCGGCATGGGTTATTTATCGGTATTATTGTTGCAATCTTCGGGCATTATTATCAGCCCAATGGTTCCAGCGGTAGCTTTTAGACCAGAAGGTAAAGGAATGAGCGGTCAAAATCTTGGCAGAACACTTGGCTGGACTTATACATTGGTCTTTCAAGCGCCAGCTTTGATTGCAGGTTTTGTTTTATCAATGTTTATAACTGGTATCGGGTATGTGTTCTTTAATACTGTGTTCTTCATGATTTTTGGTCAAGGGTCTTGGATGCTCAATCCCTACAATCTTATTGGCATGGCAACTCTGCATTTTGCTGGGTTAACCATTCTTCTACACACTTGTTTCAAATCAGGCATAGTGTTTAAAGACTTGTTCCTAGATTTCGTGTCAGGCAAAGACTACAACATGGGTGGTCATATCGACAACATATCTACTGATAGAGTGGGTCAGTCGTTAATGGACGCAGGTGCAAACTCTAAAGTCAATCTGGGAGCAAAAGTTGGGGAAATGATTGCTCAAAAAAGATTAGGAAACAATCGCGGAGGCCAAGGTAAGACTAAATAATCAGCAAAAAGGGGCAGAAAGCCCCCTTTCAAATAATTACAATGAAACCAAAAAAGGGAACACATTATGAAAAATCAAAGAGGATACGCATTATTATTAACCATGGGAATTGCTGTTATAACATTGTCGCTAACTATTATAACGTTTTCCGATAATATTAGAAAATTAACGGATGCTGAGCGTGAAATAACTATTAGCAGTGCTGCTCAAACAGCTTCAACCTTTCTTGAAGCCAATATACAAGCTGTTTCGGGTATCGGCTGGATGCCTGAAGGTCGAATCACAGTTGAAGATCTGGTAGCTAGGAATGTCTCTTTGCCCGGATTTCCTCATATCTTAGATCAAGAAGTTGTCGCTTACTACGTGGTTGCTCAGGACCAGCCGAAGCGCGTGGATTTACTGATAACAACAGAAGGCAAACCAAATCAAGGATTGCTCGCAAAATACGGCTGGCAGGACGACTACAGCCGTTTTGTTCGCTCTGTAATTGATAGCAAAGCTATCGATCTCACAGTGTCTGGTGAACCTACTGGTGCTATCGTTGGTGAAATTGTCAACGGCAAGCTTGAAGGACGAAATGGTCAAGATGTCGACTTATCCAGTTTTGAAGGTTTTTTAGACGAATCACATAGTCGGATTGGGATCTTTGTCGAAGCACCAAATCAACTGGTTGACTGGACGCTGTTTTTCGGTGATTTGAACTGGAATAGCTATCAGCCTAGCGTCTCAGGCAATCGTGAAGCTGGTGACGCTTGGATTCACTATACACATAGCAAGCCCGCATTCCAGAATGCAGGTGCTAGGCTATTTTGTAGCAATGGTCTTGCTAGTGTCGGAATAGAAGAAGTAACCGACGGTTGGGTGATTTTGCCTGACGATCAACACGGTATCTGCCTAGAATCGCTTTCAAGCACTATTAGAGACAACCTTACAGCAAAGACATATTTTCAGTTCTTGACTTCTGGGTCGGCCATTTCTAGTCGTTCGCCAGACCCACTAGGATCGTCTCCTGAATTGTGGGGTAACAAATGCCATGTGGTGAGTGCTAATTATGGTCAGAAGCCACTACAAGTCGAAGTCGATTGCTTTGATACTAGCGAAATAAGAACATTCACAAATCCTTTTTTGATTGAAGGTCTAAAAGCTTCAAGGATTGATAGCCAAGTCGTCGCTAACAATCACGGCTATGGCGGGGTTTATGATTCGAGCTATGAATCAGGTACGGAATCAGTGACGAAGCGGTTTATGCTCGATGACTACGTGACTAACAATGAATTTGGCGATCAGTGTAAAAAAGTTATTCAGTTCGAAAGTATTACAGATTCCGGCATTCATTACACATGTAAAACTAATGATAATGGAAAACTATCTGACTACTTTAGTTTTATACCCACAGAAGATTTTTTTCCATTTCATTGCGCTGTGCTTAATATAGAAACGATTTCAGTTGGTGGAAATCTTGGCCTCGACGCTACTTGTGAATCTGCTATAAACGTTAATCATGACTTTATAATACCAAGTTATATTATGGTCCAGTCTTTAGCGACTGAAATTTCAGAAGACCGTTACTTATACATTTATACAGTATCAGGCCAAATGACTACCGGGACCGGTGTTGAAGGAATTCGACAGTCTGGCTTCTGGGTCGGCAAGCGCGGTCCCTCTTCAAAACGAGTAGAGATTAGCTACGATTCCGGCAGTGGTCCCGCTGAAATGAGCTTGGTGGTCCCGTTCCAGTATCAGTAATCCATAGCTTAATGAAGCCCGCTTTTGAGCGGGTTTTTTGATCTCAAAAACGCTTCTATACACAACAATGTGTTTTAAAGTGTCATAAAGTGTTTTGTGGCACTTTAAAGTGTTTTAAGGATTCTTAAGGTGTTTTAAAACACTTTGTAGCACCTTAATGTGTTTTAAAACAAGAATAGATATAAATGAATTTGCCTTGGGTTCGATAGGTGGCTTAGCCGGTTTCATGGCTGTGCTACCTGTCGAAAGGGGTTAGCCCTACGACTGAGCCGGGTTTGTGGCTGTGTCGTAATGGTTTATAGGTGGCTTAGCCGGGTTCATGGCTGTGGCACCTGTCGAAAGGGGTTTGCCCTACGACTGAGCCGGGTTCGTGGCTGTGTCGTAATGGTTTATAGGTGGCTTAGCCGGGTTCTGAGGCTGTGGCACCTATGGAATGGCTGTTGCCCTACGACTGAGCCGATAGGCTGTGTCGGTGGTCATTTTGTGATCAACGGGGTTATTGATCACAGAATCAACGGTTTGTGGGCTAGTGCGAATATTTTTTGCATTATCATTCATGATGGGTATTGGCTTTCCAGATAAATTATTGTTATCGAATATAATTTTTTCAAAATCCATAATCCATATGTGACTGTTTTTACTCACATTCTTTGGGTCAGTGGCAGCGAAAATTATAATTTTTTTAAAAATCTGCGTTTTCTGGTGTTGACATTCTCAGATAGGTCAGGGTTTAGGGTTGACACGCATTGTGGATCATGATCTAATGCGTCTGTCAACAGGGATACGGGATTTCCTGTTCTTTAGCTAATTTTCCAATTCAGGAGAGGCTATGAGAAAAAACGAAGGTGAATAATGACTACAACAGCAATCGGTGTGAACGACTATAATCAGAGCAACAACAACACTTCTCTTTACGTTCGAAAAATTGAGTTAGCCAGCGACAAATACCGCGCTGTCGAGCAATTCGAAGCTACGCTTGTCGTTGAACTCAAGACAAAGAAAGTCCTTTCTGACTTCCTTCTGCATTTTCACTGGGAATCTGGCTTTGACAGACCTGTCGTGACGGTTGAGTCGAGAGCCGGTGCCTTGCCACACCAATTCCTTCAGAAAGAGCTGACCGACCTCTGTGTCGACTTCGTTCGCGAGAATCGCCGGTCTCTGTGTGTAGACAAGAGCTATCCGCTATCTACCTGCACGAAGCACGCTACCAAGCTCCAGAAGCTTCAGGACGCACTGTTCGTCTCCAAGCCTGACGACGCGGGCTATGTGCTTCTAGCCTACGAAGACCTTCGTGGTGAAGCGCGTATCGCAAAATCTGGCAACGTTATCCGGCATAGCGACTTCGTTTTTGCGCTGAAAGAGCGTCTGAACGCTGACCACCTCGGTAAAAATGGCGAAGATATCGACGACGCATTTTTCGAGAAGGTCAGTGCTGTTGCTTCACTAGAATTGAAGGCAATCGCGTAGCGGTAGCCTGAACCAAGTCTTGCCAGCCGTGTGCTGGCAGACCTAGCAGTAAGCAGTACGAAAGAAAAGCACGTTGGGCTTGGGTTTACTGTTTCATTGCGGGAACCGGCTTAGCGGTCAGGGGGGCGGTCATGCGCTGTTCTTTTGAAAGAATTTGCTGACAACTGACCCAGCTAGGTTGTCGGCAATTGTGGTAATTCGCTGGGAAACAACACAAAAGGAGAATGACAATGGCAATAGAAATTACAGAAAGTTTTTTCAATGAACATTTGTGGGACTCGCTCGAAATTGAATATTTTAATGTTAACTACCGTGATAATCAGATAAGGGAATTTGAGCTTCACATTTTCACAGCTATAGACTTTGACGATATTATATATGGTATCAATATTTACTATATACAAGGAGAAAATGGCTTTAGACAAGAACATTCAGTTTTCACTGATAATGATGAGATTGAAGATTCGGATATTGTAGAATTTATTTTAAGCGATTCATTTATAGATTTCATGATTAACTTGATAGCTAAACGGTTTCTACCTTTGATTTCTACCGAGTATCAAGAGATTGATATTGAAGACTTTTATCGCTATCACTATCTGGACGAAGAAGGAATTCGTAATTCAAGCCCTTTGATATATAAGTTGAGAAATGCCCCCCAGCCGTGAAGGCTCGGGGGCTGTTTTTGTTTTCAATGAGTTTTCAGAAATTGAGAGCAAATCGAAAACCAAAAAAAGTCAATAAATTATTGAATTAAATCAACAGATAATTGAACTTTTATGTTATAATAGTAGTCTTAATAAAATAGCAACTACAAAAAAGGAGAACGCTATGAATGATAATATTGAGAAAATGACAAGATTTATAAATTCTACGAGATTCGATGTTTTCGAGGCCCATTGCGACGACGATTTCGTAGATTTTTCGGTCCACTGCTCACCACAGTCAGGTTTTGCTCTTTTTGAGTCAATGATTGCGGATATTGAACTACCGCATAAGTTTAGTTTCCAAGACGCCGAGTTGGATATGAGTCAAGCCAAGGGGTTTGATAGGGAAACTGGAAACCAATTTTTTATAGCCTATACAAACTGGTATCAAAGAGAAAATGGTCTCCAGAAAGTTACTTCTGAAAGTGACCAACAAGTCGTCGATATGAAGGAAGCTATCGGAGAAAAATTGGCAGAAGCTTATAGAGAGCATGCAAATTTTTTCGAAGTCAGTGTATGGCCTGAAATTACTTTAGTTGATAACGGTGATACTAAAAAGCCTGTATTCACTCCAACACTTGACTTGGGTAGCAATCACCCGAGCTTATGGCTCGACTTGGACGTTATAAATCGCGGTGTTGAGCAATCACTTGAATTGAGTATCAGCGGTGACGGTATAGGCTTACTTGACGAAGAAAACTGGAATCTTGCGTCAGCTATCAAAGAGAATCTTTCAAGAGATTTCCGTTACTCAACACTGGACGACGAAGACTTGAATCAAGAAGTAGAGAATTACATTCAGGAAGTTGTGAAACCCATTATCGAAGAAGAACTTGAAAAGGCACAAGAAGAATTCCGTGTTGAGTTTACCGACAAATATGGTCTTACGCACAAGAGGATTTGCATAGAGCCGGAAAAAGAAAAGGCAAAACCGAAACAAAAGAAATCTTCAAGCTTTGGCTTCAACTGAAACACCCAAGCCCGCCAAACAGGCGGGTTTTCTTTCACTCAATACAGGAGCTAGCGATAGCCAAAAACTAGGAGAATAACAAAAATGACTGATACACAATTTATGGAATTGACTGACTCGATACGAGTCGAATCCCTTAGACTACCTTCCTACATTCCAGACGGCGAGTCTTTCAAAATCGCTGTTGGACTCGAATTTCAAGGGAAAGTCTATGAGACTGAAATGCTGGCCTACGATCATGGCAATTTCACGCTTGTCGACAAGTCCGCACCCTTTGCCAAAACAGACGGTCTCGAAGCCTTGATTGCTGGCCGTTACCCCGACGACGTGGAACGGATTTTCAGCGGTATTGCTGTGAATGTGGATAGATTCGTTTGCGAGCAATCTGAGCGGTCACTTGAAGCTGAGAAGGCTGAAATCGAGCGTCTTGAGCTTGAGGAAGCTACCGCTCTTGCTGACGAGATCGCGATTCAGAAGGTGTCTATCGAGCCATACGGGGACGGTCACAAAGGGATTGTTACGTTTGCTTGGGGTGCGGATCTGCACGCTCTACAGTTCATAGCGTCTGAGCGCCCCATTCGTGCGTCGTATGCAGTGGTTGGATTCATAGACGAAGAAAGGTCCGACCTGCGCGGGATTCTGGGTGGTGGCCGATTCACCGAGCTTGTGTTTCAACAGCTTGAGGACCGATTGTCTGGCTATGTCGAAGAGAATTTCACGGATTTCTCAAATCTGAGATACGAGACCTTCGAGCTTGCCGGTCGTGACTCACTCGACAAGGCTGATATCGACGCCATAGCCCTTGTTCTAGCTCCGAGAGGCGGTAAGCCTGCTGACGATATCCGTAGCGCTTTAGCTGACCTCACGAGCGATTCTGAGCCTGTGCTTGGACTATCGAAAGTTGACGGCTCATGGCGAATCGATCAAGGATTCAGCGCCGGGCAGATTCGAGACAAGCTGTTTTCTGTGACTGGGCACGAAATGAAAGGGTTTGATCGAGTGAAGTCTATGCTTTCGGGTGGGTTGTCATTCGGCGATAGGAGGGTTTGACTATGTATAAGAAAATGCCTGTATCGCAAATGCCACAAGCCCATGCACGCCAGTTATCTATGTGGTTCATGTATACTGACAACGCTCCCTTCAATAGCCGTGTCAGTTCTATGATATTCGACTGCAAAGCTAATCCGATTACTCAGAAAGCAATCAGCGTTTTCAAAAATAATCTGAGCCAAAAAATTGATCGGGGGCATTCACGAACGATACGAAGCATTGAAGTCGGCTATGATAATGAAGCTGAAGATATCGGTCTGGAGCTTGAAGGTTGCGATATTGCGATTACGGACAAAGCCCGTCTACTGCGGGAAGTGGCTCGAAGTGATAGCGATTTAGAGCTATTCAAGCTCGCTAAACGTATTGAGAATCAAAATGTGGTTTCGATTGCAGGTATCGTAGATCCGCTGATGTACGTCTATCAAGCCCCTGTATTCGATATTTTCGCGACAGACGACATGAATAACGCTGTCAGTATGTTGCTTCGCCATGATCCCTACCAAGGGGACAACCAGATTTTGAAATGGCTGACCTTGGCACCAGAATTCGGCTATTGCTTCGACGGAAAGCCTGTCAACTCAATGACAGGCGAAGAACAGTGGACAGCTTTTGAATTGATCATGAAATCGTGCGGGATTCACGATTATAGCCTCGTGGGCTTAAACGAAAACCGTATTCACTTTGACTTGCTCATGACTCAAGACCGCTGTGTGTCAGCGAAAGAGCTGAAGAAACTGACCGGCGGTATGCAACACGAAGCGTTTATTGAACTTGTGCCGACACTGATTCGAGAGCTTGATATCAGCTTTGAGAAACAAGGTTTTGTGACCGAAGAAATAATGAATGCTGTTGCTATTTCAGACTGTGATTTTACTGGCGCAGAATGGCGCGTAGAGTGGTATGTGGACGATAAAATTGACGAGCTATATGAATGTTGGTTTTTTCACGAAGGCGCTAGTGAGTGCTTGAACTCAATTTTCGCGAAGAATGGCACTAACGAACGATACTTGAGCGAACACGACAAAGCTGAAATTTCGAAACTATTGTCGGATAATCGTCCACACATTGAGCTTGCAGTGCTTGAAAGCCTGCAATCTATTGAATTCAAATCTGATATTGATTCAATTGAATATGATGGTTCTTGGTCTATAACTGAGAATGCTTCTATGTCGGAGATTCGCAATGAAATCTACAAGCGAACTGGCAACGAAGGTATTCAACAAAGAAAGAAAAAGGAATGGCAAGTAATAAAGAATGGATTTAATTCATTAAATATGTAGAATAAGTATTGTTTATTTAAAATTGTATGTTATAATCTATTTGTGGTTGTAAAGTTATTCTCCAAAATTTGTTATTGTTGTTGTGTAAAAACCCGCTTTTTGGCGGGTTTTTTTATGCGTGTTGTTCCAGATATTCACTTACAAGACGCCTAGCCAACTGGCCGGGTGATTCCTGCGAGCCTACAAGCTTCTGAATCGCGCTGTGCTGGCTTTCAGTGAGCTTGAAGCTCACAGCCTTAGCCTTTCGCTTAGCTGGGTCTATTTTTGGCTTTCCGGGTGCTTGTACGGTTTTGTGTGTGTGAAGATCAAGAACTAGCTTGCCGTCAGTCTTCTGAGATGGCATATGAAGCTGATAGTGCCCCGTTGAGCGGTCATGCGCTATGAATGTGCCCGGATACTTGCGAGCAAGCTCTATCAGCCTCTCTCGCGTAATCAACCCCTTTGCTACGACAAGTGCGCCATACATTCCGAAGTTGGCTTCAATTTGTTCTTCAGTCATTTTCAAAACTCCTTAATGTTTTTATCGTTAAAAATGTTTGGATTAAAGGTGTCAAGAAGATGAGGCCAATGAATAACCCTTTATAGATGATTGCCAAATTTGACACTTTTTCTAACAGCGTTAGCATACTCAAACCAATAGGTAACAAGTTGTAAAAGTAAATTGCGCTCCAATATATAA
Source organism: Salinicola sp. MIT1003 (assembly GCF_001858555.1). Lineage (NCBI taxonomy): Bacteria > Pseudomonadati > Pseudomonadota > Gammaproteobacteria > Oceanospirillales > Halomonadaceae > Salinicola > Salinicola sp. MIT1003. The sequence goes on from NZ_MCAP01000011.1 coordinate 383,148, forward strand.
CCGCACACCAGATCACTAGCGTTACTCCATAGACCACAATATATTGTTGGAGGCTCGCGTAAAACAAGCTTATTTCTTTTTCTTTGAAAAGGTCTAATTGTTTCATACTTGCTTTCCTTTTTTCTTGCTGACTTGTGTTCTGTTGATTATTCTTCTATTGATTTTCTGCTTCCAAGCAAGCTGTTTTGGCTTAAGCTTGCGTTTTCTGCGTGTGTCCATTAAGAAGCCATATTCATTTTCGAATATATAGCCAAGGTCGTAAGCGTACTGTATTAAATCTTCGTTGGCATTTGCGCTATTATCAGCACTGATACGCTTTAGACCTTCAAAAAGATTCCCAGTCTCGATAGCCATGAATCTGTTGATACATACATTGCCGACATATGTGGTGTTGCCGTTCTTTTCGTTGCGTATGTAGCAAAGCTCTTTGATTAACTGTCCGCAAGGGCAGTGGTCAAAGTTGTCGTCAATCTTGATATCGAATATCGACCATTCTAATCTTGCAGTGTCGAAGTCGTCTGATTCCGAAAGCGGTAGAATATGCTCTGCTAAGCGCTCTTTGTTGTGGTTATGGTTATGTTCTTCAGTCATTGTTCTTTTTCTCCTTTGTATAGATTTTGATCAACATACCTACAGAAACCCAAAAAACTAAATTCCAGAAAAATGCAATATATCCAAGCACTTTTCCCCAGTCCATCACTCCTGCACTTGAGGAGGTGGCAACCTGTTTAGGCATTGCCCATGCATTGTAAAAACTACTCTGCACCGGTTCAAAAAGATTGAAAATATTTGGGTATTTAACTAAAGCTACAGCCAAAATTATCATTAAGACAATAAAAACTATTCTGCTCGCTAGGTTCTCCATTGTTCTTCTCCTTTATTGTTATTGGTTTCTGACTTTCTCGGTCGCCCGCGCTTCCTTTTTGGTTTGTTTTTCTTGTCTTCAATTTTTTGAAGCTTGTCTAAGTTCTTAGTGAATTTTTCGAAGCTATCTAGTGTTGTCATTTTGATTCTCCTTTCTGTTATTGTTTTATTATTATAACATATAATTACCGTAAATGTTTACTTTTACGGTGAATTACATATCACCTAAAATAAAATCAGACCACTTTGATAGCAAATCTGCTTATTCACCAAAACAATTTATTTTTGGAATCAAGGGTGAAGTGTTGTTCGACGGCAAGAGGGGGTATAGACATAGTAGAAACCTGCTCACAACATTACTCAAAACTTGCTTTTCGATTTCAATATCCAAGATTGGAACTAAAAAAGCCCACCTTTCGGTGGGCTTTTGGATGGGAAGCTCAATCAAATGGCTTATCAAAGAAATAGTTGTTCCAAAATCTCCAATTGTCACTTCCATATGCCTTTTCTACTTCATGTTTTAGCATCCAAACGAAGTTGTTTGGATTTGGAATTTCTCCGGTTAGACAACCTGCAGTGAATTCGTGACAATTATCGAGAATGAAGTTGTAACCCTTTTCCATGCCAATTCTTTCTCTGGCTCGTTCTGCTACTTTATCACTGCCGACAGGCTTTTCACCTTTGCATGATACGTAAATATTGTAACCTGTTTTGCCCGCAAGAAATTGTTTTGCAGTGACTGCTTCGACTACACCTTTGCCATTCAAATGAACAATTTTACCTTTACCAATATAGACACCCGAGTGCTCCATCCAACCAAAGTGTAAATCGCAATACACGATACTTCCGGCAACAGGTTTTACTTGGTTTCGGCATGAATCGACACAAAATTCGATAAACGAAAAAATTGGACCCACGGTAAACGCTCCCTATTTTCTATCTTTATCGACTGTTAATAGGGTTTCTTGAGCATCGTTCTCACGTGAACCGTATAGCTTCCTTCGATAGCACCTCGACCGTGACTGTATCCTTAAGGCTGTAGGCACCTTGGAAAAGGGTCGCCAGTTCCACACGGCCATAGATTCGCGGTGCGCCAGTAGACTGAGCTTTCCTGCTTATGTAGCCGAGAACGGCTTCTGGTGAGTCCTTCACATAGATTTCAAGTGTGTCTTTGTGGTCACCGAACAGGTCTGAGGCTTCCTTTGGTACGTTAAAGAATCCTTGTTCGAAGTAGGTGCTGCCAAGCTTCACGGTGAAGGTGTCGGTGGGAGCGGGGAAGTCTGGTGCCTGCAGATCGGCTTCTTCCTGCTCCTGAGCGACCTCTTTGGGTGGCTTACCGTTCCATGGAGGGTCGAGGGTCTTGATTATGCTGTCCTCAAGGCCACTGGCTAGGTTCAGGTGGAACGAGCCGTAATGCATTAGGCCGTTGTCAGGTAGGACGTAAATAGCGACTTCCTCACCAGCTTGCAGGCAAGCGAGAATGTTGGCGTTGTTCTTGATGTTGGTGGGCTGTCTCCCGTGCGGGTTACGGTAGCCATAGAAACGGCGTGAGAGCGTTGTGGTGGTCTTTCCTATGTATCGCACCTCACCGTCGACCACGAAGGCATACAGGACGTTTGAGTCCTTGTAGAAGCGGTCGAGTTTGAAAGCAATTCGGTTGTCTTCAAGAAACCAGTGACCAGCGGGCTCGAAACCAATGCCTAACAGCTCTTTCATTCTTGCCCCCCTCCAATCCACGCCTGTTCTTCACCATACTTGTGTAAAGATCGTAAGACCATAAGCGTTTCACCTCTTAAAAAAACGTTATAACCTGGGGCGATATCTGTAGGCAGTTTCATGATTTTTTGTATTGTTACTGCAAAGTCTTCGAGTGCATGAATGGTGTTCAATATTGCATAGGAGACAAGTGCCCTTACTGAGCCTAACCCGTTCTGTTTGACTTCAGACGTTTCCCATATGTGTAACCCTTGAAATGGCTCTGCTTCAACTGAGATAGCAAAGCCCTCCTCCATCATAAATATACCATGGAAACTGTTTCCGCCATGAGCGATTTTGTCACGATAAGCTCGTAACCAATCAAAGAAAGCACCTTTTCTTTCGTAGAAAGCTGCTAGCGGGACTGGGATAGAATATTTCGCCGCTATCTGCTCAGTTGTTATTAGTTTGTTGTCGTGATAAACCATTTTTGCAAAGGAAGGCTTCAGCTCTTTTTTGTCAATACTGTTGTCGCGATACTGAAACCTTTTCCAAAGCTTCATTGCCACTTCTTGAAGCAAGTCAAAGAGACTCCTACAAACTTTAAAAATATACTCCAACTCTGTCGAGATGTATCTTGAAGAAATTCTGTTCTTGTCGGACATCCAAATCTCGTGGAACAAATTTATCTTCTCGACACACGTGGCAAGATTGTTTATGTCTTCGTGGATGCCTTCTTCGAAGTGAGCTATGTCAGGATAGTAAGCCCTTTTGACAATTAAATTGACGAATTCTAGAAAAATGTCGGTCTCTCTCTCTGGAGCTTTGGCAAAATAGCTAGCACTCGCCACGCCTACAATTTTCAACGGCCCAAGCTTACCTCCGATATCGATCCAGCTTTCCCAATTGGAGTTGCCGTGATAACAGGGTTGAAGGGGTATCACTCTACCGTCAAATTTCTCGATTTTCAGATAGGTTACTTTCTCGAACTCTGATATATGCATAAACCTACCTCACTGAATCGAGCCAATGGCTCTCAGGTGGTCTCTCAAGCCTTCTACGCTCTGTGCTGGCCGTGTCCTATGGATCATGGCGTGACAGTTGGCACAGACAGGCACAAGGTCATTTTCCGGGTCTATCTGATACTCCTGACCGATTTCAGAGATAGGCACGATGTGGTGAACGTGAATGTACTCTTTGCCAAGACCGCCATAGAAGTGGTTGAAGTCGAATTCGCACACCTTGCACTGGTAGCCATGCTTATGTAGACACTGGGCTCTGGCCTTGCTGTTTCGCTCATAATGGTTGACTAGGACTGATTTAGAAGCACCCTCGAAGTAAACTTCATTGCTTTCAATTTCTTCAGCTACAAACTTGGGTGGTTTGTTATGATCCTGAGCGAACCATTTATTCCCGACTTTAATCAACTCCATGTTATTGAGTTCAGGAATGAAACCGCCGATTTTCGCTGGACCTTCTTCGCCGTCACGTTCCTGTTCTGCGTATTCCATAACAAAGGTTTTGAGCGTGTAGCCTTCGTTATCAATCAACTTGATATGCTCAATCGCCTGACCATAACCGTTCTGAATCCGTCCTTTGTTTGATTTCTGCCAAGCCTCGCTCAGAATTAGACTCATATCAGTATCGACGTTATCGTTCCATACGCCGAATATGACGAACCTTTCGTGGTGATTGACGAATGACCAACTCCATGTCCAGTTCGCACAGGTAGCACCGTGGCTCTCTATAAATTGCTTACGATTCATTTCTTCACCTTAACTAGAAAAGCCCGCTCTGGTGGCGGGCTTGGTGTTCTTGTTTGCTGTCAATCCACTGGCAAAGCTTTCAAGTCAGCAACGAGTTGGCGAAGACTGTCAACTTGGCTTCGTTCCGCTGCATAGCTTTCCTGTATATAGAAAGCGAAACAAGCGTCGTCACAGGTTCCCTCTCCATGCGACACAATCACTTCGTTGTATAGCTCTGCGGTGGTTTTTAAGGACCGAAGAATGTAGCGAATGCTCATGTCTCGGGTCGTGCCGTTTAAGCTCGTTTCGGAAGCAAAAGCACCTACAGCGTCGTCGTCCACCATAATTGCGTCAAGCTGGTATTGAGCCTGCCCGTTCTGCGCAAGCATGTTCGACGAGCTAAGCGTTTTTTCCAGCACTTCTTTGGCTGATTCGTTCGTCAGATTGGGAGAGACCCGGCCTGAGATCCAGAATGCATTAGTTCCTACAAATCCTTCTGTCTTTCCGACCTCAACAGCGTGGAAATAGGGGCTGTCAGACGTTACAGGGTTAGGGTCGTCGTAGTAGCTCGATTCCACGTCCGGTGAGCTTGTGACACTCACACAACCGGTTGTGGAGACGATCAAGATTGACAGCAAAACGAGTGCTGAGAGTTTTAGCGTTTTCATTTTTTTGTTCCCCGTGCGTAAAAAAAGCCCACCTTCTATGGATGGGCTTTGGATCTGGTCTTACTCTTTTTCTTCTTGAACCCAGCTTTCTACTGTTTCTGCACCGTGTTCGTCTTTCCAAGCCTTGAGTTCTTTATGGTTGCCACCGCGAGTTTCGATGACTTCACCAGTATTCGGATTTTTGTAGACTTTCAGCTTACGCTTACGGCGTGTGCCACCAGTCGACTTCGGTGCTGATTCGAGCGGTGGGAGACCGCGAAGCTTATATTCCGGGTCCAGTACGTCGATAGTTTCTTCGACTGTATGGCCGTATTTTTTCATTAATTCTTCAAGCTTTTGCTTGTACTCTTTGGCGAGTTTCAGTTGCTCGCTACCTTCCATTTCCTTCAATTCTGCTTGCAGACGAGCCAGTTGAGCCTCTTTCTGCATGTAATCGGCAAGTTGTGAAGCCATTGTGCTATTCCTTGCGGTCTGGTTTATGTGCTGTTTTGCTTGAGAACAAGTTAAAGATATCAGATATAAATAGCGTCATCTAGTGTTTGAAGTAAGAAATTTCAATTTTTTTCTAAAATTGATATGTCGCACTCAACAAAGTAATTCAAATCGGCGTCTTCTTTGTAAAATTTATCTGTGAACATCTGCCCGTCGATGATGGTGTTGAATGTGATTTCTGTCTTGGTCGTTTTTTTGCCGACTGATTTTCTATACATTTCTCGAAACGTAGGGTCGTCTGGATATTCTCTTTCTAGAGAGTCCACTTTTTCGGACTCAAAGCTGAATCTGATATTGTTTGCTATCAAAAAGCGGTTGATTTCTGCTCTACCTGCCTTTGTCATTATCATTTGACCAAAGTCGGCAAAGCTACCCATGTCTATACCAGTGGTTTCTTCAATCAATAACAGTTCTGATTTTAGGGCTTCAATTTTCTTTTCGGATTCTGAAAGCTTCTTCAGAACATAATTCGGGGGTATCTCGTCGAAGTTATCTATCATTCTTTGAAGATTGGCTTCATTCATTTGTTCTTTCGATAATTCGTTTTCAATAACTCGCTGGCGCTTGTTCTGCTCGATTTGCTTTTTGTTTGATAGCAATTTCGAGAGTTCTTTAACAACCGGGGCTATTGAAGGTACGTCTTCTTCTTTGAAAGCGATGGCTTGAAACATTTTGCTGACAAAGTGGCTGAGTAGATATTCGTAATTCAGTGTATTTTTACAGCCTGTTCCTTTTTCTTTTCCGTCAGCGCAAAAAAGGTAATCGTATCTGTACTTTCCGTTTTGCTTAGTCTTTTTGCTATAAATCATTTTAGCCCCGCACTGTGCGCAGTTTGCGCAGTGCCGGAAAATGTTGATATAGGCTTCTGTATTGCGCCCGGTTTCTTTATTGCTCTTGCGCCGGTTGATAGCTTGCTCTGCACGCTTGAAAGTGAATTCGTCTACAATCTGAGGATAGAAGCCTTCAATATACTCCCGAAAAACACGTTTACCATTTACAATTTCTTGTCTGCGCAGATAACCGATAACAGCCTTGCTCAGTATCATTTTGTAGACGCTTGAGGCTGTCCACTTTCTCTTAGCCGTTTTGTTGATTTCCAAAATTGAGCTATAGACACCTTGGTGAATTAATAGCTCGAATAGTTTTCGAATCTCTTCGGCTTCTTCTTCGACAATCCGATATTCACCGTCAACAAGCTCATAACCGTAGTGGACTCGGCTATTGGCAAAAGCTTTGCCTTGTTCTCTGGCTTCTTTGTGAACTTTCTTCCAAGCGGATTTTCTTCGCTTTGATTTTGTCTCGCTTTCTTCATTCGCACGCTTCGCGATCAGACCTATCATTAGATAGTTTTCTAAATCACGATTTTTATCTTCTAGCGAATAAAGTTTTTCGTCATTCGTTGTGTATATTTTTATACCTTTCTCTAGAATTGCATATAGCTGTGTCGCGGTTTTATTAAGTTCCTGTCTCGAAACTCGATCTATACTTTCAATAACGATAAAATCGTTAGCAACAATTTCTTCGTTATCTATTTTGTCGAGAAGATTTCGAAACTGGCCTTTTTTGATATTGTCACCGCGAAACGACGACACACCAGAATCGACAAAGGTCTCCTTTATCTTGACACCATATTCGTCTTCAAAGCGTGCCAGCGGGCTCTGCTGGCGTTCGTAGCTGTCACCTGTACTTTGTCGTGCGGTTGAGTAGCGAACGTATGCGAATGCTTGCATGGTCCCAATTCCAGAAGGTTGCCGTTTTCTCTACTATAGCATTCCCCGTCATGATGGTGTCGGCGACGCTGCCGGTGTTCGGCGAGATGATCGACGACCCGATCGAGACCGTTTCCCGCCTCGACAACACCTTCGTCGCCGTGCTGGGCGCCGCAACCTTCGTCACCACCACCATCGGCATCAATATCGTCGCCAACTTCGTCGCGCCGGCGTTCGACTTCTCCAACATGGCGCCCAGCAAGATCAGCTTCCGTACCGGCGGCTTCATCGCCGCCGTCGGCTCGATCTTCCTGACGCCATGGAACCTGTTCAGCAATCCGGAGATCATCCATTACACCGTCGATCTGCTCGCGGCCGCCATCGGTCCGCTCTATGGCATCCTGATCATGGACTACTACCGCATTCGCCGGGGCGAGATCGACGTGGACGCCCTGTTCAGCGTCGATCCCAACGGCCCCTACTGGTATCGCAACGGCTTCAATCCGGCCGCGGTGAAGGCCGTGGTCGCAGCAAGCGTGATCGGCATCGTGATCAACTTCCTGCCGCTGGGCGACCTGGGGCACTTCTCGGTCTCCATCGGCGGCGCCCTGGGCGCGACTTTCTATGCCATGGCGATGCGACGCGCGACGGTCGCGGCGGCCGTCGCCTCGTAGGCGCCCGTTCTGTCTCCTTGAGCGCCTCGCGCGCTCTCTCCCGTTGCCGGCGCCTCCAGCGCCGGCTTTTTTGTGATCGCCGCGGCTCGACATCAAAGATCGCGCCTCATTTCCCGCACGGTACGCTTCCCATCGCGCCGTGAAGATTGTATAAAATCTACAATATCCGCGACATTTCTCGTCGCGATGCCTTCCCACGTCTTGCGGGGCCGCCCGGATCGGAGGAAATACGCATGAAGCGCATCCATGTCATCGATTCCCACACCGGAGGAGAGCCGACACGCCTGGTCATGTCCGGCTTCCCGGCGCTGCCCGGCGACACCCTCGTCGAGAAGCGCGACGCGCTGCGGGAATCCCAAGACCACTGGCGTCGCGCCTGCCTGCTCGAGCCGCGGGGCAACGATGTTCTGGTCGGCGCGCTCTACTGCGAGCCCGTCACGCCGGACGCGACCTGCGGGGTAATTTTCTTCAACAACACCGGCTATCTGGGCATGTGCGGTCACGGCACGATCGGGCTGGTAGCGTCGCTGCATCACCTCGGGATGATCCAGCCCGGCGATCACCGGATCGACACCACCGTCGGCCCGGTCAGCGCCACGCTGCACGAAGACGGCGCGGTGACGGTGCGCAACGTGCCCGCCTACCGCTATCGCCAGCGCGTGCCGGTCGAGGTGCCTGGCTACGGCGTAGTGCATGGCGATATCGCCTGGGGCGGCAACTGGTTCTTCCTGGTTGGCGAGCATGACCAGACGGTGACCCTGGCCAACGAGGAAGCGCTGACGGCCTTCACCTGGGCGATCCGCCAGGCGCTGGATGCACAGGCGATCACCGGCGAAAACGGTGGCCATATCGATCATATCGAGCTGTTCGCCGCCGACGACACCAGCACCGGCACACCGGCCGACAGCCGCAATTTCGTACTCTGCCCCGGCAAGGCCTACGACCGCTCGCCCTGCGGCACCGGCACCAGCGCCAAGCTGGCCTGCCTGGCGGCGGACGGCAAGCTGGCCCCCGGCGAGACCTGGGTGCAGGCCAGCATCACCGGCAGCCGCTTCGAGGGGCGCTACGCGTGGCAGGGCGATCGCGTACTGCCATCCATCACCGGCAACGCCTATGTCACCGCCGACGCCACGCTGCTGATCGACGATAACGACCCGTTTGCCTGGGGTATCACCGCGTCGTAGCCGTTCGGCAAGTTATTTTCGAAACGCCATTTCCGAAACGCCATTTCCGAAAAGCCATTCCCGACAGACCTTCAAGGATTCCAGAGGACAACCATGAACGACTCCATCTTCACCGGCTGCATCCCCGCCCTGATGACCCCTTGCACCGCGGATCGCAAGCCGGACTACGACGCGCTGGTCGCCAAGGGGCGCGAGCTGTTCGATCTCGGCATGCGCGCGGTGGTCTACTGCGGCTCGATGGGCGACTGGCCGCTGCTGAGCGAGGCCGAGCGCCAGGAAGGCGTGGCCAGACTGGTCGCCGCCGGCGTTCCCGTCATCGTCGGCACCGGCGCGGTCAATTCGAAGGAAGCGGTCTCCCACGCCGCCCATGCGGCAAGGGTCGGCGCCCAGGGGCTGATGGTCATTCCCCGCGTACTCTCCCGCGGTACCGCTCCCGCCGCCCAGAAGGCGCACTTCTCGGCGATATTGAAAGCCGCGCCCGAGCTGCCGGCAGTGATCTACAACAGCCCCTATTACGGCTTCGCCACCCGTGCGGACCTGTTTTTCGAGCTGCGTCACGAGCACCCGAACCTGATCGGCTTCAAGGAGTTCGGCGGTGCAGACGACCTGCGCTACGCGGCCGAGCACATCACCTCCCAGGATGACGAGGTCAGCCTGATGGTTGGCGTCGACACCCAGGTATTCCACGGCTTCGTCAACTGCAATGCCACCGGCGCCATCACCGGGGTCGGCAACGCGCTGCCGAAAGAGGTGCTGCAGTTGGTCGCGCTCTGCGAGAAGGCCGCCAAGGGCGATCTCGTGGCCCGGCGCCAGGCCCAAGAGCTGGAATCGGCGCTGGCGGTGCTCTCCTCCTTCGATGAAGGCGTGGATCTGGTGCTCTATTACAAGCAGCTGATGGTGCTCAACGGCGACAGCGCCTACGAACTGCACTTCAACGAGAGCGACGCCCTGAGCGACGCCCAGCGGCGCTACGTCGAGACCCAGTACGCGCTGTTCCGTGAATGGTACAAGCAGTGGTCGGCGCAGCTCGGCAACGTCGGCCAGGGGCTGCCAGCAGGTCGATGACCACTCTCGCCAGAGCCGGTGTTGCGTTCCGGCGAGACGGGAAACGGCGTGAAAAGTCGGCGAGCGCCTCCTGGATTGCATACAATATCCAACATTTTGTGGACACGATGGCACTTCATGGCGACTTTCAAGACCCGAGCCCAGCACGTGGCGGATGATCTGCGCGAACGCATTCTCGGCGGCGAGTTCAAGGGCGGCTCCCAACTGCGACAGGACGCGCTGGCCAAGGACTACGACGTCAGCCGCATTCCCGTTCGGGAAGCGCTGCTGACCCTGGAATCCGAAGGGCTGGTGGAATTCCACGCCCATCGCGGCGCCTTCACCACCGAACTCTCCGTGGCGGCGATCCGCGAACTGTTCGATCTGCGCGTGCTGCTCGAGACCTACGTGCTGCGCTACGCGATCCCGAACCTGACGGCGGCGGATCTCGATCACGCCGAGAGCATCCTGCGCCAGTACGACGCCGCGCTCGATTCCGGCAGCCAGATCGACAACTGGAGCGACTACAATTTCGCGTTTCACCATGCGCTGTACGCCCCTTCCGGGCTGCCCGAAACCCTGGCCATGATCGGCCAGTTGAACACCAAGTCCGGGCGTTATATCCGCATGCAGCTGCTCTATACCCGCCAGATCGAGAAGGCGGAACTCGAGCACCGTCAGTTGCTGGAACTGGCGCGCCAGGGCGACGTCGACAAGGCCTGCCAGTTGCTGGAAAACCACATCAAGGACGCCGCGGAAGGCATCGCGGCGGTGCTGGAAAAGAATCTGCGCAGCGCCTGAGCCGCTGCCCGCCCCCATCGATCTGGTCGTGAGGTAGCGCATGTCGGACTCATCCCCTTCGGCTTCGCCCGATGCCGATATCATCGTCGTCGGTGCCGGCCTCGTCGGCGTCACCAGCGCGCTGGCATTGGCGCGTCAGGGCCACCGCGTGCTGGTGCTCGACAAGCAGGAGCCCGGACGCGGCGCCTCCTACGGCAACGCCGGGCATCTCGCCACCGAGCAGGTCTTCCCGATCGCAGATGCCTCGATCCTGACGTCGCTGCCCGGCATGCTGATGGACCCGATGGGGCCGCTGCGGCTGGACTGGAAATATCTGCCCCGCGCGCTGCCGTGGCTGACCCGGCTGGTGCTGAACCTGCGCCCGGCGCCGTTCCGCCAGAGCGTGGCCGGTATCCGCGCCCTCAACGAGCGCAGCCTGGCGGCGTGGCAACGCCTGCTGGCCTCGGTCGACGGCAGCCATCTGCTCAAGGCCGATGGCTCGCTGCTGGTCTACGAGAAGCCGGAGTCGCACTCGAAGCTGGAAGCGCTCGAGTCGCGCATGCGCGAGCAGCAGGTGCCGGTCGAGCTATGGGACGGGAGCGCGATTCAGCGCGCAGCGCCGCAACTCTCGAACGCGCTGCTGGGCGGGCTGTTCTTCCCGGCCACGGGCCATGTGCTGGATCCGTGGCGGGTGGTCAACACCCTGGTGGATGCCGCCCGGCGCGAGGGCGTTCGTTTCGCGCAGGAAACCGTGCAATCGGCGCGGTTGACCTCGAAAGGCGTCGCCGTGACGACCGGCGCCGGCGAACGCGAGGCCGGCCAGGTGCTCGTCGCCTGCGGCGCCCACTCGGCAGCATTGACCGCCCAGCTCACCGGCAAGCGCGTGCCGCTGGATACCGAGCGCGGCTATCACCTGATGCTGCCCCGCGAGCATGACCGGCTCCCCTTCGCGGTGACCTCGCTGGAGCGCCGCTTCATCATGACGCCGATGGAAACCGGCCTGAGACTGGCCGGCACCGTGGAGTTCGCAGGGCTGGACGCACCGCCCAACATGGGGCGAGCGTGGCAGTTGCATCGTTTGAGCCGGGGCCTGTTCAAGAACGATCTCGACGCCGAGGACGCCACACCGTGGATGGGCTTCCGCCCGTCGCTGCCGGACTCGCTGCCGATCATCGATCGTGTGTGCGACGGCCGCGTGCTGCTGGCGTTCGGGCATCACCATCTGGGGCTGACGCAATCGGCGATCACCGCCGAGATAATCGCCGACCTGGCCGGCCCCGGCGAACACGATGCGTCTTCCACATCGGCCCGCCGGGACGACCTGCCACCGCTGGCGCCCTATCGGCTCGCCCGCTTCGGCTAACTTCCGGAAAGCGACAGCTTCATGTGCCGGTTGACGTCCTTGTAGAGCAGGTAGCGGAACGGCTCCGATCCGCCGGCATAGCAGGATTGCGGGCAGAACGCTCGCAGCCACATGTAGTCGCCGGCCTCGACCTCGACCCAGTCCTGGTTGAGGTGGTAGACCGCGCGGCCCTCGAGTACGTAGAGGCCGTGCTCCATCACGTGGGTCTCGTCGAACGGGATCACGCCGCCCGGCTGGAAGGTGACGATGGTCACGTGCATGTCGTGGCGCAAATCCGCGGGATCGACGAAGCGCGTGGTCGCCCAGCGGCCGTCGGTGTCCGGCATCGGCGTCGGCGCGATCTGCTGCTCGTTGGTGACGAAGGGTTCCGGCGCCGCCAGCCCCTCGACGAATTCGTACGCCTTGCGAATCCAGTGGAAGTGCACCGGCGCCTCGCTCGCGTTGCGCAGCTGCCAGTCGCAGCCCGGCGGCAGATAGGCGTAACCCCCCGGCGCCATCTCGTGCGTCTCGCCCGCGATGGTCAGCATCATCTCGCCCTCGACCACGAACAGCACGCCCTCGGCACCACTGTCCGGCTCCGGCCGCTCGCTGCCGCCACCGGGCGAGACTTCCATGATGTACTGGGAAAACGTCTCGGCGAAGCCGGAGAGCGGCCGCGACAGCACCCACAGCCGAGTCTTCTCCCAATGCGGCAGAAAGCTCGTGACGATATCGCTCATCACCCCCTTGGGAATGACGGCATAGGCCTCGGTGAAGACCGCACGGCCATGAATCAGCTGGCTTTGCGGCGGCAGACCGCCGTGGGGGGCGTAGTAGGTTCGTTTAGGTCCATCGTAGCTGCGCTGCGACATGCTCTCTCCTCGATCAATCGGCGTCCGATTCGGCCAAGCGTCGAACGCCACCACTTCCTGTTTGCTTTTGTTCCTATCCTGCGATGCGTCTTCTCAGGGTCTGCCTGAAAAGTCAGCGAGCTCATCGAGTTCCTGATACAACTCGGTCACTTCACCGATCCTGGCTCGCCCCTGCGCCAACCGACGGTGCAGCATGGCATTGGCCAGCAGACTGACCAGACTCATGGCGCTGGCGTAACTATCGAATGCCGAGATCGTCTCCAGCGCGCACTCCAGCCGCCACGTGACCTGATCCGCATACTTGGCGGTGGTCGGATCGCCGATCAGTAATACCCGCTGCTCACGCGCGGCCAGCACTCCCACCAGCGTTTCGAACAGTCTGGGACGTCGACGAAAGCCGATCAGAACGATCAGCGTACCTGGGTCGAGTTCGACCAGCTCTTCGGCCAACGACTGATTGGGCGCTGGCAGCAGATGCACGCTTCCGCGCGCCTGCATCAGTTGCTGACGCAGGTGCAAACCCACCGGATAGCTGTTGCGATAGCCTATCACGGCCACCGCGGGCGCCTCGTCGAGTGCGCGAACGACCTCATCGAACAGCATCGGCGTCAGTCGTTCGAGGCACTGGCGCAGGTTCTGTTGCTCGCGTTCGGCGTGGCGGCGGAAACGCTCGATACCCTCACCCAGTGCATCGGACTGCGACGCCAACGGTACGCCATAATGACGCAACTGGCGGGCATGCGCCTTGACCGCCTTGAAGTCATCAAAGCCCAGCCGCTTGAACAGGCGGGTCACGGTCGCCTTGGAGACGCCACTCAGGCGTGACAGGTCGGCCGCGCTGTAGACCGCCAGGTCCTCGAGGTGTGCCAGGATGAAGTCCGCCACCCGGCGCTCCTGCGGCCCCAGCTCCGTGAAATGCTGCTGCAGCCGCCGGCCGATATGCGTCTGTGGACTCGTTTCCGACATGATCGTCTTCGCTCTACAGCACGGACGCGATGAACTGCTTCAGTTCCGGCGTCTCGGGCTGAGTGAACAGACTCTGCGGATCACCCGACTCATGAATGCGGCCCTGATGCATGAACACGACCCGGTCACTGACATCGCGGGCGAACTTCATCTCATGAGTGACCAGAATCAGGGTCATCCCTTCCCGGGCCAGATCCTCCAGCACGTGCAACACTTCACCGACCAGTTCCGGGTCGAGTGCCGAGGTCACCTCGTCGCAGAGCAGCACCTTGGGACTCATTGCCAGCGCACGAGCAATCGCCACGCGCTGCTGCTGGCCGCCGGAAAGCTGCGCCGGGTAGGCATCGACCTTCTCGCGCATACCTACCTTGTCGAGTACCTGCTCGGCGATTCTGCGCGCCTCGTCCCGGGGTGTCTGCTTGACCACCACCGGCGCCAGCATCACGTTCTCGATCACCGTCTTGTGCGGGAACAGATTGAAGCTCTGGAACACCATGCCGACATTCTGGCTCAATTCACCCGGAGACATCGCGCCACCATCGAGCCGCTGACCGGCCAGATGAATCGTGCCCCAGTCGTGGCGTTCGAGCTGGTTGAGGCAGCGCAGCAGCGTACTCTTGCCGGAGCCGCTACGGCCGATGATCGACACCACCTCGCCGGCCTCGATCTCCAGATCGATACCCTTCAGCACCTCCAGCTCACCGAAGGATTTATGCAGGTCTTTAACGGATACCAGCGCCATAGAGCTTTTTCTCCAGATAGCGGGCATAGCGGGACAGCGGATAACAGAGAATGAAATATCCGAGCGCCACCAGCGCGAAGATGGTGAAGGGGGCGAAGGCCGCGTTATTGAGCATGGTCCCGGCCTTGGTCAGTTCGACGAAGCCGATCACCGACGCCAGCGCGGTGCCCTTGATGACTTGAACGGAGAAGCCCACCGTCGGCGGTACCGCGAGCCGCAGCGCCTGCGGCAGGATGACGTGGCGCATCGACTGCAGATAGTTCAGGCCGAGCACGCGCGCGGCCTGCCACTGCCCGCTGGGTACCGCCTCGACGCAGCCTCGCCAGATGTCACACAGAAAGGCGCTGGTGAAGAGCGTCAGCGCCACGCTGGCCGCGGTCCAGGCGGAGACGTCGAAGCCCAGTACGGCGGCACCGAAGTAGGCCAGGAACAGCTGCATCAGCAGCGGTGTGCCCTGGAACAGATCGACGTAGAGCCGGATCAGCCAGCGAATCGGCCGCAGGCCGCCCATGCGCAGCAGCGTCAATACCAGCCCGACGATCGCACCGCCAGCGAAAGCGATCAGCGACAGCACGACGGTCCAGCGCCCCGCCAGCAGCAGGTTGCGGACGATGTCCCACAGCGTGAAATCCGTCATGAAGAACCTCCCTGACGAAACGCGAACAGCCGCCGCCCGACGAACTCGAACGCCAACCGCAGGCCCACCGCCAGCAGCAGATAGATCAGCGTCACCACCAGATAAACCTCGAAACCACGGAAGTTGCGTGACTGGATGAAGTTGGCGGCGTAGGTCAGATCGAACACCGAAATCTGGGAGACCACCGCCGAGCCCAGCATCACGATGATGCATTGGCTGATCAGCGACGGGTAAACCCGCGAGAAGGCCGGCACCAGCACGACATGCCGGAAGCTCTGCAATCGGGAAAGTCCCAATGCGCGGGCCGCTTCATGCTGCCCCCGAGCGGTCGAATCGATACCGGCGCGCAGAATCTCGGCCGTGTAGGCGCCGAGATTCAGAATCATCGCCAGCAGCGCCGCAACGGTGGCGCTGATCGACACGCCCAGCGCCGGCAAGCCGAAGAATAGAAAGAACAGCTGCACTATGAACGGCGTGTTGCGAATCACCTCGACGTAGGCGCCGAGCAGGCGACTGACGATGCCTGAAGCCCCTTCCCGCGAACCATCGCGGGCATAGGCGACGACGACCGCCAGTGCAATCCCGGCGACGGTGGTAACGGCGGTGAGCCAGACCGTCGTTACCAGCCCCTCCAGGATCTCGCCCGTGTAGGGCAGTAGCGTGGAGAAATCCAGAGTCATGGCGAATTATCCGTTCAGAGACCGAGTTAGCCGCTCAGAGGTCGTCGGGCAGTGCGGTGTGGAACCACTTCTGCGACATCGCTTCCAGCGTGCCGTCCTCCTTGCCTTGCGCGATCAGTTCGTTGACGCGCGTCTTCAACGCCGTGTTGCCCTGGGTCAGGCCGATATAGCAGGGCGAATTCTTGATCCGGAAAACCATGGTCGGCGCGCGCTCGGCGTTGCGTTCGGCGATCTGTGCCGCCACCACGTTGCCGGTCGCGATGTAGTCGACCTGACCGGAAAGAAACGCGGAGATCGTGGTGGCGTTGTCTTCGAAACGCTGGATCGTCGTATCCGCGGGCGCCAGATCGGAAAGTTCCATATCCTCGACCGAGCCACGAGTCACCCCGACGGTCTCGCCGGAGAGGCCGGCAGCATCGTCGATCGGAGCGGCATCGGGCGTGCCGAAAACGCCGAGGAAGAACGGTGCATAGGCATCGGTGAAATCGATCACCGCAGCGCGTTCCGGATTCTTGCCCAGGCTCGAGATCACCAGGTCGACCTTGTCGGTCTGCAGGAACGGAATGCGGTTGGCACTGGTCACCGTCACCAGTTGCAGGTCGACGTCCATCTGATCGGCCAGATACTGCGCCATATCGATGTCGTAGCCCTGCGGTTGCAGATCGGTACCTACCGAGCCGAACGGCGGGAAATCCTGCGGTACGGCGACGCGTAGGGTGCCACGCTGTTCGATGGTATCCAGATCGCTGGCCTGTACCGCGACGGCGGCAAGACCGGTCACGACCAGGCAACTGAGCGCCAGTACGGCCTGGCGGCAAAATCGGTTCTTGGCGAAGGCAAACATGCTGAATCTCCTGACGAGAACGAGCGTTGTTGTCATGACAGAGAAACGATTGGCGACTTCTCTGCAAGCTGAGAAACGTTTGTTTCACAGCCAGAGATAGCAAGCTTGGCGCCAACTAAGGCAAACAAGTTGTTAATTCAACAAGTTAGAGAGAACTCTGGAATGATCTTCGACTGCCATAAAGCGGGCTCGATCTCCCCCATGCGCGAGCGGGGTGCGTAAAATCCCCCCTCGCACTATGGCAGGGCACGATTTACCACGATTTGGCAAACGCCTGGATCGAGCGCTTCTCTAGGCCAACGGATGCTCGGCAGCCCAGTGGCGGGCAATATCCACACGGCGAGTTATCCACACCCGGTCGTGCGCTTCGAGATGATCGAGGAAGCGCTGCAGCGCGCGGAAGCGGCCTGGGCGGCCGACCAGCCGGCAATGCAGGCCGATCGACAGCATCTTCGGCGTGTCCGCGCCTTCTTCGTAGAGCACGTCGAAGGCATCTCGCAGGTACTGGAAGAATGGCTCGCCGTGATCGAAACCGGTCGGCGAGGCAAAGCGCATGTCATTGGTATCCAGCGTGTAGGGCACGATCAGGTGACGATGGGTCTGGCCGTGGCTGTCCTGAACGTCGCTCCAGAACGGCAGGTCGTCGCCGTAGTAGTCGCTGTCGTAGAGGAAGCCGCCCTGGTCGAGCAGCAACCGCCGGGTGTTGGGGCTGTCGCGGCCGGTGTACCAGCCCAGCGGCAGCTCGCCGTAGAGGGACTGGAAAATGGCCAGGGCGCGTTCGAGATGCTCGCGCTCGATCGCTTCCGGCACGTTCTGGTAGTGGATCCAGCGATAGCCGTGGCAGGCGATTTCATGGCCCAGCTCGCGAAATGCCTGGGCGACTTCCGGGTTGCGCTCCAGCGCCATCGCCACGCCGAAGATCGTCAACGGCAGGCCGCGCCGCTCGAATTCGCGCAGCACGCGCCACACGCCGGCCCGCGAGCCGTATTCGTAGATCGACTCCATGCTCAGGTGGCGAGCGGGGTAGGCTTCGGCGCCGGCAATCTCGGACAGAAACTGTTCGGAGTGGCTGTCGCCGTGGAGGATGCTGTTCTCGCCGCCCTCTTCGTAGTTGAGGACGAACTGCACCGCGACACGGGCCTGGCCCGGCCAGTTGGCTTGCGGTGGCGTGCGGCCATAGCCGATCAGATCGCGTGGGTAGTCTGGGGAGATCATGCGCAGCGCCCTTGTGGTTGCCGAACCGATCGACGCGAATCGCGTCTCATCGGCCATCGTTATCGATATTGTATTCAAAGTCGTTTATTTTTGTGGACAAAATAAACGTACCGCGATTTTTCCCTCTCGCCAAGGTGGCAAGCCATGCGTATTCACGTCATCAATCCCAACACCACCGCCAGCATGACAGACAAGATCGGCGCCTGCGCCAGCCGCGTGGCCGCCGGGAACACGCAGATCCACGTCAGCCAGCCCGACAGCGGGCCGGTATCGATCGAAAGCCACTTCGACGAGGCGATCAGCGCCGTCGGCGTGCTCGAGGAGATACGCCGCGGCGAAGCGATGGGAATGGACGCCTACATCATCGCCTGCTTCGGCGATCCGGGCCTGCTCGCCGCTCGCGAGCTGACCCGCGCTCCGGTCATCGGCATCGCCGAAGCCGGCTTTCACCTGTCAACGCTGATCAGTACGCGCTTCTCCGTGGTCACGACGTTGCAGCGCACCGCAATCATTGCCGAGCACCTGCTCGACCAGTATGGATTCCGCGATCACTGTCGGCGAGTCCGAGCGACCGACCTGCCGGTGCTGGAGCTGGAAAATCCGGCGGGCAACGCCTATCAGGCGCTGCTGGAGGAGTGCCGACAAGCGAAGGATAACGACGGCATCGGCGCCATCGTGCTGGGCTGTGGCGGCATGGCGGATCTCACCGAGCGGCTGACGCTGGACCTGGGCATGCCGGTCATCGAAGGCGTCAGCGCCGCGGTGAAACTGGCGGAATCGCTGGTCTTGCTGGGGCTCGGCACCAGCAAGCACGGCGATCTCGCCTTTCCCCGGCCCAAGCCGTTCGTCGGGCGGTTCGCTGACTGGGGCAATTGATCCAGGACTTCTCGACTTCGAGATAAACCTAAATTCCAGCAAGATCGAAAAGTTAGCGAGCGAAGGCCAGCCATAGGCCCGTTCCCTACGGGCCAACGCACTTTCCACATCCCTGTGGGTCGCAAGACAAAAATCTGCGACAAATCGTCAGGATTGACGATGTGGGCAGCTTCGCTGCTTGAGGAGCGAGCGACATGGATGTCGCAAGTCCACAAGCGGAGTTTACGGGGTGTAAATGAGCATTTGACCGGGCTGGCGCTCCAGCAGATTTTTAACGCCGTATGGCCGAGCGCAGCCACTTTTCAGCCGAATATCTGCGCCAGATCCGGCGCCTCGTCCCCACTCTCCTCGATCGACAACGACGCCTCGATCGCCTTGAGGTGGCGCTGCATGAAGGCGACCGCGCGCGCCTCCTTGCCGGTTTCCAGCATTGTGACCAGTTCGTCATGATCGTGGGATTCGCAGCCCAGATGGCCGGATGATCCATAGACCGCCAGGATCAGCGAGGAGCGCGAACACAAGCGTTCGATGAACTCGGCCAGCGGCGTGTTACCGGAGAGTTCGGCCAGGCGCTGGTGGAACTGGGCGGAAAGCTGGATGGCCCGGCTCTGCTCGCCGGCCCGCAAGGCCTGACGTTCGCTCTTCGCCAGCTCGCGCAATGCCTTGGCGTCGGCCGGCTTGAGCCGGCGGGATACCCAGGGCATCAGTTGGCATTCGACCAGTTGGCGAGCGGCGAAGACGTCTCGCGCCTCCTCGATGCTGGGCCGGCTGACGCTGGCGCCACGGCGCGGCGTCAGCGTTACCAGGTGCTCGAGCGCGAGGCGCTGGAGAATCTTGCGGATGCCGGTGCGGCTGACACCGAACACCTCGGCCAGCGCATCCTCGCGCAGACGCGCCCCGGGCCTGAGGCGATGCTCGACGATCGCCTCGCGAATCTGCTGGTAGATCGCTTCGTGACGCTCGGCGCCGTTGCCCGCCTTGCCGGCGCCCCGGCTGCGCCTGGTCGGCTTGCCGGCTTGCCCTTCATCCCGCCCTGTCGCTGCGTTCGCGCTTGTTGCCATCGTTGTTCGCTCCACCCAGCGTACTTTTCCACGTCCATCGATCCATGGCTCGATTGTATACGCCGCCCCTGGAGATGACAGCCTCCCGTCTTCCTCAACCCTCGACCAGCCGCCGGGCGCAGGCGTTGTGCCTGGCCACCATGGCGTCGAGATCGTGACCGAGCAGCCGGCCCCCTTCGACGCGCCGCACGCCGTTGACGATCGAAAGATCGACGTTCGGCGGCTGGCAGAACACCAGCGAAGCCAGCGGATCGTGGAGCGCGCCGCCGGCCAGCGCCAGCGAGTCGAGCCGGAAGCCGATGAGATCGGCGGCCTTGCCCACCGCGAGCTGGCCGATATCGTCCCGGCCCAGCACCGATGCCCCGCCGCGCGTGGCGAACCACAGCATCCGGCGGGCGGTGATCTCGCTCATGTCGCCCTGCAGCCGACCCAGCAGCATCGCCTGGCGCGCCTCCGCCAGCAGATGCGAGCCATCGTTGGAGGCGCTGCCGTCGACCCCCAGGCCGACGCGCATGCCGGCGCGATGCATCGCCATCACCGGGGCGATGCCGGAGCCGAGCCGCATGTTGGAGCTGGGGCAGTGTGCGGCGCCGCAGCAGTGCCCACCGAGGCGCGCGATCTCGTCGGCGTGCGGATGCACCATGTGCGCGAACCAGACATCGCTGCCGACCCAACCGACCTGCTCGGCGTACTCCACCGGCGTGCAGCCGAAGCGCTCACGACAGTAGGCTTCCTCGTCGCGGGTCTCGGCCAGGTGCGTGTGCAGATGCACGCCGTAATGGCGCGCCAGCGTGGCGCTCTCCTGCATCAGCTCGCGGGAGACCGAAAACGGCGAACAGGGCGCGACCACGATCCGGGTCATCGCCCGCTCGGAGGCGTCGTGATAGCGCTCGATGGCACGCTGGGTATCGTCGAGGATCGCCTGCTCGGATTCGACCACGCTGTCCGGCGGCAGCCCGCCCTGGGACTCGCCCACCGACATTGACCCCCGCGAGGCGTGAAAGCGCAGGCCAAGCTCGGAGACCGCCGCGATCTGGTCGTCGATGCGCGCGCCGTTGGGCCAGAGGTAGGTATGGTCCGCCGCCGTGGTGCAGCCGGAAAGCAGCAGCTCGGCGGCAGCGATCTGGCTACTGGCGTGAAGCGACTCCGGATCGAGCCGCGCCCAGATTGGATAGTGCGTCACCAGCCAGTCGAACAGCTCGGCGTTCTGCCCGGCGGGCAGATTGCGCGTCAGGGTCTGGTAGAAGTGATGGTGGGTATTCACCAGCCCCGGCAGGATCACATGGCCGCGAGCATCGATGACGACGTCGGCCGGTCCGGCTCGCTCTTCTGTCAGCGCCTCCGCCGGGCCGATGGCAACGATGCGATTGTCCTCCAGCCGGATACTGGCGTTGCGCAGCTCGCGCTCGGCATCGTCGAATGTCGCGATCAGCTCGGCGTTGCGGATCAGTGTCGTTGTCATCAGCTGCCCCGGTAGGTCGAGTAACTATACGGCGACAGCAACAGCGGCACGTGATAATGCTCGTTCGGTGCATCCACCGTGAACTGCAGCGGAATCCGGTCGAGGAAATGGCCCGGGGACGACTGGCTGGTACGTAAGCCGGATGTGTGGCCGGCCCGTAAATAGTCACCGGCGTGAAACAGCAGTTCGTAGACGCCTGCGGTGAAGTCGTTGCCTTCGAGCAGCGGCGCATCGCAGCGGCCGTCCGCGTTGGTCTTCACGTCGGCCAGACGCAGGCGCGTGCCGCCCTCCAGCCGATAGAGTTCGATGCGCAGCTCGCTGGCGGGGCGGCCCAGCGCCGTGTCCAGCACGTGAGTGGTCAGATAGCCGTGGGAAGTTTCGCTCATGAGGGCCTCGATAGGGTGGCACGCGCGGCGGGCGCGAAAACAGTGGATTGCCGAGCGTGGAAAGCGTTAGCCTCATTCAAGTGCGTTTGTATACAAAGGTCAACCGGAGTCCTCATGGCCACAATGCTTCTCTCCCCGCGCCCCAGCCAGTTGGATCGCGACGCCTTCATCGTCAGTTATGGCGAGATCTACGAACACTCGCCGTGGATTGCGGCGCAGAGCTGGGATACCGGCCTCGGCGAGGCGCAGGACACCCCAGCCGGGCTGGCCGAGCGGCTGCGCCAGCAGGTAGACGCGGCATCGCCGGAAGCCCAGCTCGCGCTGATCCGCGCCCATCCCGATCTGGCCGGCAAGGCGGCGGTCGCCGGCGAGCTGACCGACGACTCCCGCTCGGAGCAGGCCGGCGCCGGCCTGGACCAGTGCACGCCGGCAGAGTTCGCCCGCTTCGAGAAGCTCAACCAGGCCTACCGCGAGCGCTTCGACTTCCCGTTCGTGATCGCCGTTCGCGGGCTCGACCGCCACGCCATCCTCGAGGCGTTCGAGACGCGCCTGAATCACACCCCGGAACAGGAGCGTCGCACCGCCATCGAGCAGATCCACCGGATCGCGCTGCTGCGCCTGGAGCAGCGAGCCGACCGAAAGTCGTAGCCGCTGGCGCACAGACACTGGGAGAGCGAGCGGTTATCCTGAGCGCCTGACCACGGACGAACACGAGAGCGGCGACGGGTGACGGACAAAGAGCGGAATCGGGTGACAGACCAGGAGCGGATTCGGGCGACAGCGACCGATCAGCCACGACACGGCGCGGCGGAGCACAAACGCCGTTCCGTCGGCCGGCCGGCCGGCAGCGCCAAGAGCAGCGGCGGACACAGCCAGTCGCTGGTACGGGGTCTGACCATTCTGGAAGGGCTGGCTGCGGCTCCGGACGGGCTGGCACTTTCCGACATTGCCGAAGACGTCGATCTGGCGCCCTCGACCACGCACCGCCTGTTGCAGGCGCTGTTCCAGCAGGGCTTCATCACCCAGGATGTCGAAAGCGGGCTGTGGAAGATCGACGTCAAGACCTTCCGCATCGGCAACAGCTTCCTCGAAGCGCGGGATTTCGTCGCTACCGCGCGCCCGTTTCTGCGCCGCCTGACCGCCACCACCGGGGAAACCGCCAATCTCGGTATCCGCGACGACGGCATGGTGGTCTATCTCGCCCAGAGCGAATCCAAGCAGATGATGCGGATGATCACCCGGCTTGGCTCGCGGGCGCCGCTTCACGCCTCCGGCGTCGGCAAGGCGCTGTTGGCGTGGATGCCGCCTCAGGAGTTCGAGCAGATCGTGGCCGGACGCACGCTGGAGGGAGAAACGCCCAACACGCTGACCGATGTCGACAGGCTACGCGAGCAGCTGGTCGAGATTCGCCGCCAAGGCTACGCCGTCGATCGGGAGGAGCATGCCATCGGCCTCAACTGCGTTGCCGCCACGCTCCACGACGAGAGCGGCCTGCCGCTGGCCGCGATCTCAGTTTCCGGCCCGGTGGCCCGTATCGACGATTCCCGCCTGCCCGAGCTTGCCGCGCTAGTCGCGGAAACGGCCCGCGAGATCACCGCCAAGATCGGCGGCAAGACACCGACCGAACCGCCGGCGTAGCATCTGGCCCCGAATAGTGTCTGGCCCGAAACGTCGTCGAGCGCAGACACTTTTCGCCCGGGAATCCTCAGGTATTCAGGATCACCCCGCCATTCAGATGGATAGTCTGTCCGGTCATGTAGGAAGACTCCTGGCTGGCCAGATAAACGTAGGCCGGGCCCATCTCGCTGGGCTGGCCGGCGCGCTGCATCGGCACCTGCCCGCCGAAGCCCTCGACCTTTTCGTCATCGAAGCTGGCCGGAATCAGCGGCGTCCAGACCGGGCCCGGCGCCACCGCATTGACGCGAATCTCGCGATCCACCAGCGACTGCGCCAGCGACCGCACCAATCCCTGAATTGCGCCCTTGGTCGACGAATAGTCGATCAGCGTCGCGTTACCCTTGAAGGCATTGACCGATGACGTCGCGATGATCGTGTCGCCGGCGCTCATGTGCGGCAAGGCTTCACGCACGAAATAGAAGTGGCTGAAGATGTTGGTGGCAAAGGTGCGCTGCAGCTGTTCGTCGGTGATTTCGGTGACGTCGTCCCAGTCGTGCTGCTCGGCAGCGTTGTTGACGAGGATGTTGAGGCCGCCCAGCTCCCGGCGCGTGCGCTCGACCGCTTCACGACAGAACGCGGAGTCGGCCACGTCGCCCTTGAGCAGCAGGCAGCGCTGGCCTTCGGCTTTGATCAACGCCTTGGTGTCTTCCGCATCGCGATCTTCATCGAGATAGACCACGGCGCAATCGGCCCCTTCGCGGGCGTAGTGCACTGCCACGGCACGGCCGATACCGCTGTCGCCGCCGGTAATCAGCGCCACCTTGCCCTTGAGCTTGTCGGTGCCGCGATAGTCATCGCGAATGAATTCCGGCTCGGGCTGCATGTCATGCTCGTCACCCGGCTGGTGCGCCTGGTGCTGCGGGGGAAAATGCGATTCTGACATTCTGGCTCCCTCCTGAATGGAATCGAATGAACGATGGCGGCTGAATGGGTGCCGTCTCTGCTCGCCGCGGCGAATCCTCCAATGGATTGCCACGGCGCTCCCAAAGCATAGGAAGCCTGGGCGGATTCATTCAAATCCCGCTATCGGATCTTAAGCCAGGTTAACGGTATCGACGACGCTGCAGGAGGTGGCTCCCGTGGGCCGTCGGCCCGGCCGGCGAACGGGAATATTCGAGAGCCAGGACGATATCGCCGCCGGGCGTGAAGCCGGTGACGCACGGCGCTACACTATCGTCCGACCGAGCGCCCGACCGAGACCGCTACGCTCGGCCAGCCCGATTTCGTCACCTGCCGCCAACGAGGTTTCCCGATGCCCGCGCACCTGCTTTCTGTCGACTCGCTCTCCCGTGACGCCGTCGATCACCTGATCCGCATTGCCGAGCGCATGGAGCCGATCGCCCAGCGGCGCAAGGTGACCCGCATGCTCGAAGGCGCCGTGCTCGGCAACCTCTTCTTCGAGGCCAGCACCCGAACCCGCATCAGCTTCAACGCCGCCTTCTGCCGGCTCGGCGGCAGCGTCTGCGACACCACCGGCTTCACCTTCTCCTCGATGGCGAAGGGGGAATCGCTCTACGACACCAGCCGCGTCATGGGCGGTTACGTCGACGCCATCGTCATGCGCCACCCGGAGCAGGGCTCGGTGGCGGAATTCGCCGAAGCGACCCAGGTGCCGGTGATCAATGGCGGCGACGGCCCCGGCGAGCATCCGAGCCAGGCGCTGCTGGACGTCTACACCATCACCAAGGAGTTCGCGCGGCTGGGCAAGCCGCTGGCCGGCGCCCACCTGCTGCTGACCGGCGATCTGAAATACGGCCGCACCGTGCACTCGCTGATCAAGCTGCTGTCGCTCTACGAACCGCTGCGGATCACGCTGGTTTCGCCGCCGGGGCTGGAAATGCCGCAGCACCTGATCGACCTGGTGGCATCTCGCGGGCATCGCATCGAAACGCGCCCCAATCTGGCGGAGAACTTCGACGACGTGGACGTGATCTACGCCACCCGCATCCAGCGCGAGCGCTTCACTGCGGAGATGTCGGAGAGCTTCACCGAGCTGACCTCGGATTTTGTCGTCGATCGCGGCTTCCTCGACCGCCGCTGCTCGCCGACCACCATCGTCATGCACCCGCTGCCGCGAGACAGCCGCCCCGGCGCCAACGATCTCAGCACCGATCTGAACGGCGACCCGCGCCTGGCGATCTTCCGCCAGACCGACAACGGCATTCCCATGCGCATGGCGATCTTCGCCCACCTGCTGCAGGTCGAGGACCTGATCGAACAGGATCTGCGTGACGTGCGCTGGTTCGTGCCGCCGAGCTTCGGCGTCGACGACCGCACGCTCTGAATCAGCGTCGCGCCTGCCAGAACAGCGAAAACAACTCCGATTGCGAGCTGACACCCAGCTTGGCATAGAGATGCTTCTTGTGGGCGCGCACCGTCTCGATCGAGATTGCCAGACGACGGGCAATCTCCTTGGTCGAACTGCCGCCCAGCATCAATTGGCTGACTTCGCGCTCACGCTCAGTCAAGGCGTAGCGTGAATCGAAGTCAAGCTCCTTGTCCGGTTGCGGATGCCACGGATGTGGTCCGGAAGCGCCGGCTTCTTCCGGCTCGAAATGCATGCGAAGCCGCATCAGCGCCAGTATCCACGGCTGCATCAGGGCGAGACTGCCCAGCGCTTCCCGGGAAAATGGACGAGTCGAGCCCAGCGACAGGCACAATGTCCGGCGCTCATCCAGCGTCTGATTGAAGTGGATCTCGTCGGCGACGATGTTGCGCTGGAAATAGCGCTGATAGTACTCGGTGCGCGTGAAGTGCTGCGGCGCCACTTCGGCCAGCGTGAACAGACCGCAACGTTCGCGCTCGCAGGCATCGATATAGAACGGATCGAGCAGATACAGGCCACGCTGATAGTCCTGAAACAGCGCGTCGTCCGCACCGTCGTCCTCGTCGCTTTCCGCGAGGATAAGGGGTGGCTGCTGGCGGTCGAAAACCAGTGCCACCCAGGTATCGAAATGCACTTCCCTCGCCAGCCGACGGACGAGAGCCAGCCAGAAGCCGGCGCGATCCACGTTCTCCGCCAGTTGGCCGAAGGCGCGATGCCACTCCAGGCTTTCCAGCGAGGTCATCTCGACTGAGCCTGTCTCCGGCCGAGCTCGTTGGGTCATCGTTTTTTCTCTTTCAGGCCAAGCCGAGTCCCCCGATCGGGTTACCCCGCTTGCGGGATAGGCAGTGGCGCGGGATTGGGGATACTGAAGGCATCAGCTCCCGTTCCAATCACAACTTCCCGGAGTGTTCCATGCAGCTTGTCCTGGCACAACTCGCCAGCCGTGAAGGCGAAATCGAGCACAACCTCGCCCGAGCGCTCGAGGTCGTTCATGGCGTCGACGACGATACTGCGCTGATCGTCTTTCCCGAAACGCATCTGAGTGGCTTTGCCGAACCGGAGCATGTGTCCGATCGTGCCCTGACGCTCGATGGGCCGGAGCTCCAGGCATTGATCGAGGCCAGTCGCGAGCGCGATCTGGCGATCGCCATCGGCCTGCTGGAGCGAGATGGCGAGACCGTGTTCAACGCTACCGTGCTGATCACGCCCGAAGACGGTATCGCACTACGCTATCGCAAGACCCACCTGTGGCCGGACGAACGCACGCTGGTTCAGCCAGGCGATGCGCTTCATTGCCTCGAATGGCGCGGCCGATGCATCGGTCTGTTGATCTGCTACGACCTGGAATTCCCCGAGCCGGCTCGCGCGCTGGCAACCATGGGGGCCAACCTGCTGGTGGTGACCAACGGCAACATGGATCCCTACGGCCCCGTACATGCCTGTGCCGCTCAGGCCAGAGCCCAGGAAAACCAGTGCTTCCTGGCCATGAGCAACCGGGCCGGCCAGGGCGCCGGGCTCACCTTCGCCGGCGAGAGCGCATTGATCGGCCCCGATGGCGACACCCTGTTCCGAGCCGGTCGCGAGGAGACCGTTCAAGCGCTGCATCTGGACCCGGCGCGCCTCTCCAGTGCCAAACAGGATTACCACTACGCAGAGGATCGACGTCTAAGCCTCAGGGGGCATCTCGAAACCCAGGGCTCGCGGCGCAGCTGGCATTTCGACTGAACCCGTTCCGGCTCCCTGCGTTCATCACGACGACGGCTGCTAGCCGCAACGACCATAACTCGTCAAACAACCATAACTCGTAAAACAACCACAACAGGACATGACGATGTCGGAAATGAAGAAGACCCTTACCCTATCCCAGGTCGTGCTGTTCGGCCTGGCCTACATGACCCCGATCATCGTGCTCGGCACTTTCGGGGTGCTGGCAGTGGTCACCCAGGGTGCAGTGGCAGGCGCCTATCTCGCCGCGCTGGTGGCGATGCTGTTCACCGCCCACAGCTACGGCCGCATGGCCGCCGCCTACCCCGTCGCTGGCTCTGCCTACGCCTACGTTCGTCACGCCATCGATGATCGGCTGGGATTCCTCGCTGGCTGGGCCATTCTGCTCGACTATCTATTCCTGCCGATGGTGATCTGGCTGATCGGGGCGGCCTATCTGAACTCCGCTTTCCCGACCATCCCGACGGCGCTGTGGCTACTGGCGTTCATCGGCGTGACCACGGTCATCAACGTGCTGGGGCTGAAGCTGGCCAGCCTGGTCAATAGCGCCATGATGCTGATCCAGATGCTGGTGCTGGTCGCCTTCGTCGGTCTCAGTGTGCACTACATTCTCGGCGACCCGACCCAGCCACTGTTCAGCCTTACTCCCTTCCTGGGTAGCGACAATGCCTCGCTGCCGATACTGATGGCCGGTGCGGCCGTCGCCTGCTATTCGTTTCTCGGCTTCGATGCGGTGACCACGCTGACGGAGGAAACCAAGGATCCCCAGCGCACGCTGCCCCGGGCGATCCTGCTGATCACGCTGCTGGGCGGGCTGATCTTCATCGTCGTCTCCTACTGCGTCCAGCTCGCGGCGCCGGGCTTCGACTTCGCCAATCCGGACGCTGCCGCCTATACCATTGCACGCAACATCGGTGGCGATGTGTTCGTGTCGATCTTCCTGATCGGATTGGTCGTGGGTCAGTTCGCCTCGGGCATCGCCGCCCAGGCCAGCGGTGCACGCCTGATCTACGCCATGGGCCGCGACGATGTGTTGCCGCGCCGCTGGCTCGGCCGTCTGGGTCGTCATGGCACGCCCGTGGGCGGGCTGCTTCTGAGCGCCATGGTGGCCTTGCTGGCGCTGACGATGGATGTGCTTTCTGCGGCCTCGTTCATCAATTTCGGCGCTTTCCTGGCCTTTGCCCTGGTCAACCTGGCGGTGATCTTTCATTACTATCTCAAGGAGGGCCGCCGTGGCCCGAGCGATACCCTGCGCTTTCTGGTATGTCCGGCGATCGGATTCGGCGCGATCGTGTGGCTGCTGTTCAGCCTCGATCACAAAGCGGTCATGCTTGGCTCGATATGGCTACTGGCAGGATTG
The DNA here is from genome assembly GCF_001858555.1 of Salinicola sp. MIT1003. NCBI lineage: Bacteria > Pseudomonadati > Pseudomonadota > Gammaproteobacteria > Oceanospirillales > Halomonadaceae > Salinicola > Salinicola sp. MIT1003. The sequence continues at coordinate 412,174 of NZ_MCAP01000011.1, forward strand.
GGCTGGCTGCTGTGGCTGACCCGCGGCTTCCGACGCCCCACGCCGGAGTTGCATATCGACGCGTGAAGCAGCATCTTCTGTAAAGTGGGAACGGGTCCTCACCGGGTGCGGGGCCCCGTTCTCCGGCATCCATCGAGCGGCGATGCCTCGCACGCTTCTCGCAATCTCCTCGCGCCAGCCCGCCTCACATTCCCCCGTCGAAACGACGCGGCCTGCGAACACGACACGAACCATCATGCTGTCGAATATTCCATCATCCAGCCACATATCCAGCGTTCTCGATATTCCGCTATGGGATAGCCAGATCGGCTCTGAACCGGATTGTAACATCGTGAAAAATAAGGCATTAAACGGCGATAAATCGGGTTTTTCATCGCGAATTCGGCAGGGAAAAGACCAGCGAGAAGGGCTGCGTGGTTGTCGGAATTCGCGTCGTTCGGCAGAAAATGGTGTTATTAAATAGTTGACATAGACCACGGAATTGATGACACACTGAGCGAGCCACGTCACTCTGCGACATGGCAGAACCAACAATTACAAGCGCAGCGCGCAACCCAAGACGGACTTCCTATGACAGTTTATTCGTCGTCGGCGACAACCGCCTCCTGGTATCGGGATTCCATCGCCGTCGAGCTCGAGCCAGCGCTCCCGCTGGAAGGCGATCATCGCGCCGATGTCTGCGTCATCGGCGCGGGAGTTACCGGTTGCTCCGCCGCGCTGCATCTGGCTCAGCAGGGATACCGCGTCATCCTGCTCGAAGCGCTGAACGTGGGGCACGGTGCCTCCGGGCGCAGCGGCGGGCAGATACTGCCGGGCCTGGGCACCGACATACGCACCGTCGAGAACGCCCTGGGCCGATCCGCCGCCCGCGATATCTGGGAAATGAGCCGTGAAGCCGTAAGACTGACCGCCCACCTCGTCGATCAGCACCAGATTCCCTGCGAGATGTCCTGGGGCTACCTCCACGCCGCGGTCAAGCCTCGTCACGTCGTCGAGCTCCGGCAGTGGCAGGAGCGGATGGTCCGCGACTTCGACTATCACGGGCTCGAGTGGCGAGAAGGCGACGCGCTGCGCGAGCACGTCGTCACCGATGCCTACCCGGCGGCGCTCTGGGAGCGCGAAGCCGGCCACCTGCATCCCCTCAATTACACGCTCGGCCTGGCCCGAGCCGCTCAGCAGGCCGGAGCGATCCTTCATCAGTTCAGCCCCGTGGTCGATATTCGACACGGCAAGCAGGCCACCGTCGTCACCGAACGCGGCCGGGTCATTGCCGATCACGTGGTCATCGCCACCAACGCCTACGGCGACCGGCTGGTGCCCGAGATGAGCGGGCGCATCATGAGAGCAGCCAACTACATGATCGCCACCGCGCCCATGAGCGAGCAGCAGGCCGCCCAGGTGCTCCCTCGAAACGATGCATTGTCGGACACCAACTTCGTACTCGATTACTATCGCCTGTCGAGAGACAGACGCCTGATCTACGGCGGGGAGGTGAGTTACGACGGCCGCCCGCCGCGAGGCCTGGAAGCACGTACCGACGCCAAGATACGGCGCCTGTTCCCGGTGCTGAAAGAGATCGACATCGAATATCGCTGGGGGGGAGACGTGGCCATCACGATGAATCGCGCGCCGGATTTCGGCCGGCTGGCGCCCAATGTCTTCTATGCCCAGGGCTACTCTGGCCACGGAATGGCGCTGGCGGGGCTGGCCGGCAAGCTGCTGGCCGAGACCATTGCCGGGCAGAGCGAGCGCTTCGACATCTTTTCCGCCATGCCCCACCGGATGTTCCCGGGGGGGCGGTGGTTACGGACTCCCCTGCTGGTACTGGCAACCAATTTCTACAAGCTTCGCGACCGGCTGTGACGAGCGGCAAGCACGACGAGGAGTGCCCAATGACCGATTTGACGAACGCCGTGAACACCACCGAGCGCCTGGATCGAGAGGAGACTCGCGTGGCGGCGGCAGATGCGGCGGCGAGAGGCAAGCGCGGCGCTTCCTCGATCAGGATGCAGGGATTGCGCAAGCAGTTCGGACGCGATGCCATTGCGCTGGCGGGGGTCGACCTGGACATCCACGCCGGCGAATTCTTCACCCTGCTGGGGCCGTCCGGATGTGGCAAGACGACGCTGCTGCGTATCCTCGCCGGGCTGGAAGAGGCCGATGACGGCCAGCTGACGATCGGGGGCAAGGATGTCATCGATACCCCGCCGCATCAGCGCAGCGTCAACACGGTCTTTCAGTCCTACGCGCTGTTTCCCCATCTGTCGGTGCGGGAAAACCTGGCGTTCGGCTTGAAGATGCGCGGCGTCGCGGCCAAGGCGCGTGAAGCCAAGGTGGCGGAGATCGCCCAGTTCATCCAGCTGGGAGATCTGGTCGACCGCCGTATCGATCAGCTGTCCGGCGGTCAGCGCCAGCGCATCGCCCTGGCGCGGGCCCTGGTCTGCGAACCCGACGTGTTGCTGCTGGACGAACCGCTTTCAGCGCTGGATGCCGGCCTGCGCAGCCAGCTGCAGGTCGAGCTGCTGCGAGTCCAGAAGCGGCTCGGCATGACCTTCGTGTTCGTCACCCATGACCAGGACGAGGCGATGGTGATGTCGGACCGCATCGCCGTGCTCGACGACGGCCACATCCAGCAGGTCGGCCCGCCCCAGGAGGTCTACGAGCGCCCCGCCAACGCCTTCGTGGCCCGCTTCATGGGACACGGCAACCTGTATCGGATCCATCGCCGCGACGGCTCGCGCCTGAGCACGGAAATCGGCACGCTGCAGATGGACGGGGACAGTCAGGGCGAGCTGGTGCTGATGCGCCCGGAAACGCTGGATCTCGAACCGGGTCACGTCGAAGGGCCCAACCATCTGTCCGGCACCATCACGGAACGGCTCTATCGCGGAAGCCATGCGGAGTTTCGCATCCGTATCGCGGACACGACGCTGCAGGCTACCGTCAACAACCGTGGCAGGCGGCTACCGGACGTGGGGGACGAGGTGACGGTCGTCGTCGCCCCGGAAGACCTCGTGACCCTGAGCGAGTGAGACCCGACATGTCGACGAACAATATTGCGGTAATGGGACGCAGCCAGGGCATGGTCCGCGAAGCGCGTCATCTCCTGTTCACGGTGGCGCCGGGTGCCCTCTGGATCGTCATCTTCCTGGTGCTGCCAAGCCTCTACCTGATGGCCGTTGCCTTCATGTCCAACGGCCCCTATGGCCTGCCGCAGATGCCGCTGTCGCTGAACTCGTTCAAGCAGCTGGCCGGGGTCGGCTTCCTGGGCTGGAGCCCGGGCAATCTCTATACCCTGCTGCGCTCGCTGTGGCAGACCCTGGTCGCGACCGGGCTGGTAGTGCTGGTGGCCTATCCGCTCGCCTACTACATCACGACCTGCCGGGCGAAGTGGCGGCCGATCATGCTCCTGCTGGTGGTGGTGCCCTCCTGGACCAACCAGGTGATTCGCACCTTCGGCTGGATGAACCTGCTGGCACCCGGCACGCCGCTCTCCAACGCGGCCGAAGTGCTTGGCTTCATTCCGCCCAACATGGGCCTGTACCCCTCCAACTTCGCGGTGACGCTGGGGCTGGTATACAACTTCCTTCCCTTCATGGTGCTGCCGCTCTATGCCGCCTTCGAGAAGCTCGATACCGCACAGGTCGAAGCGGCGCAGGATCTCTACGCCAGGCCCGCCCGGGCGTTCTGGCACGCCGTCTTCCCGCAGACGCTGCCGGGGCTGCTGGCCGGAATCGTGCTGGTCGCGATTCCCGCCTTCGGCATGTACGTCATTCCGGAGCTGCTTGGCGGCGGCAAGGCGATGATGCTCGGCAATCTGGTCGCCACCCAGTTCTCCGGCGGTTCCAACTGGCCGCTGGGCGCGGCCGGCGCGATCCTGATGCTGATCGCGACCTTCATCGGGCTGTTCGCGATGCGGCGCATCGGCAAGCGCCTGGGTGGCGGCGAGGAGGTGGTGATATGAGAAAGCGAACCCTCAAGCGCTGCCTGACGGCCTTCTGGTGGATCACACTGGTGTTCCTGTACCTGCCGCTGGCCGTGGTGGTGCTGTTCTCCTTCAATGCCTCCAACAGCGCCGCCAGCATGACCGGCCTGTCGCTGCGCTGGTATCACCAGCTGCTCGGCAACGAGCAGATCATGGCCGCCTTCGGCAACACCCTGGTCCTGGCGATCTGCTCGTCGGTCATCGCGCTCGTCATCGGCTGCCTGATCGGCTACGGCATGTATCGCCACCGCCACCGCAAGCTCGGCTGGCTGATCGTGCCGATCTACCTGCCCATCGTGCTGCCGGACATCGTTTTCGGCATTTCCGAGATGGCCTTCTTCGTCCAGTTCCACCGGCTGACCGGGCTGCTCCAGCCGGGGCTGGGGACCATGGTCATCGCCCACGTGACCTTCCAGATTCCGTTCGTCGCGCTGATCGTCTATTCACGCTTCGTCGGGCTCGACCCGACGCTGTTCGAGGCGGCCAAGGATCTCTACGCCACCCCCGTCAAGCGCGTCGTCCACTTCATGCTGCCGACCATCAAGCCGGCGCTGATATCCGCCTTCTTTCTCTCCTTCACGCTGTCGGTGGACGACTTCGTGATCAGCTTCTTCACGGCGGGGCCGGAGAGCGCCACGCTGCCGATCTACATCTGGGGCGCGATCAAGAAAGGCGTGTCGCCCGAGATCAATGCCATCGCCACGCTGATGATCGGTGCGGTAGCGATAGCCGCCGCGATCAGCCTGTTGTTCAGCCGTAAAAACCAGCACAGTCGCAAACGTCAATCCTGACCAGAGAGCCCGCGCACGGGTAAACACTGAAGAGACAACAAGGAAAAAAGCCCATGTCGAAGCACACCAAGACTGCCGCCGCCGTTGCCTTCTGCAGCCTGCTATTGGGAGCCGGCGCGCAGGCCGCGGAAGAGAAGCTCTACCTGTTCAACTGGACCGAGTACATGGACCCCGAGATCATCACGGCGTTCGAGCAGAAGTACGACGTCGAGGTGGTGCAGAACTACTACAACTCGCTGCCGGAGATGTTCGCCAAGCTGAACGCGGGCGGCGCGTCCCAGTACGACATCATCGTCCCCTCCAACTACTACGTGCCGCGCTTGATCGAAACGGGCCTGGTCCAGAAGCTCGACCACGCGAAGATTCCCAACCTTGCCAACGTCAAGGAGCAGTTCAAGGACCCGAGCTTCGACCCGGGTTCCGCATACTCCGCGCCCTACCAGTGGGGCACGACGGGCATGGTCTACAACACCGACACCTTCCCGGACGCCCCCAACAGCTGGTCGCTGATGTTCGACCCGAAGGTCAATCCCGACTATCCGTTCGCCATCATGGGCGACGGCCAGGTGGCCATCGGCGCCGCCTGCGGTGCGCTGGGCAAGCCCTATGACTGCAACACGCTGGACAGTTGGCGCGAGGCCGCCAAGCTGATGATCGAGACCAAGAGCCGCGACAACTTCTCCGGCTTCACCGACGGCACCCCGGCACTCCAGCAGCTGGCCCGGGGCGTGACCCACGTGGGCATGTCCTACAACGGCGACTATCTCTACTTCAAGGGAGAGGATCCGGAAGCCTTCGAGCATCTGGCATTCGCGATTCCCGACGAGGGCGCCGAAATGTGGGTGGACTCCATGATGATCCCCTCCGGCGCCCCGCACCCGGATCTGGCCCACAAGTTCATCGACTTCATCCTGGACGCGAAGATCGGCGCCCAGTTGTCCAACTACAACTACTACGCCAGCCCCAATGCGGCGGCCGAGCCTTATCTCGAGGAGGCGCTGAAGCAGCCCCCCGCCCAGCCCACCGAGGAGGAGATGAAGCGCCTGCGTTTCACGCCAAGCCTCGAGGGCGAGCAGCTGCAGACGTTCCAGCAGCTCTGGTCCGAAGTCCAGGCCCGATAACGGCAGCGGCCGGGCGCGGCGGGTCTGCGCCCGGCAGCCAAGAGACACCACACGGGACACTCACATGAGTCACCACCAGGAATCGTCACCGCTCAAGGACTGGTTTCAGCAGCACGGCATCACCGAAGTCGAGAGCCTGGTGACCGATCTCACCGGCATTCTCAAGGGCAAGATCATGCCGGCCAGCAAGTATCTCAACGGAGGGCGGCCGAGACTGCCGGACTCCATCTTCATCCAGACCGTCACCGGCGGTTACCCGGACGACGAGGACATCCGCTTCTGGAATCCCGCGGAACGGGACATGGAGCTGGTGCCCGACCCCAATGCCGCCTTCCTGGTGCCCTGGGCGGACGACCCCACCGCCCAGATCATCCACGACTGCTACTACCTGACGGGCGAGCCGGTCGATCTCTCGCCCCGCCACGTGCTGAAACGCGTTCTGGAACTCTACGAACAGCGAGGCTGGCGACCGGTGGTCGCCCCCGAGGTCGAGTTCTATCTGGTCAAGACCAACATCGACTCTGACTATCCTCTCGAGCCGCCGATCGGCCGCACCGGACGCCAGGAGAGCAGCCGGCAGTCTTTCTCCATCGACGCGGTCAACGAGTTCGATCCGCTGTTCGAGGAGATGTACGACTACTGCGAGGCGATGCACCTCGACCTGGACACGCTGATCCACGAAGAAGGCGCCGGCCAGATGGAAGTCAACTTCCAGCACGGCAACCCGCTGGCGCTGGCGGACCAGGTGGTCATGTTCAAGCGCGTCCTCAGGGAGACGGCGCTGCGCCACGGCATGTACGCGACCTTCATGGCCAAGCCGATGGCCAACGAGCCGGGCAGCTCGATGCACATTCACCAGAGCCTGGTCGACGCCCAGGGCAACAACCTGTTTGCCGGTGAAGAGGGCCAGACCAGCACCCTGTTCCACCATTTCATCGGCGGCCTTCAGCGCTATCTGCCGGCCGCCATGCCGCTGCTGGCGCCCAACGTGAACTCCTATCGTCGCCTGCTTCGCCACGAGGCCAGCGGCTCGGCGCCGATCAACGTCGACTGGGGCACGGACAACCGCACCGTCGGCCTGCGGGTGCCCGTCTCCACCCCGGCCGCGACCCGGGTCGAGAACCGGCTGCCCGGGGCCGACGCCAACCCCTATCTGGTGCTGGCCGCCTCGCTGGCCTGCGGCTATCTCGGCATGATCGGCCAGATAGAACCGCGCCCGCCAATGGTCGGCTCGGCCTGGGCCAGCGGCAACAAGCTGCCGGACGACATCGGCCCGGCCCTGGATCGCATGCGGGAGTGTACTGCCCTGGCGGAGATCCTCGGCGAACGCTTCACCAACAGCTATCTCGCCGTCAAGCACACGGAACACCGCGCCTACTTCCGCGTCATCAGCTCATGGGAACGCGAGCATCTGCTGCTGCGGGTCTGACCCGGGCCGTGACGACGATTCAGACGATGGTTCACGAGACGGCTCACGAGAGACGACGAATCTTGAAACAACGATTCGCAAGACGACGGACAGGCAACCAGGAGGCACCATGAAAGCGAAGCACTGGGCGGTCTTGATGGCAGCGGGAGTGATGAGCGGCAGCGCCCTGGCGGACGCTCGGTCACAGCTGAACCTGTTCAACTGGACCGAGTACATGGATCCGGAGATCATCGCGAATTTCGAGGCCGAAACCGGCATCGACGTGGTGGAGAACTACTACAACTCCAACGCCGAGATGCTGGCCAAGCTGAACGCCGGCGGCGACGCCCAGTACGACATCGTCATTCCGTCGGATTACTTCGTGCCGCGCCTCATCGGGGCGGGGCTGATCCAGCCGCTCGCGCCGGACGACCAGGCACTGGAAGGCATCGACAACATCATGGCGGATTTCCGCCACCCGGCCTACGACCCGGAAGACACTTATACCGTGCCGTATCAGTGGGGCGTGACCGGCATCGTCTACAACACCGACACCTTCCCCGACCCGGACCCCAGCTGGGGGCTGCTGTACGATCCCGCCGTCAACGCCGATTACCCCTTTGCCCTGCTCAAGGGGGATGCCCAGTTCACCTTCTCCACCATCTGCGCCTACCAGGGCGAGGGGTTCGACTGCGTCGGGCAGGCGCCATGGGTCGAGGCGGCGAAGATGGTCATCGCCACCCGCGCCCGCGACAACTTCGTCGGTTTCGTCGATGCCACCGCCGCCATCGAGCAGATCGCCAGCGGCGTCATCCACGCCGGCATCGCCTACAACGGCGACCTGGCCAGCAAGAAGAGCGAAGACCCGGAGCTCTACGGCAATATCGGCTTCTTCGTGCCCAAGGAAGGCTCGCAGCGCTGGGTGGACGTGATGGCCATCCCGGCCCGGGCGCCCCATCCGGAGAGCGCGCGTAAATTCATCGAATATCTGCTGCGCCCCGACGTCGCGGCCCAGCTCTCCAACTACAACCTGTACACCTCGCCCAACGCCGCGGCACAGCCGATGCTGACCGCCGAGCTGCGCGAGCCGCCGGTGATGCCCGATGCCGACACCCGCTCCCGGCTGTCGCTGACGCCCGCCGTCGACGGCGAGCAGTTGCAGCTGCTGCAGCAGTTGTGGTCGGAAGCCCGATCCCGCTGATCGGCCTTCACCCCTTTCGTTCTTTCATTCATGGAGTCCAGGATGTCCGCGCCTTCCGACGTGAAACACCCGCCGCCAGCCCTCGAATATCCCGCTTCCTGGTACGCGGCCTCGGCCAATGCCGCGCCGGCGCGCCCGGCGCTGTCGGCCGATGTCAGCTGCGACGTGTGCGTGGTGGGCGCCGGATTCACCGGCCTGTCGTCGGCGCTGCATCTGGCCGAGAAAGGCCTGAAGGTGATCGTGCTGGAAGCCGCGCGCGTCGGCTATGGCGCCTCGGGGCGCAATGGCGGCCAGATCGTCAACAGCTACAGCCGCGACATGGACGTGATCGAAGACAAGTACGGCGTCGAGACGGCTCGTGCATTGGGCGACATGGCGTTCGAGGGCAACCGGGTGATCCGCGAGCGCATCGCGACCTACGGCATCCAGTGCGACCTGCGCAACGGCAACCTGTTTGCCGCCTGCAACGCCAGGCAGCTCGAGGCCCTGAGGCATCATCAGGCGCTGTGGCAGCGTTACGGCAACGACAGCCTCGAACTGCTGGAAGGCGACGCCTACCGGCGTGAGGTCGGCAGCGACCGCTATACCGGCGTGCTGATCGATCACTCCGGCGGCCACCTTCATCCGCTGAACCTGGCGCTGGGCCAGGCAGCCGCCCTGGAGTCGCTGGGCGGCGTGATTCACGAGCAGAGCCCGGTCCTGTCCCTCGAGCATGGCGCCCCGGTCACGCTGAGGACCGCCAGCGGCACCATCAGGGCCGACCGCGTCGTCATGGCCGGCAACGCCTACATGAGCGGCGTGATGCCGGAGCTCGAGCGAAAATCCATGCCCTGCGGGACGCAGATCATCACCACCGAGCCTCTCGGCGAAGATCTCGCACGGCGCCTGCTGCCCAACGACATGGCAGTGGAGGACTGTAACTACCTGCTCGACTACTATCGCCTGACGCGCGACAACCGGCTGCTGTACGGCGGCGGCGTGAACTACGGCAGCGAAGGATCGGCCGATATCGAAGGCGTCATCCGCCCCAAGATGCTCAAGACGTTTCCGCAGCTCAAGGACATCAAGGTGGATTACGCCTGGAGCGGCAACTTCCTGATGACGCTGAATCGGCTGCCGCAGTTCGGCGTCATCAACGACAACGTCTATTACGCCCAGGGATACTCCGGCCACGGCGTGACCTGCACGCACCTCGCCGGCCGCCTGATCAGCGAAGTGATGACCGGGCGTGACGAGCGATTCGACGCCTTCGCCGGCCTGCCGCACCAGCCGTTCCCCGGCGGCCGCATGCTGCGCGTGCCGCTATCGGCGCTGGGCGCCTGGTACTACGAGACACGCGACCGGCTCGGCATCTAGGTTTCTCGTCATCTCGAGGTTTCTCGTCATCTAGATTCCGTGACATCTAGTTCCTTGGGATCAAACGCCGACAGGGCGCACGGGAAGGTCGAAGCCCAAGGACGGGCGAGCGCCGGCAGCGCCCGTCACTGCGGCTGGCAGGCGCGGGCGAACCCCTGGAAGATCGCATCGTAGAGCGCGTGCTGCCGGGGCTCCCATTCGGGATGCCACTGCACCGCCAGGGTAAAGCCGGGGGCATCCGGCAGGGAAACCGCCTCGACCAGGCCGTCCGGCGCCACCGCCTCCACGAACAGGCCCTCCGCCAGCCGGTCTATGCCCTGCTGATGCAGCGAGTTGACCCGCGCCTTCAGTCCTTCCTGGCGCTCGCCGTAGAGGCTGGCCAGGCGGCCGCCGGGCCGAATGTCGATCTCGTGGCTCGGCGCATATTGCTGTGCTTTCGATCCTTCCGGCTCGCGGTGGTCCATCAGGCCGGGCACACGCTGGACGGCCTGATGCAGCGTGCCGCCAAGGGCCACGTTGAACTCCTGGAAGCCGCGGCAGATCCCCAGCAGCGGCAGGCGCCGTTCCAGTGCCAGCGGCACCCACAGCATGGCGGCGTGATCGCGATCCAGGTCGTCTCGCGTGTTTTCCGGCGCCCGCGCCGCATCGTATCGACTCGGCAGCACGTTCGTGTAGCTGCCGGTCAGCATCAGGCCGTCGAGACGATCCAGCAGCGCGCCGGCAGCGCCAGCGTCGCCGTCGCGCCAGACCGGCAGGATGACCGGCTCCAGCCCGTACTCGCGCAGCGCGCCGAGATATTTGTCGGTGACCATGTGGGCGGGGTGGCCTTCCACCTCGCGGCGGCAGGCAATGACACCAACCAGGGGACGCTTCTGCATGATGCCTCCTCGGAACCGGAATCCGTTGTGTTTTTATCAACAGGTGATGGTCTGCTTTTCTTGCCACGCACCGGTCTTGGAAAACAGAAGTATCGCCATATATTCATTTAAATTCAGGTATTTAATTATAAAATAGCCTAAATTTAACTTGGAAGCACAGCGAATAACCCGTAAATAATTTGACAACAATACCGGGCAGGCGGAACACTATCAACGACCATAATAAACGATCGCAGGTGACATCATGTCCTCCCTTCCCGTCGACGAGGCTCGTGACTTCCTGGCGCGTCACCCCGCTATCGATAGCATCGATCTGCTGCTGAGCGACCTCAATGGCGTGCTGCGCGGCAAGCGGATTCCCCGGGAAAATCTCGAAAAGGCCTACGTCAACGGCATCAATCTCCCCGGCTCGGTCTTCGCGCTGGATATCACCGGCAACACGATCGAGGAGACCGGGCTGGGCCTGGACATCGGCGACTGCGACCAGGTCTGCCGCCCGATTCCCGGCACCCTGATGCCGACGCCCTGGCTGCGGGACGGCCGCCAGGGACAATTGCTGATGACCATGCGCAACGAGCACGACGGCCCGTTCTTCGCCGACCCGCGCAACGTCCTCGCGCAACAGGTGCAGCGCCTCGAGGCGATGGGGTTCACGGCCGTCGTCGCGCTGGAGCTCGAGTTCTATATCGTCGATCGCACGCGGGACGACCTGGGCCGGGTGCAGCCGCCCCGCTCGCCGGAAACCGGCGAACGCGCGACCACGAGCCAGGTGTATTCGATTTCGGAGCTCGACGAGTACGCCGGGTTCCTGGGCGACATCCAGGCCGCGGCCGCCACCCAGAACCTCCCGCTGGACACGGCGCTCAAGGAGTGCGCTCCGGGGCAGTTCGAGATCAACCTGGTGCACGGCAGCGACGTGCTCAAGGCGTGCGATAGCGCGGTGCTGCTCAAGCGCCTGATCAAGGGCATCGCCGTCAATCATGGCTTCGAAGCGACGTTCATGGCCAAGCCCTACGACGCGGAAGCCGGCAACGGCATGCACGTCCACATGAGCCTGCTCGATGCCCACGGTCGCAATGTCTTTGCCGCCGCCGATGAGAATCCGCTGGGCACCGAGATGCTGCGCCACGCCATCGGCGGCCTGCTCAGGCTGATGCCGGCATCCGTCGCCCTGATGGCCCCGAACCTCAACTCCTTCCGCCGTTTTCAGCCGGGGCTCTATGTCCCCATGGCACCGACCTGGGGCTTCGACAACCGTTCCGTGGCCCTGCGCATTCCCTCCGGGCCGAATGCCGCGCGGCGGATCGAGCATCGTGTCGGCGGCGCCGATGCCAACCCCTACCTGCTGCTGGCTACCCTGCTCGCCTCGGTCATTCACGGCATCACCAACCGGATCTCTCCCGAAGAGATCGTCACCGGCAATGCCTACGAGCAGTTCGACCCGGTACTGACCAACAGCTGGTCTCGGGCGCTGGAGCTGCTCGAGCGGTCCGAAGTGTTGAACGAGGCGCTCGGTCGGGACTTCCTGAAAGTGTTCCTGGCGAACCGCCGCGCCGAGCGCGCGTCCGCCATGCAGGTGGTCAGCAGGCTCGAGTACGACTGGTATCTGCGTCACGTCTGACCCGTGGAGCGTCCCGCCGACGACACAAATCCGGCACCCCCCCCAGGAGGAGCACGCCATGACACCGCCAGGCGCCGCAAGACTCAAAGCGCTCGACCGCGATCACTACCTGCATCCCTTCACCGACTTCAAGGCGCTGGGTGACGAAGGCAGTCGACTCATCACCGCCGCCCACGGCGTCTACATCGAGGACGACGAAGGCCGGCAGATTCTGGACGCGATGGCGGGGCTGTGGTGCGTCAACCTGGGCTACGGCCGCCAGGAGCTGGTCGATGCCGCGACCCGGCAACTGCAGCAGCTGCCCTACTACAACAGCTTCTTCAAGACGACCCACCCGCCAGCGGCCGAACTGGCCGAAACCCTCTGCGGCCTGGCGCCGGCTCATATCAACCGCGTGTTCTTCACCGGTTCCGGCTCCGAGGCCAACGACACCGTGTTGCGCATGGTGCGCCGCTACTGGGCGCTCAAGGGCCAGCCCGAAAAGCAGTGGATCATCGCCCGCGACAACGCCTATCACGGCTCGACCGTGGCCGGCATGAGCCTGGGCGGCATGGCGCCGATGCAGGCCCAGGGCGGGCCGTGCGTGCCGGGTATCGCCCACATCCGCCAGCCTTACTGGTTCGGCGAGGGGCAGGAGATGTCGCCCGACGCGTTCGGCAAGGTCTGCGCCGAGGCGCTGGAGGCGCGCATCCAGGCGCTAGGGCCGGACAAGGTCGCGGCCTTCATCGCCGAGCCGGTGCAGGGCGCGGGCGGCGCGATCATCCCGCCGGAAAGCTACTGGCCGGCGATCAAGGACGTGCTGTCGCGCTACGACATCCTGCTGGTCGTGGACGAAGTCATCTGCGGCTTCGGCCGTCTGGGCGAATGGTTCGGCAGCGTTCACTACGGTCTCGAACCGGACCTGATGTCGGTCGCCAAGGGCCTGTCGTCAGGCTACCTGCCGATCGGTGGCGTGCTGGTCGGCGACCGGGTCGCCCGGACGCTGATCGACGACGGCGGCGAATTCCATCACGGCTTCACCTACTCCGGGCACCCCTCCTGCGCCGCCGTTGCGCTCGAGAACCTCAGGCTGATGAAGGCCGAAGGCGTCGTCGAGCAGGTGCGCCAGGTGACGGGGCCGTATCTGGCCAAGCGCTGGAAGGCGCTAGAACGACATCCGCTCATCGGCGAGGCCCGCTCCCTGGGGCTGATCGGCGCGCTCGAGATCGTCGCCGACAAGGCCTCCGGGGCGCGCTTCGACAAGTCTCTCAAGGCCGGCGAAACCTGCCGCGACATCTGCTTCGAGCTCGGGCTGGTCATGCGCTCGGTGGGCGACACGATGATCATCTCGCCGCCGCTGGTCATCACCGAGGCCCAGATCGACGAACTGCTCGCGCTGGCGACGGCCGCGCTGGACGAAACCGCACGCCGACTGCAGGCCCGGGGGGCCACCATTTCGGCAACGAAGGAGACAACGACATGAGCCTGACGCCAACGCTGGCCGACTGGCAGGCCAAGGCCGCCGCCCTTGCCGCCAGTCTCGAGACACGCGCCTTCATCGACGACGAGTTCGTGGCGGCCGAAAGCGGCGAGACCTTCGCCACGATCAACCCCGCGACGGGAGACACCCTGGCCGATGTGGCGAGCTGCGATGCCGCCGACGCCGACAAGGCGGTGGCCGTGGCCCGCGCGGCGTTTACGCGTGGCGACTGGGCGCGGCTGGCGCCCACCGAACGCAAACACGCGCTGCTGCGCCTGGCCGCGCTGATGGAGAGCCATCGCGACACGCTGGCCCTGCTCGACACGCTGGACATGGGCAAGCCGATCAACAGCGCCCAGAGCGATGTCAGCGGCGCCATCGGCTGCATCCGCCACCAGGCCGAATCGATCGACAAGCTCTACGGCGAGGTGGCGCCGACCGGCGACGATACCCTCGCGCTGGTGCTGCGCGAGCCGCTGGGTGTCGTCGCCGCCATCGTGCCATGGAATTTCCCGCTGATGATGACGGCCTGGAAGATCGGCCCGGCGCTCGCCGCGGGCAACAGCGTCATCCTCAAGCCCTCCGAGAAGTCGCCGCTCTCCGCGCTCTATCTGGCCTCGCTGGTGCGCGAGGCGGGCCTGCCGAGCGGGGTTTTCCAGGTGCTGCCGGGCTTCGGCCACACCGTCGGCAAGGCCCTGGCGTTGTCCATGGAGGTCAACTGCCTCGCCTTCACCGGCTCGACCGGCGTCGGCAAGCAGCTGCTGCAGTACGCCGGGCAATCCAACCTGAAGCGGGTGTATCTCGAGTGCGGCGGCAAGAGCCCGAACATCGTCTTCGCCGACTGCAAGGACCTGGACCGGGTGGCCCGCCACGCCGCCGAGGCGATCTTCTACAACCAGGGCGAGGTCTGCATCGCCGGGTCACGCCTGCTGGTGGAAAACAGCGTGCGCGAGGCCTTCATCGACAGGCTGCTCGCCGCCGCCGAATCGATGCAGCCGGGCGATCCGCTGGACCCGGAAAGCTTCATGGGCGCCATCGTCGACCGTACCCAGTACGAGCGGGTGCTGGACTACATCCGTCAGGGCGTAGAGGAAGGGGCGCGGCTGCGCATGGGGTGGCAAAGCCCTCGACGGGCCGGGCCTGTTCATCGGCCCGACCGTGTTCGACGGCGTCACCGACGACATGGTCATCGGCCGGGAAGAGATCTTCGGTCCGGTGCTGTCGGTGTTCGGCTTCGATACCGAGGAGGAGGCGATCGCAATGGCCAACGACAGCGACTACGGGCTGGCGGCCGGCTTCTGGAGCCAGGACATCGATCGCATCATGCGGGTCACGCGGCGTCTTCAGTCCGGCCAGGTCTTCGTCAACAACTGGGCCGGCGGCGACCAGACCGTTCCGTTCGGCGGCGTCAAGCAGTCCGGCAACGGGCGCGACAAGTCGCACCACTCGCTGGCAGAGTACTCCGAGCTCAAGAGCGTCTGGATGTCGCTGTCATCGTGAACCCGTCGTCGTGAACCCGTCGTCGTGAACCCGTCGTCATGAAACGATACCGCTCGTGGCAGGCCGCCACGAGCGATCAGAACGTCTTGGCGGGGGTGGCGCAGCTGACGAGCCGGCAGGCCGATTTGCCGGGGTTGCGGAAGCGGTGGGGGATGTTGGTGTTGAAGTAGTACGCCTCGCCCGGCGCCAATGTCCGCGTCTGGGCGCCGATCGTGATCTCGATCTCCCCTTCGAGCACGACCCCGGCTTCCTCGCCCTGATGGGCGATCATCTCGCGTCCGGTATCGCTGCCGGCCGGGTAGGTCTCGATCATGAACGACAGCGCCCGCGACTCCCGGTTGGCCCCTACCAGCTTGTAGATCACGTCGCCGGCGCCGACATCGGTCAGCTCGTCGGCGCCGAAGAAGACCTGGTTACGGTTCTCCAGATCCATGGTGAAGAAATCCCCCACGCTCATGGGAATGGCGTCGAGGATCTTCTTCAGCGAGCTGACGGAGGGGCTGACCTTGCCCTGCTCGATCAGCGACAGGCTGGAGTGGGTCACGCCACAGCGCTTGGCCAGCTCTCGCTGGGAGATGCCGCGAAAGGTTCTCAGGGCTCGCAGGCGAGCGCCGACATCATCAGACATCCATTCTCTTCCTCAAGCGATGGTCACCGTACGTCGGGGATACCGGACGGAAGCGACTCGCGGTTGAACCAGCTCTCCAGGATCAACTGCGCGGCGATGCCATCCACGCCGCGATCGCGGTAGTTGCCCTTGTGGCCCTGCCCCTGGGCGATCAGCTTGGCGGCGCGGGTGGTGCCGCGCTCGTCGAACATCTCGACCGGCTTGCCGAAGCGCCCGTGCAGGCGGTTGCCGAACTTGCGGGCACGCACGCTCATCTCGGATTCGCTGCCGTCGTCGTGAATCGGCAGCCCCACCACCAGCAGATCCGGCTGCCACTCTTTCAGCAGCTTTTCGACCTTGACCCAGTCCGGGATCCCGTCGCGGGCGGTCAGCGGTTCCAGCCCGCTGGCGGAACACAGCATCTCGTTGCCGACCGCCACGCCGATACGCCGCGTGCCGTAATCGAACGCCATGACGAGACGCCGGCCCAGCTTGCCATCCATCGCCGCTGCCATCAGGCGTGCCCGGCGTCGCGGGTCATCAGGTTGAGATCGACCCCGAGGATGCCGGCGGCCGCGCTCAGGCGCTGCTCCGGCGGGCGCTCGAACAGGATCGCGGCGTCGCCTTCGACGGTCAGCCAGGTGTTCTGCTTGAGCTCGTCCTCGAGCTGGCCGGACTTCCAGCCCGCGCATCCCAGCGTCACCAGGTACTGCTCCGGGCCGCGTCGCTGGGCGATCGCCTGCAGCATGTCCATCGATGTGGTCAGCGCCAGGCCGTCGGCGACCTGGATGCTGGAATCCCAGTCGCTGGCGTTGCCGCGGTGCAGGATGAAGCCGCGATCGCGGTAGGTCGGCCCGCCGTTGTAGACCAGCACGTCGTTGTGCGGGCCGGGCTCGGATTCGATATCGAGCTGCTCGAACAGCCCGTCCAGCGTCAGCTCCGAGGGGCGATTGACGATGACGCCCAGGGTGCCGTCGTCGTCATGATCGCAGAGGTAGGTCAGCGTCCCTGCGAAGTTGGGATCTTCCAGGTGCGGCATCGCCATCAGGAAATAGTGTTTGAGGCTCTGCATCGGCATGGGCATGGATGTTGGCCTATTCGTGGACATAGGGCTCCGTCGGGCATCGCGCAGCGGCCCGGCCCGGCAAACAGGCCGCGAACCGCCAGTCATGGAGGAAAGGGGTCCAGTGTATCACCTGTGCCCGGCTAGACCGGATCAGCCGAGTCGCTTGGCGATCGCCGCCATCAGTTGGGCGGCGATATCGGTGCCGCGCTGGTCGTCGATCTCGCGCACGCAGGTGGGGCTGGTGACGTTGATCTCGGTGATGTAGTCGCCGATCACGTCGAGGCCGACGAACAGCAGGCCCTTCTCGCGGATCATCGGCTGCACCTGTTCGACCAGCCAGTAGTCGCGATCCGTCAGCTCGCGGGAGACGCCGCGGCCGCCGGCGGCCAGGTTGCCGCGGGTCTCGCCGGCGCTGGGAATGCGCGCCAGCCCGTAGGGCACCGGCTCGCCGTCGACCAGCAGGATGCGCGTATCGCCATCCTTGATCTCCGGCAGATAGCGCTGGGCCATGATCTGGCGCTGGCCACGCTCGGTGAGCTGCTCGATCACCGCGCCGAGATTGCGGCCTTCGGGGCCGATATGGAAGATGCCGGTGCCGCCCATGCCGTCCAGCGGTTTGAAGATGGTATCGCCATGCTCGGCCTGGAAGGCGCGCAGCACCGCATCACGGCAGGAGACCACCGTCGGCGGAATGCAGTGGGCGAACTGCTGGGCGAACAGCTTCTCGTTGCACTCGAACAGCGCCCGGGTCGGGTTGACCACCAGCGTGCCTTCCCGCTCGGCAAACGCCAGCAGATGGACGGCGTTGAGGAAGTGGCTGTCCACCGGCGGATCCTTGCGCATCAGGATCACGTCGAGCTCGCCGAGCGGCATCGCCTCGCGCTCGCCCAGGTCATACCAGTGCTGCGGATCGCGATGCACCTTCAGCGGGCGCACGCTGCCCATGGCGCGCCCTTCGTAAAGGTAGAGATCTTCCTGCTCGAGATAGTAGAGCGACCAGCCCATCGCTTCCGCCGCCCACAAAAGCGTCAGGGTGGTGTCCTTCTTGTAGGTGATATCGGCGATGGGGTCCATCACCACGCCGAGCTTGATAGCGTTCTGGCTCATCGATCGGGTCTTCCAGAAGAGATATTGAATGGGCCGCAGTATGACGCAGCTCTCGCCGCGTCACCAAAAGAGATCGCGTTCAAAGCTCCCCGCTCGGCCTCGGATGCCTCACTCGCCAGCACCCAGCTCGTTCCACAAGAACCGCCACGCCAGCGCGCCCAGCTTCGCCCGCTGGGCATTGTCCGCCGCGCCGCCGTGGCCGCCTTCGGTGTTTTCGTAGTAGTAGGCGTCGCCCGCGCCCATCGCTTCCATGCGCGCCATCATCTTGCGGGCGTGGCCGGGGTGGACGCGGTCGTCCCGGGTCGAGGTGGTGAACAGCACCGTCGGATAATCCACGCCCTCGCACAGGTTGTGATACGGCGAGTAGTCTTTGAGGAAATTGTCCCAGTCGTCGCTGTCCGGGTCGCCGTACTCCGCCATCCACGAGGCGCCCGCCAGCAGCAGGTGGTAGCGCTGCATGTCGAGCAGCGGCACCTCGCACACCGCCGCAGCGAAGTGATCCGGGTAGCGGGTGATCATGTTGCCGACCAGCAGGCCGCCGTTGGAACCGCCCTGGATGCCGAGCTTGTCCGGCGTGGTGACGCCGGTGGCGACCAGATCCTCGGCGACGGCGGCGAAGTCCTCGAACGCCTTGTGCCGTTCGCCCTTGAGCGCGGCGCGATGCCAGCGCGGGCCGTATTCGCCGCCGCCGCGAATGTTGGCGACCACGTAGGCGCCGCCGCGGGAAAGCCAGCTGCGCCCGGCGCCGGCGATGTAGTGCGGCGTCAGCGAGATCTCGAAGCCGCCGTAGCCGTAGAGCAGCGTCGGCAGCGGCGCGGTCGGCCTGTCATCGTTGCCGTTCGCTGGATCTCCCGCGCCGGCCGGCAGCACCAGAAAGTAGGGAATCGACGTGCCGTCCAGGCTGGTGGCGAAGCGCTGCATCACCTGCATGCCTTGCGTCTCGAAGAAGCTCGGGGCGCGCTTGATCGTTTCCGGCGGCGCGTCTAGTTGCGCCAAATCCCGATGTTTCAGGTCCAGGCGCGCCAGCGTGGTGGGCGTGAGATAGTCGGTAATGATGACGAAGACCTCATCGCTCTCCTCGTCGTCGACGGCCGCGACGCCGATCTCGCCGGTCGCGGGCAACCCGGCCAACGGCCGCGGCGACCAGTCGTCGCCCTGCCCCGGTGTCAGCACCTGGAGGCGATGCTTGACGTCCTCGAGGACATCCAGCACCAGGTAGTGCCGTGTCCACTCGAAACCTTCCAGCGAGCGGTGCGCATCCGGCACGAACAGCGTGGTGAAGTCGCGATCGCCACGCTTGAACGTCTCGTAGTCGATCGCCAGCAGCGCACCGCTGGGATACGTCACGGCGGCGTCGTTCCCGTCGTTCCCGCCGTTCCCGCCTTTCCCGCCTTTCCCGCCTTTCCCGCCTTTCCCGCCTTTCCCGCCTTTCCCGCTATTCAGGGTCCAGTCCTCGCGCAGATGGACCAGCAACCATTCCCGATGGACCGATGCCTGGGCGGAGAGCGGCACCTCGATGGGCACATGCTGTCCATCCGGCGTGATTTCGAGCAGACGCTGCTCGTAGAACGCCAGCGCGTAATGGATGAAGTCGCGTTCGAAGCCGCGAGTGCTATCGTGGAAGGCGACGGCCATCAAATCCTGCTCGGCGGCCTCGAAGACGGTTTCCGCCTCGCTCAGCGGCTCGCCCCGCCGCCAGCGCTTGACGCGCCGCGGATAGCCGGAACTGGTCAGCGAATCGTTTTCCGAGCCCGAGTCGGCGCCACCGAAGTCGGTATAGACGAACACCGTGTCGCGGTCGATCCAGCTCATGCCGCCCTTGGCCTCCGGCCGCGCGAAACCGGCCTCGCCTTCGCGATCGACCCCGCCCCCGACCCAGCGCTTGCCGATCAGATCGAACTCGCGGGTGACGTCGGCATCCGCGCCGCCGCGGGAGAGCGAGATCAAGGCTCGCTCCCAGGGCTCGCCGGGATGCGCCGGTTCCAGGCAGCTCGCGCCGTGCCAGACCCAGTTCTCCCCTTCGGCGGCGTTCAGCGCGTCGACGTCGATCAGCACCTCCCACGCCGGCCGTGCCTGCCGATAGGAATCCCAGGTGGTGCGACGCCACAGCCCGCGCGGATGCTCGGCGTCCTGCCAGAAGTTGTAGTAATGCTCGCCGCGTTTCACCACGAACGGAATGCGGTCGTCGGCGTCCAGAATCTCGCGCAATCCGGTCTCCAGCGACGCGAACTCGGCGTCCGCGAAGCGCGCCAGCGTCCGGCGGTTCTGGTCCTCGACCCAGGCCAGCGACTCGGCGCCATCTATCGCCTCCAGCCAGCGGTACGGGTCTTCGTTCGGGGCGCCGGCCGTCTCGGGGTCGGCCGACTGGTAACGACAAGGCGGAAAGTGAAGCACGGGCATCTCCAGAAAGCGGTCCAGAAAACGGTTCAAAAACCGATTCAAAAAACGGTTCGAAAAAACAGTTCGAGAAAACAGTCGTGGCTGCCGTTGAGCCTAGCATGCGCCAGTGACTCATGGCTGATGGCCGCAATGATTGCAGCCATCAGGCGATAAAAAATTGGCGATACGTGACCAGCTGTCCGACGCTGAGAGTGACCCAGCCAGTGTTGGCCGTATCTGGCCACCGCTCAGACCGTTCGCGCGGCCGGCCACCAACGTCGTATTGGCCGTGCTCTGGCTTCGTGCAACGGTGGAATCGCAATGACCACTTCCGGGAGAGCCTCATGGACGACTGGACGCAAACCCTGACGGCAGGACCGCTGTTGGGTATCGCCGCGGCAGCGATCGCACTGCTGCTGATCCTCATCATTCGCTTTCATCTGCACGCCTTTCCGACACTGGTGCTGGTCAGCCTGCTGACCGCGTTCGCCACCGGCATCCCCGCCGGCGCCATCGTCGATACCATGACCGACAGTTTCGCCGGCACGCTGGGTTCGGTGGCACTGCTGGTCGGCTTCGGCGCGATGCTGGGCAAGCTGGTGGAGCACTCCGGCGGCGCCCAGGTGCTGGCGGAACGGATGGTATCGCTGTTCGGCGAGGCCCGCGCCCCGTTCGCGCTGGGCATCGCTTCGCTGATCATGGGCTTTCCGATCTTCTTCGATGCCGGCCTGATCGTGATGCTGCCGATCATCTTCGCCGTGGCCAAGCGTCTGGGTGGTCCGGTGCTGCTCTACGCCCTGCCGGCGGCGGCGGCGTTCTCGGTGATGCACGTGTTCGTGCCGCCGCATCCCGGCCCGGTCACCGCCACCGAGCTCTACGGCGCCAACCTCGGGCTGGTGCTGCTGGTGGGCATCCTCATCGCCTTCCCGATGTGGTATCTCTCCGGTTACCTGTGGGGGCGCTTCGCCGCCAACCGCTTCGATTTCCGGCTGGAAGTGAGCCTGTTCGGCGGCCAGGACAACGACGAGATTCAAAATCCGCCTGGCGTCGGCACGGTCATCGCGCTGCTGTTGCTGCCGCTGGCACTGATCTTTCTCAACACCGGGCTCGACTTCGCCCGCGCCGCCGGCGTGGCCGACAGCGACGCCACCTGGTTCCAGTTCCTCTCCTCGCTGGGCGAGACGCCGATCGCGCTGCTGATTTCGGTACTGGTGGCGATCTACGTGCTGGGCAGCCGTCGCGGCGAAGGCGGCAGCGCCCTGGAGAAGATCGTCGACTCCTCGCTGGGGCCGATCTGCTCGGTAATCCTGATCACCGGCGCCGGCGGCATGTTCGGTGGCGTGCTGCAGGCTTCCGGCATCGGCGATGCGCTGTCCGATTCGATGAGCGACCTGGGCCTGCCGGTCATCGCCGCCGCCTACCTCGTCGCCGTGGTGATGCGTCTGGCGCAGGGTTCCGCCACCGTGGCGCTGGTGACTGCCGCCGGGCTGATGGCGCCGGCCGTGGCCAATGGCGATTTCTCCGCCATGCAGGTGGTCGCGATCACGCTGGCCACCGCCGCCGGCTCGGTCTTCGCCGGCCACGTCAACGACTCCGGCTTCTGGCTGGTGGGCCGCCTGCTGGGAATGGACGTCAAGACCACGCTGATGACCTGGACCGTGCAGCAGGCGCTGGAGTCCCTGGTCGGGTTCGTGCTGGCCTGCGTGGTTTACCTGATTTTCTAGATCGCAGACGCGCTAGCCATTGAGATTGGCCATAAGGGAGAACGATGAAAGACCTATTCGACATTCGCGACCGGCTGGCGCTGGTCACCGGTTCCACGCGCGGGCTGGGCAACGCGCTGGCCCGCGGGCTGGCCGAACAGGGCGCCCACGTGATTCTTCACGGGCGCCGGCAGGAAGCGGCCGAGGAAGCCGCCCGGAAGCTGGCGGCGGAAACCGGCGCCAGCGTCGATGCGGTGGCATTCGACGTGACCGATGCCGAGGCCGTGAAGGCCGCCATCGACCCGCTGATCGAGCGTCTCGGCGTGCCGGACATTCTGGTCAACAACGCCGGCCTGCAGAAGCGCGCCCCGTTCAACGACTTCGACCCCGCCGACTGGGAGGCGGTAATCGCCACCAACCTCTCCAGCGCTTTCTATGTCTCCAAGGCGCTGAGCCCGGCGATGTCCGAGCGCGGCAGCGGCAAGATCGTCAACATCGGCTCGGTGCAGTCGAAGCTCGCCCGGGAAACCATCGTGCCCTATGCCGCCTCCAAGGGTGGCGTGGCGCTGCTGACCCAGGGCATGGCGGCGGATCTGGCCCGCTACGGCATCCAGGTCAACTGCCTCTCCCCCGGCTACTTCCAGACCGACATGAACCAGGCGCTATGGCAGGACGACGACTTCAACGCCTGGATCGAGAAGCGCACCCCGGCGCAACGCTGGGGCCAGGTCGAGGAACTGGTCGGCACGCTGATCTACCTCTGCTCCGGCGCATCGAACTTCGTCTCGGGGCAGAACGTGTTCGTCGACGGCGGCATGACCTCGGTGGTCTGAACACGCCTCACGACAGCGATCCAGCGACCGCTGTTAGCCGGCGATAGCTTTCCTGTATCGGGCCAGTCACAAGGATTCATTGTTGGCTGGCTAATTGTTTCCTAGACTTTGGTCCAATGACCGCGAGCCCAGATCGGGCTCGTTTTGCTTTTGGCCTGACGTCACAAGGCCAATGTCATCATTGATTACGACATCATCGCTGATTACGGCATCGTAAAAAGGAGTTCACGATATGACATCGCTTTTCGAACCGTTCGATCTTGCCGGTACCCGCCTGAACAACCGCATCGTCATGGCGCCGATGACCCGCGCCCGCGCCAAGGGTGACGTGCCCGACGAGATGGGCGCGCTCTACTATCGCCAGCGCGCCAGCGCCGGGCTGATCATCTCCGAAGGCAGCCCGATCTCCCGCGAGGGCCAGGGCTACCTGTTCAACCCGGGCATCTTCGGCCCCGACCAGATCACCGGCTGGAAGAAAGCGACCCAGGCCGTGCATGAACGCGGCGGCGTGATCTTCTGCCAGACCTGGCACGTCGGCCGTGTCTCGCATACCTCGATCCAGTTGAACGGCGCCGCGCCGATCAGCAGCTCCGATAAGCAAGGCGGCATGGCCTTCGGCTACAACGAAGACGGGCAGCCCGACATGCTGGCGGCCACCAAACCCCGCGCCGCCACGACCGAAGAGTGCCGCCGGCTGGTCGAGGATTTCGGCCAGGCCGCGCTCAACGCGCGCAATGCCGGCTTCGACGGGGTCGAGTTGCACGGCGCCAACGGCTATCTGCTCGAGCAGTTCATCAACGCCGGCATCAACGATCGCACCGACGAGTACGGCGGCTCGCGGGAAAATCGCTGCCACCTGTTGCTCGAATCGATCGACGCCTCCATCGCTCTGATCGGCGAGCATCGCGTCGGCGTGCGTCTGACGCCCTACGGCACGCTGTTCGACATGCCGCTGTATGACGACATCGAAGGCACCTATCTCTACCTCGCCGAAGAGCTGAGCAAGCGCAACCTGGCCTATGTCCATATCATGGATCAGGGCGCCCAGGGGCAGAACGCGCTGCCGCGCGAGTTCCTGCGCAAGTTCCGCGACGCCTATCACGGCACGCTGCTGTTCGCCGGCAACCTCGACAAGGCGGAAGCGCAGCGCCTGGTCGACGACGGCATCATCGACCTGCCGGTGTTCGGCCGCCCGTTCACCTCCAACCCGGATCTGGTCGAACGCCTGCAGAACGACTGGCCGCTGGCCGAGTTCGATCCGGACACCTTCTACGGCGGCGATGCTCGCGGCTACGTCGACTTCCCCACCTACGAGGAAGAGCAGGCACGCCTGGCACGCGAGAAGATGATCAAGGAAAAATCCTGATCCCGGCTCGCGGATCGCGCTGACGATCGTTCGAGACGGTCGTCCCGAATCATTGCATCATCCACAACGAGAAACGCCCCGATCACAGGATCGGGGCGTTTCTCGTTTGCCTGTCGGCAGGCGTTAGGGAAGCGCTGAATAAATCGTCGAGCAGGATGAAGTGGGCGGCATTCCGTCGCAAGGCGCACGGAGCGCAGCAACCGGAGCCTATGGGGTATAGGTGAGGATTCCGACCGGGCTGGCGCTCCAGCACCGCGCAACGCAGCGATTCGCCTGCGCAGACATTTAGGCAGTGTTTCCTTAGCGGCGGATGCCCAGCGCCTCATGCTGCTTGGCAAACAGCGCCTGACAACCGCTCTCGGCCAGATCGAGCATGCCGTTGAGCTCGGCGCGGGAGAACGCTTCCGCTTCCGCCGTGCCCTGTACCTCGATCAGCTTGCCGTCTTCGGTCATCACCACGTTCATGTCGGTATCCGCGGCGCTATCTTCCGGGTAGTCCAGATCGAGTACCGGCGTGCCCTTGTAGACGCCCACCGAGATCGAGCTGACCAGCTGGCGGAACGGATCGGTCTTGATCATCTTCTTGCGCTGCATGTACTGCAGCGCCTCGACCAGCGCCACGCAGGCCCCGGTGATCGACGCCGTGCGCGTGCCGCCATCGGCCTGCAGCACGTCGCAGTCGACCGTGATCGTGAACTCGCCGAGCTTCTTCAGATCCACCGCCGCCCGCAGCGAACGGCCGATCAGGCGCTGGATTTCCAGCGTGCGCCCGCCCTGCTTGCCCCGCGCCGCTTCACGGCCGCCGCGAGTGTGGGTCGCGCGCGGGAGCATGCCATATTCCGCCGTCACCCAGCCCTGGTTCTTGCCGCGCAGCCAACGCGGCACGCCGGCTTCGACGCTGGCGTTGCACAGCACCTGGGTATCTCCGAAGCTCACCAGCACCGAGCCTTCGGCGTGACGGGTAAAACCGCGGGTCAGCGTGACCTCGCGGGGCTGATCGGGTTGTCGTCCACTCGGGCGCATGAAAGCCTCTCGATCCAAAACATCAATGATAGAAGCGCCACATCGAAGGCGCCTCATGGAGGTCGGCCATTCTACACGGGTCAGCCGCACATTCACGGCTAGCGAGCGGCGGCCAATGCCGTCACGGATGGGTTACACTCGACCGACCAGCTCGACGATTCAAGGAATTCCCATGCCCCACAGCATGACCGCCTTCTCCCGCCAGACCCACGAGGCCAACTGGGGCAGCCTGCAGCTCGAACTGCGCTCCGTGAACCAGCGCTACCTGGAGCCCCACTTCCGCCTTCCCGATGCCCTGCGCGATCTCGAACCGCACTTCCGCGAAGCGATGCGCCAGCGTCTCGCCCGCGGCAAGGTGGAGTGCTCGCTGCGCTTCGACCCAGCCGAAGGCAACGCCGCGCCAGGGATCAACGCCGATCAGCTCGCCGCGCTCTCCCAGGCGCTGGAGCAGGTTCGCGCCCAGTTGCCGGAAGCACCGATGCCCAACGCGCTGGAACTGCTCGCCCACCCCGGCGTGATGGCCACCCAGCGTCTGGATCTGGAAAGCGTCAAGGCCGCCGCGCTCGAACTGTTCGAGACCGCACTGAACGACCTGCAGACCGGCCGCGCCCGCGAAGGCGAGCGCCTGGCGGAACTGATCAGCGAGCGGCTCCAGGGCGTGCGCGAACAGGTCGCCGTGGTTCGCGCCCACCTGCCGACGATTCTCGAACGCCAGCGCAAGCAGCTGATCGAACGGCTGGAAAGCGCCAGGGCCGAACTCGACCCGCAGCGGCTGGAAGCGGAAATGGTGATGGTGGCGCAGAAAGCCGACGTCGCCGAAGAACTCGACCGGCTGGAAACCCATGTCACCGAAGTCGAACGCCAATTGAAGCAAAAAGGCCCCATCGGCCGACGCCTCGACTTCCTGATGCAGGAACTCAACCGCGAAGCCAACACCCTCTCATCCAAGGCCATCGTCGCCGACACCACCCGCTGCGCGGTGGAACTGAAGGTGCTGATCGAGCAGATGAGAGAGCAGATTCAGAATCTGGAGTAGGGGCCGAAAAAGACCGGCTGAACAGATGGAGCCAACCTGAATGCCCGAGGCGGGCCTATAAAGTTAATCGAAACGATGATTTGAATATTTCAACTGCTGGCTAAAATGGCGGTGAACCACCTTGGCTCTCGACGTCCGATCGCGTCTATTGTAAAGGACTAGAGGTCAAGGGAGCAGGATAGCCAACCATAAAGGCCTCATTACCCTTCGTATTCACGAAGGCTCAGGCGACCGGAGCGAGTTTTACAACTCGCCTCGCTCAGGAGTAATCGACTTCTGCTTCAGAGTAGAGACCAGACACCAGATTGATGAACCGCTCTCTCCCGGTACCGCGTTTCGAAGCCCTGAACCACCAGGCGCAGGCGGGGTGCGGTACGCCGTGAGACGCCACTGTTAGCTGGCCGCCGAGGAACCTTCTGGCCTTCGAGGAGACGAAGATCACTTGGTCGGGTTTCAGCGCAGCTACCACGCCGTTCAGAGTATCGCGGGACACCCGCAGATCCGCTTCATGAGGCTTCAGACTCAACCCCTCGACCGCGGGTCGCTGAAAACCATTCATGAAGGCGACGTACTTGAAAGTATTGTCACTTTCGGGGAACCCTGCCTCGACGAGTGCCTGCTCCAGTCGTCGGTAGATCGTATGCCCCCTTGGTCGCCACCTGCCGGCTGACTTATTGAGAATTCCTCGCGTGTGAATCCAGCGAGGTTCGCGTTCACCAGTCAAGTCCGCTTCGCTGCCTGCGTACCAGCGCTCCGCATCCATATGAACGGTGCTATCAGTTGGAAGGTAATGACTCTCCGCAATCATGAGGATCTTGTCACCGAGCCGCCCATACTGGCTGCCAACGAAAGGCCGCATGCGCGGATAAGCCTTGTAGTGGGGCAACTGGTCAAAAGCCGTATCGTAGTCCTGACTATAGTGAATCATCTTTTCAGTCATATTAGTCACTGGGTCCAACTATTTGAAAGCAGCTCTGCCTGCTTGAGAATCAGTTCGATAACTTCCGGCGACTTGTCCGGCGGATACTTGTAGCGCTGCAGTGTGCGGCGCACCAGGATACGTAGCCTGGCACGTACGCTTTCGCGGACCTGCCAGTCCACGGTGGTGGAGTTCCGAAGCTTATTGGTTACCTCGACCGCCAACGCTCGTAGCGTGTCATCCCCCAACTCACGCACGGCGCTCTCATTGGTAATCAAGGCGTCGTAGAAGGCGATTTCATCGGCGTTCAGGCCAAGTGCTACGTCGCGCTCCATCTCGGCCTGGAATTGCCTAGCCATGGCGATCAGTTCCTCGATCACCTGCGCCGTCTCGATTCCCCGGTTGTTGTACTTGCGCAGCGTCTCCTGCAAGCGATCGGCGTACTTCTTCTCTTGCACCACGTTGCTGCGTGTTTTGGCCTTGATCTCATCCTTCAGCAACTTCTCCAACAGCTCGACGGCCAGGTTGCGGTAAGGCATCTGACGCACATCTTCCAGAAACTCATCGGAAAGCAGGCCAATGTTGGGCTTGTCGAGACCGCAGAGCGCGAACACATCCGTAACATCTTCGGCGACGATGGCGTTATCAAGAATCTGCTTTAAGGCCGAGTTTTTCGCTTCCTCGCTCAGCTTGCGGTCCACGCTCGTGGACTTGACCAGCGCCGCCTTCACCGCCGAGAGAAACGCCAGCTCCTTGTGCAGTTCGCGTGCTTCGTCCAACGTGCTGCAAAGGGAGTAGGCCTTATTCATGGCCAGCACGGTATCGAGAAAACGCTTTTTGCCGTCTTCGAGGCCGAGAATGTAGTTCGCGGTGGGCACCAGCAGTTTGTGGGGTGCTTCCTCGAAGCCGGTGTAATCGAAGCCATCGCTATTCGGCCCTTTGGCAAACATGCCGTGAACGACATCGAGCTTCTCCAGCAGCAGCGCCAATGCTTCTTCCGCGCTGTGCGTCGGCTGGCCCCTGCCTCTGGAGTCGGTGTAGGTCTTCAGCGCATTCTTCAGCTCATTGGCGATACCAATGTAGTCGACCACCAGACCGCCGGGCTTGTCCTTGAATACCCGATTTACACGAGCAATGGCCTGCATCAGGTTGTGGCCTTTCATGGGTTTATCGACGTACATGGTGTGACAGCAAGGCGCATCAAAGCCCGTCAGCCACATGTCACGCACAATCACCAGCTTCAGCGGGTCAGCGGGGTTCTTGAAGCGCTTTTCCAGCCGCTTCTTGGTCTGCTTGTTGTAGATGTGAGGTTGCAGCAGAGCGTCATCGGCGGCGGAACCGGTCATGATGACCTTGATGGCGCCTTTTTCTGGATCATTGTCATGCCATTCAGGGCGCAGCGCGACGACTTCGTTGTACAGCTGGGCACAAATACTGCGGCTCATGGCGACAATCATCGCCTTGCCTTCGATCGCCGCGTTGCGGGTTTCGAAGTGCTCAACCAGATCAGCAGCGATCCGACTCAAGCGGGGTTGAGCGCCCACGAGCTTCTCAAGGCGACTCCACTCGCCCTTGGTGCGCTCTCGCGCCCCGGTGTCCTCTTCGTCCTCGATAATCTCGTCGACCTGCCCGGACAGCTGCTCGATCTCCTCGCGGTTGATCTCCAGCTTGGCCAGACGCGACTCGTAGAAGATGGGAACGGTGGCGCCATCGTCGACGGCGTCCTGAATGTCATAGACCGAAACGTAGTCGCCGAATACGGCCCGCGTGTCCTTGTCTTCGCTGGAGATCGGGGTACCGGTGAAGCCAATGAAAGCCGCGTTGGGTAACGCATCGCGCATGTGTTTGGCGAAGCCAAACTTGTAGCTTCCATCCTGCTTCAGGGTTGCCTTCAGGCCGTACTGACTGCGGTGGGCTTCGTCGGAAATCACCACGATGTTGTGACGCTCGTTCAGGGAGGGATGCCCACTCTCGTCATCCAGCAGCGCAAACTTTTGCACCGTGGTGAAGATGATGCCGCCGGACTCACGCTCGGCCAGCAGGCGACGGAGCGTCTCGCGATCTCCCGCTTGTACCGGCTCTTGCTTCAGCAGTGTCTGGGCGTTGCTGAAGGTCGTGAACAGTTGGCCATCCAGATCGTTGCGATCCGTGACGACGATCAGCGTCGGATTGCCCATCTCTGGCTGTTGCAGCAGCTTGCCCGCATAGCAGCACATCGAGATGCTCTTGCCGGAGCCCTGGGTATGCCACACTACGCCCGCTTTCTTGCTGCCGGGCACGACTTCCTCGCCATAGGTAGCGCGCCTCTCGCCAACACCGCTGGCTATCTCCCGCGAGGCGATCACGGTCGCCTTGACCGCTTCACGCACCGCGTGGAACTGGTGATAGCCGGCAATCTTCTTGATTACCTTCTCCGCGTCAGTCTCGAACAGCACGAAATAGCGCAGATAGTCGAGGAACAGCTCACGGTCGAAGAAGCCCCGTACGAGGGTTTCCAGCTGCCACTCCAGTTGCGGCTTGTCATCCTCATGCTTAAGCGTACGCCACGGCATGAAGCGCTCTTGATCCGCCGTCAGCGAGCCGACACGCGTCCAGTAGCCATCACTCACTATGATCGCTTCATTGGTGACGAATAGATCTGGAATTTCCGCCTTGTAGGTCTGCACCTGATTGAAGGCATCCCAGATATCGGCAACCTCGCTGCTGGGACTTTTTAGCTCGATCACCGCCAGCGGCAGACCGTTGATGAAGCAGACCACATCAGGTCGCCGAGGCTGTTTGGCACCCGTTATGGTGAACTGGTTGATAGCCCGGAAGCGATTGGCTTCGACATGCTCGAAGTCAATCAGAAAGGCGCGATCATGGACGGGCTCATCATCCTGCTTGTACTGCACCGGCACGCCGTCCAACAGCAGCCGATGGAATGCGCGGTTGGCCAGCACCGGGTCGGGACTTTCCGGCTTGCTAACCTGCGCCACAGCCTGCTGGATGGCGTCCACCGGTAGCTGCGGATTGAGCCGCGAGAGTGCCGCCTCGAGATCGACCAGCAACAACACCTGCCGATAGTCCTCCCGCTCAGGGGCAGAGCCATCGGGCGCGATATCCGGCCCACTAGCGGTTTCCCAGCCGGTCTCGCTGAACCATTCGAGACAGAGCTGCTCCAGCTGATCTTCAGTCATCTATTGCACCTTGAAGGTCGCGACTTGAGGGCCGTGCCATATACGCCTGCATATTGTGAGTCGGTACTTGAGGGAAAGCCTGAATAAGCAGATGATTTTGCAGCATTTTCTTTAGGTACTGGTTACGCAGGCTATCGGGTTCTCGTTGTACCAGTTCAGCCAGACAGGCACGCGTGATGTAATGACCATCACACAAGTCCAGAATGACTTTCTCGAGTTCCTTCGGGGTCACACGCCTCTTATGACGAGGCAAGCTAGCCATGTCCTCCAACGTACTCCTTAAAGTTGGGGACAACCGCTTGAGATCATGGATCATTGGCGCTGGCAGATCAGTTGTCAGCAACCGACCATTCTTATCGTAGCGCTCGCTACCTAACGACGTCTCGCTATCTACAGAGCCCGATCCGCTATCTACGGAGCTCACTGCGTTATCTACGGAGCCCTCTACATTATCTACAGGGCGCACGGAGCTATCCACGGAGCTCGTGTCGAAAAAAGAAGACTCAAGATATTGATTTCTATCAATAACTTCATCTTCCTCACTAACGAGACGATCTGATGGAGTAGATACCATGGTATCGCCAAACACCTGCTCGGGCGTGGGTAAGCTTTCGCCAGGCAAGTGGTAGACCGTGCCACGGCCATGCCCACTTGCCTTCAAAAAGTCCAGTTTTGCTAACTGTTGCAACGTCGCAGTAACATCACGGGCATGCTGGGTGGTGATTTCGCAAATTCTTGTATGCGTGATGACCTGCTCTGTGGCGGCAGTAGCGAGAATCAGTCTTTCGAATCTGGGAAGATGAAGAAAAGCCTCACCAAACATGTCGGTCAGTTGATTCAATATTCCATCAGGAAACAGTTCCAGCATCCTCAATTCCAGCAAAGTCTGTTGAGGTTCCAATTTTTGATATAAAGCCGGGCGCCGCCAATGACGCCAATCCCAACCACTATAAATCTTGGGCAATCCTGAACCTGCCCGCTCTCCAAGGCCTATCATTAAAAACATCTGATGCATAATTCTATTACGGCAATCCGATAGTCCTCCTTTTACGGCATCTTCCTGCGGAATGCGCATATCGCCAGGATTACGAAAGCCAAACATGTCCGGGCGTTTAACTATCAGAACCGGCACACTGCCAGAATAATCAGCATGTACCAATGTGTTAATCAATGCCTCTCGAATGGCCTCATGCACTGGCGTATCATCTTTTCGTCGCCCTTCCGAAAGTTTGAAGGGCACCTTGAGATCCGCTGTCAGCTTTCGATAGACGCGTCGATAAAAGTCGAACAAATTGCCTGACCAGCTCCCATCTGGGACCAGACGATCTATCCATCGAAGCTCTGTTTTAGCCTCCGGCCGCTCCTGGTAATCCACGAAATAGTGAGGAACGGCTTCCTGAATGGCTTCCCAACGCCCAAACATCAGCAAGCCAGCCAATGTCAGCCCTTCTTCACCTGTTAGTCTATCTCTCCTCCAGCCACGCAGCTTTTTTAAAAACGCTTTGTCATCGAGTTCAAGATAGTGATGACCAGGCTTCGCATCCTTGAGCATCTGCCGATAAATACGCAAACTATCTTTTTCGATATCTCCCATATCAAAACCGCGAAGGATACGTGCGTCACGTTCGTCCTCGGCCTGCTCAGCCAGCATGCGCCGCACCACTTCATTAGTCTGCAGCTGATCGCCACTATTCAAACGCCGGTAAGTACCTGTTAGAGGGTTGCCCTTGATGAAGACAGGCTTGTCCTTGCGGGCTGCGACAGGCACATGAACCTGTACTAGTGTTTGCCCATCAATTTCAAGCACCCTCACGCAATGATCATGGAGGATATTAACGCTGGCTTTCTCAGGGTTATTGAGTCCAGCCCATAACTCATCAATGATTTTCTGGGGGTTAACGATACCTGCCAGCTCAAAACACTTTCCCGACTTTTCAGCGACACCGAGGAGAATGTCGCCTCCATATGTGTTGGCGAAGGCGCTATAGGTCGGCCAGAACTCCTTGGGCAAAGCGCCCTTGCCATCGCGGCCCTGGGCCAGCTTGCACTCGACGTCGACGCTCTCACGCAGTGCGACGATATCTTCCAAAGAGTCAATTTCCAGCATCAACAACCTCAATTTTGTACGCGCTGATTTCTTTTTATCGGCACAACGACTCTCGTCATAAAGTCACAGCGATTCGGAATGCTCGAAACTGGCTTGCTTCAGTTGCTGGTTAATGATCTTTAGCGGATCACGCAAGGCGCTCTCGAAGCGAGTCATATGCCATACCATCCACTCGATCATGCCCGGCCAGTTTGCCTTGTCATAACCGTCCACAGCCTTGGTGTACTGGAGGCGACAGGCCTTCTTGGCCGGTAACGGTAGCCAGACCAGCGGTTCGCCGAAGCTCGCTTCGATCGCCTCCTTCTGCGCCTCCAGCCGATCGAATACGAAGGCATTGGCTTCAGCGTGCCCGTTCTGAAGGCTTAACCCGATGCGTATCTCGTTTTTACCAAAGGTAAGCTGATAGGGCATGCCGCTGATGCCGGAGCCAGCGCTAAGCCAGTGGTCCTTCATCGGACTAATATTGTTATAAAGCGAGCAATGACTGTTATTGAACGCCTCCAGTGCCTGCTCCCAGAAGTCCAGCCGTAACCGATGTCGATGCTTCTGTTCGGTATCGGCACTTTTCTCCTCATCCTCCTTGGCAACCATGCCGATCATGAACTCCGTGGATTCCGGTGTCGGTATGATCTGCTCGACATTGAGGAACAGCTCGCTACCAGCCTGATAGGGCGTAACTTTAAAGCACTTGCAGGTAATCCCGAACTGGCTTAGCCAGAGCACGGTATTGGTCACTTCCTTGCGATAGCGCGCCGCGACGAGAATGAGACGCTGCGTCTTGATGCGATTGATTTGAGCGGCTTCTAACCCATCGACTTCCAGAAATTCGACCAGATTGTCCACGGCATTAGCCGGTGATTGGTCAGCTTCCTGCGCCTTCTGATTGAGATAGCGTTGGTAGATATCGACGACCTGTGACTTGCTCAAATTCGCGCAGTACCCGGCATATTTCAAAGCCTGCCAGATCACGTCACGCCCGGAATCATCGAGTTTGTTCTCGATGATCACCAAGTTGCCATCTTTATCGATGGCAAGAAGATCCAGTCGCTCACGGGTATCGTCGAAGCCATCGAACTCCTTCTGGATGATCAGTAGCTCTTCGCCATCCGTCTGCGCCAACGCCTGTGGGCAGTTCTCCAGCCACTCCTGGAGATGCTTACGCTCGCTAAAGCCCAGCTCGCCAAAGCGTTTGGCTTCAAGCGGGGCAATGCGGTTTTGGGCCGAGTCGATTTTATACATGGGCGGCTTCCTGCGGTTCGGCCCGCGCCTCTTCGACGCTGGGAATTGTCAGCTCTCCAGAGAGGAGTTTAGGGAGGAGGGTGTCTCGCATCGCTGCAAGCGAAGCCAGCTCGTTACTATTCACTTTGATTAGCTCGTCAAGATCCCCTGCAGTTTTTTTAAATGCCAATAGTAGGCGGTCTCAATGACCAAGTGCAACACGTGAGCCATCAGGTACGGTGTTGCCATGACTTACTGCTATCGCCATCTCT